>CANNIM010000037.1 GCA_947505195.1 Actinomycetota bacterium
AGCCGCACTCTTTCCGGTTGCGCAAATTATTGCGAGATCGCGAGTGGAGGCTTTAACAATATTGTCGTCATTTGCAATTCGAACCAGTTGATCTGCTTCTAGGCCAACAAAAATTTCACCATCGATAATCGCGATTGTTGCTGGTGTTGCTCCTTGATTTCTAACAATCTCTTCGACTTCATTTGCAACTTCAAGATTTATTGGGCGGGGAAGGCCGTGAGAAATAATTGTGGATTCGAGAGCGACAATTGGCCGGCCTTGACTCTTAGCGGCAGTAACTTCCTTCGAATATTTAATCACCAGCGCACATTACCGCAGGGATTTGCGCAGGTGTTAAACAGGTTTAATCAAGTTAGGGCAAGATAGCGCCATGAATCCACGGAATTTGGCTGCGTTATCAAATTCCATTTTCGCCTCCCTGAAGGTTTCGGGCGCTACAAATGAACTTGGAATCGCTGAAAATCCAGGCGCTCGGGAATGCTTATTACTTATCGATGGAATGGGCGCGGAACTCTTAGAACAATATGGCGCACAATTTCCAATTTTTAAGGAACTCAATTCACTTCCAAATTTAGATTCACATTTTCCATCCACTACGGCAACAAATCTTTCATCACTTGGAACAGGAACACTTCCTGGAGTACACGGGATGCTTGGATACACAGTTCGAGTTCCACGAAGCGGGGAACCGGGTCGATTACTGAATTCACTTAAATGGGATGATCGAGTAGATCCAGTTATTTGGCAGAGCGTTCCAACTCTTTTCGAGCGCGCAGCAGCCGAAGGAATTCAGGTTTCACATATTGCAGCTAAGCGATATGAAGGTTCAGGATTTACCCAAGCGGCGCTTCGAGGCGCTAATTATCTTGGCGCAAATCAAATTACCGAAATTATCGAGAACACAGTGTTGGCAATGCAATTATCGCCTTCATTCTCCTATGTTTACCTTAATAATTTAGATGCCGCAGGCCACGATGATGGTGTGGGTTCAGAGAAATGGTTGATTGCGTTATCCGTTGTAGCTGAATTAATTACCGGACTTCGAGATCGATTGCCTAAGGGAACCCGGTTATGGGTTACTGCAGATCACGGAATGATCAATGTGGGTGAGAAGATTATTTTGGGCCAAGATAACAATTTAATGAAAAATGTAACTCTGGTCGGTGGGGAACCAAGAGCCCGTCATATGTATGTAGCAGCTGGAGCAATTAATGAAACTGTTGCGATTTGGCGAGAAACCTTGGGAAATAAGGTCGAAGTTTTCAGTCGCGATGAAGCGATTGCGACAAAGTTATTTGGCGCGGTCACATCCTTAGACAGCAGTGAGCGGATGGGCGATTTTATTGCCATTGCAAAAGCGGAAGCCATTTTTATTGATCCAGGCCGAATAAAAGAAGAGAGCAAGATGGTTGGCCACCATGGCGGAACGGGTATAGCAGAGGTGGATATTCCACTACTTACAATTCAAAATTAAGAGTTATTCATCCTCGGTCTTTGAGCCACCGAACATGATGTCATCCCATGATGGAAGTTTCGGACGCTTAACAACGCCATCTTGAACTGAATCAGATTCGTCTACAACTTCAATATCTAGCTCTTCTGCGAAGTACTCTTCATCTTGACTGACTTCATCCATGATTTCAATAACAGTGACTTCTTCACGAACCGCAACAAGTCTTGGTGCTGGTGGTGGCGGAGTGGTTGGGGCAAATGGTGTTGGCTCTGCCGAATTTATAAAGCCATGACTCTGGGTTCTATTGCGAGTTTCCCTCGCATCCCCAGCAATCCATCTTGCAGAATCATCTTGCGCGGTGAGAATGCGATTACCTAATTCGAAAGTCCAGTTAGCTTCTGCTGTTCCATCAATATTTGGATAGTGGACAACGATGTTCCATGTGCCATCAGCATTTCGGTGGGTATTCCATTCAACCTTTTCCATATCCACGCCGTGGTTTGAAAGTTGAACGAAAGTTGCTTCACTCAAAATTGGCGATGAAGCCTCGCGACGCAAATTAGATTTAAGTGCAGTGTCAATTACATATGCGCGCTCTTGCAGAATTGGCCCAGCAAATTTCTCAATTTTCTCAAGTGACCAATCTGTTGTTCTAGAGATCGAACCTAAACTTTCGCCACCACGTAGACGTGCCTGAATCTCTTTGACTCCAAAAGTAGGTCGCTCATCAATCGGTGCAACAGAGACTAAGCGAGGTTGCACGATTGTTGATTTAAGAGCATCTGTAATTGGCAATGAAAACTTTGCGCCAGAACCATCTGTTAACTCGATAGCTGAGCCATCGGTTGCACGACCAACGAGTTGGAGCTCGGCTGGCTTTCCGGTTAATTCATCGCTCACGGGCATAACTCTGCCACAGGGGGTGAGTAAAAGTGGGTAGCAACGAGTGGTTAAATTCTCCAGTGAAGAGTGAAATTAAAGCCGAGCTGCTGGAACTAGCAATAACCATCGCAAAATCAGCGGGCGAATTATTAATGGCCAGACCTGATGTCTTTGATCTTGAGACCAAGTCCTCGGCAATAGATTTTGCAACCCAGATGGATTTGGCCAGCGAGAAGTTAATCGTTTCAAAGATTCTAGGAGCCCGACCAGATGATGGAATTATTGGCGAAGAGGGTTCTGCAATCCCATCGAAATCAGGGGTAACTTGGGTAATCGATCCGCTCGATGGAACAGTTAATTATTTCTATGGAATCGCGGGTTGGAATGTAAGCATCGCGGCGAAAGATAGCGACGGGGTGCAAGTCGGAGTTGTTTATGCACCTTCTATTAATTCGTTATGGAGCGCAACAAATGGCGGCGGTGCAACTTGCAACGGCAAGCCAATCAAATGTAATGACCCAGTTGAATTTAATCGCGCGCTAATTGGTACTGGCTTTTCATACGATGTTGCAGACCGAGCAGATCAAGCAAGAATTGTTTCGAAATTACTTTTAGAGATTCGCGACATACGTCGTATTGGCGCCGGTGCTGCAGATTTATGTTTAGTTGCAATGGGTCGCCTTGATGCATTTTACGAACTCGGATTAAATGAATGGGATATCGCTGCTGGCGGATTAATTGCCACCGAGTCCGGAGCGCTTTTAACTGGCCGAAATGGCGGCCCAGCGGGCAAGGAGATGGTTATAGCCGCGGGGCCACACCTGCACGCAAGGCTGGTTTCCGAGATCGGCTAAGTGCCCCGAATTGGTCGGATGGGGGTGGCTGTGGCAAGATACGACTTTGGTCCAAGAATTATTTAAGAACCACTAACGAAAAGGAAATGCCATGAACGTGTTAGACGCGGTAGATGCCGCATCACTTCGCTCCGATGTTCCAACCTTCCGTTCCGGAGACGAAATCAAGATTCACGTTCGCGTTATCGAAGGTGCCAAGAGCCGTATCCAGGTTTTCCAAGGTTTAGTAATCCGTCGCCAAGGCGCCGGTGTTCGTGAGACTTTCACAATCCGCAAGCTTTCATACGGTGTCGGAGTAGAACGTACCTTCCCAGTTCACACACCAGTTATTGAAAAGTACGAAATGGTCCGTCGCGGAGATGTTCGTCGCGCCAAGCTTTACTACCTACGCGAACTTCGCGGTAAGGCATCAAAGATTAAAGAGCGTCGTGGAGTTGGCGGCGAGTTTATTGTTGAAGATGTAATCGCGGCACCTGTTATTGAAGCGGTTGAAGTTATTGAGAGCGTAGAGGTTGTAGAAGTTGCTGAAGCTGTCGAAACAACTGAAGCAGCTGTCGAAACAACTAAAGAAGCTTAAGCATCTTCCAAGTGCGTTTAATCTAAATGCGCGCCCCAAAGAAAGGTTCGCTACTTCGCGAACTTCCAATAATCATAGTTTCGGCATTAGTCGTCTCCGTAATTGTTAAAACTTTCTTTATCCACTTCTTCTTTATTCCATCTGGCTCGATGGAGAACACCTTACAAATCGGTGATCGAATTGCAGTCAATAAGCTTGCAAGTTATTTCAGTGAGATCAAGCGCGGAGAAGTTGTTGTTTTCCGTGATACTTCTGGCTGGTTAGGTGCTCCTGCTGAGAGCGCGGATCCGAAGGTAGTTCAAACCGTTAAAAGCGCTTTGGTAGCGGTCGGAGTTCTTCCAGATCCAGCAAAGCAATATTTAATAAAACGAACTATCGGTGTTGGTGGCGACACAGTCACATGTTGCGATGCCAAAGGTTTCTTAACTGTTAACGGAATTTCAGTAAAAGAGCCCTACATCTTCACTGGAGATAAACCGAGTGATAGCGATTTCAAAGTCAAAGTTCCAAAGGGATATATTTGGGTGATGGGTGACCATCGTGGCGCAAGTGCAGATTCCAGATTTCATACCGATGACATTCACAAGGGACTGGTTCCCGTGAGTTCGGTTGTTGGGCGCGCAACATTCGTTGTTTGGCCCTTCAACCACATCAAGTTTCTAAGCGTTGGCAGCGATTTATCTAAGGTTGTTGTTAACAAAACAAAGTAATGAAACATATCGAGTCCACGCTAATCGCATCCGGCATTAAGCAGATTGCTGGTGTGGATGAAGCAGGGCGCGGTCCTTGTGCCGGACCACTTGTAGTCGCTGCAGTAATTCTTAAAGACCCATTCGCACCTGAACTTTCTAAAGTGCGTGATTCCAAAGAGTTGTCGGAAAAAGTTCGTGAAGAGCTCTTCGATGTTGTAATTGAACAAGCCCTTAGTTATTCGATAATTGATATTTCAGTTGCCGAGATTGATGAATTCGGGTTACATAAATCAAATCTAGAAGGCATGCGTCGGGCAATTAATTCACTGGATGTGGTCCCAGATTATGTGTTGACCGATGGTTACCCAATCGCAGGCCTGGCAATTCCAAATCTTGCCGTTTGGAAAGGCGATCAGGTAGCAATTTCAATCAGTGCGGCTTCTATATTGGCAAAGGTATATCGAGATCGAGAACTCATTAAGTTGGATGCGAAATACCCGGGATATGGCCTTGCAAAACATAAGGGATATATAACAGCGGCGCACACCAAGGCCCTCAAAGAACTTGGTGTAACCGATATCCATCGCAAATCATTTGCCAATATCGCTGCACTTATTAACAATCGTTAAGGTTCCACAGTCAACCTGAAAACGAACGGTGCGAACTCTTCAATACTTTAACCTCGCCCTTCTATGGGGACAAAACAATTAATAGGCGCTCTTGGTGAAGATTTTGTTGCCAAGTATTTAGTAGCAAAGAATTACGAGATTTTGGATCGTAATTGGCGAATCAAAGAGGGTGAGATTGATTTAGTAGCGATTTCAGAGCACGGGGTAGTCGTTTTCATCGAGGTTAAAACTAGAACCAGTATCGCCTTTGGACATCCGCTCGAAGCAATTACAAGGGAGAAGGCTTATCGCTTGCAGCGGTTGGCACTGGCTTGGCTGACAATTCACCATAGATGGGGTTTTGAATATCGGATTGATGCCGCTGCAGTATTGATTTCAAAGGGCGAGAATTTTGAAATAGATTACCGAATTGCAGTTCTGTAATGGCGCTAGCTTTAACGTCCAGCGTTTCGCTTACCGGACTGACTGGAAATCTAATCGATGTAGAAGTTGATATCTCCGATGGTTTACCGGGATACATACTCCTTGGATTACCAGATGCCGCTTTAAATGAATCAAAGGATCGAGTTCGCGCCGCGCTAGTAAATAGTGGGGAAGTTTGGCCGAATAAAAAAGTAACGGTATCGCTATCACCAGCATGGTTACCTAAGAGTGGTTCAGCATTTGATTTGCCAATTGCAATCACTTTGTTGATGGCTCAAGGGCAAGTTCCAAAAGATGAACCAGGAGTATGTATCTATTTGGGTGAACTCTCGTTAGATGGCCAAGTTCGCGAAGTTCGCGGAGTTTTGCCGGCAGTCCTAGCAGCAAAGAAACGCGGCTTTCAAAGAGCGCTAGTTCCATTTAAGAATTATGCGGAAGCTAAATGTGTTTCCGGAATTAAAGTCATCGCAATTTCATCGTTGACTGACGCCCTTAATTACTTGCGAAGCGGAGAAGTGCCAGAATCTCCGGAAGCTATAACCGCGACTGATTCCGATTACTTCTTGGATTTGCGTGATGTTGCAGGACAAGTTGGGGCACGCCGAGCGTTAGAGATAGCGGCTATCGGTGGCCACCATCTTCTTTTTATAGGTCCACCGGGAACTGGAAAGACAATGTTGGCTGAGCGAATCCCCTCGATACTTCCACCACTTACTGAAGAATCAATATTGGAAGTCACCGCAATTCATTCAATTGCAGGAACGCTATTAGATCGCGAATTGCTTTCGAAGTTGCCACCATTTGTCGCGCCCCATCACACAACAACTGCGCCAGCGATGATTGGTGGCGGGGCACATGCAATTCGTCCTGGTGCAACATCTCTTGCACATGAGGGCGTTCTCTTTATCGATGAGGCACCGGAATGCGCACGAGGAGTATTGGATTCACTTCGCCAACCACTTGAATCTGGAAGCGTGACAATCTCAAGAGCAGTTGGTTCAGTTACATATCCTGCAAGATTTATGTTGGTGCTAGCAGCCAACCCTTGCCCTTGTGGTCGATTTAGCGGCCGCGGAAGAAGTTGTACATGTACCCAGCTAGCAATTCGTAGGTACCTACAGCGGCTATCAGGTCCGCTTTTAGATCGAATTGACATTCGTGTCTTCGTGGATTCACCAAGCCGAATTGAAATGGCAAGTGATCAACTCGGAGAATCAAGTGAAGTTGTGCGACAACGAGTGATTGAGGCACGAGCAATGGCGGATTCAAGATTCTCAGACTGCGCTTGGAAATTGAATTCACAGATTCCGCCAAGTCAGCTAAGAAAAAGATTTAGAGCGGAGAAATTGGGGATGAATTTCCTGCATACTGAATTAGATAATGAACGTCTTAGCGCCCGTGGATTTCATAAAGTTTTGAGAATTTCGTGGAGTATCGCTGATTCAAATGGCCACATAATCCCAAATCGCGATGATGTTGAAGCCGCTTTTCGGTTAAGAGAAGGAATGGAACTTCTTGCATGATTAATACTTTGGCACGGGCTCAATTATTTGCAGCAATCGAAGGTGGCTCGATTCCTTGGTATGAAGAGATTTCAAAGTTCGGCGCTATTGAAGTGCGTGATCGATTAGTTGCAGGAGAGTACAACGCTGCGGGCAAGATTAGAGAACGAATAAGTCAGAGTTCTGGAGAAGAAGTTTTAGAAGAAATTGCGAAAGCTGGTGCGTTCATTCTTACTCCAGAGGATTTCGACTGGCCGATTTCACTAAATGATTTAGCGGCGCCACCGATTGCGCTCCTAATTAAAGGCCAGCGGGAGTACTTACCAAATTTGGTTAACTCAATTTCAATAGTCGGAACAAGAAATCCAACACAATACGGAGTTCGTATCGCTGGGGATTTTGGAGTTGGAGTTGCTGATCATGAATGGGCCGTTGTAAGTGGCGGAGCAATTGGAATTGATGCTGCGGCACATAAGGGTTGTTTAGTGGGTGAAGGAATTACCGTTGCGGTTCTTGGTGGGGGATTTAATAAGAATTACCCAGCGGTACATGAGAAGTTGTTTTCCGAGATCAGTGAGAGTGGTCTACTTATCTCAGAGGTGATGCC
>CANNIM010000038.1 GCA_947505195.1 Actinomycetota bacterium
CCATTAACTCCGCGTTCAACTGATCTCGGTTTAACCGCAGCTGCAAAGGCAAATAAACCAATAGAAAACCAGGATGCAAAGAGTTTCTTTGCCCAACTTCAAGGCTTCTGGGTGACGTTAATTACGATGTTTAAGAAAGTTAATACGGTTCAATACCCAGAAGTTAAAGAACCAACAGCTGAACGTTTTCATGGTCGCCACCAATTAAATCGCTATGACGATGGTTTGGAAAAATGTATTGGTTGCGAGCTTTGTGCCTGGGCTTGCCCTGCAGATGCGATTCTTGTTGAAGGTGAATCCAATACTGAAGAGGAGCGCTATTCACCGGGGGAGCGATACGGCAAGGTTTATCAAATTAATTATTTACGTTGTGTTTTCTGTGGCTTATGTATCGAAGCCTGCCCAACGCGCGCACTTACCATGACGAATGAATATGAACTGGCCGATGATACGCGCGCAAAAGTAATCTTTGAGAAAGAAGATCTCCTTGCTCCATTGCGAGCTGGCCAATTGCAACCTCCGCATCCAATGGCACCAGGAAAAACCCATATTGATTACTACCGTGGTGAAGTCAAAGGTGACTTGAATGGTTAACCTCGCACTTGAGGTAGGAAAAACTCTGCAACCAGAGGCAATTATGTTTTGGATATTGGCGCCACTAGCGGTTGTATCGGCGCTCGGAATGCTCTTTGTAAAAAAAGCTGTTCACTCTGCGCTACTACTCGCCTGGGTAATGATTACCTTGGCGATTTTCTATATTGCGCAAGATGCGCTCTTCCTTGGAATTGTTCAAGTAATTGTTTATACCGGCGCGGTAATGATGCTCTTCCTATTTATTCTTATGCTTGTCGGTGTTGATAGTTCTGATTCATTAATTGAAAATATTCGGGGTCAACGAGTTGCTTCTATCGTTGCCGCGGTTGGCCTTGGCGGACTAATTATCTCGCTTGTAAACCGGGCAACACTTGGGGTTGAAACAATTGGACTTCAAGATGCAAACTCGGCAGGAAATGTTCAAGGAATTGCGGAAGAGCTTTTCACAAAATATGTTTGGGCCTTTGAAGTTGTTTCGGCCTTACTTATTACTGCAGCGCTTGGTGCAATGGTTCTAGGGCACAGCACAGCAACAAAATCGCGCACAGCACAGCGCGATCAATCAATCGCAAGATTCCGTGGCGCATCTCTTGCTACAGCGGCCGGACTTCCTAGTTCTGGTGTTTATGCCCGCCATAACGCGGTTGATGTTCCAGGACTTTTGCCTGACGGAACCCCGGCTCCTTCTTCTGTTTCCGCGACACTTGAAGCCCGCGGCGACATGCTCACTTCAAAGCCCTTTGAACTTGAAGTAAAAGAAGTAGAGGAGGATTAAATGGATATCGCAAATTACATTTACCTCTCCGTACTTCTATTTACTATTGGCGCAATCGGCGTTGTTATACGCAGAAATGCAATCGTAGTTTTTATGTGCATTGAACTCATGCTTAACGCCGCAAATTTAGCTTTCGTAACTTTCTCAAGGATTCATGGAAATCTTTCTGGGCAAGTTGCATCATTCTTCACAATGGTTGTTGCTGCTTGTGAAGTCGTAGTTGGCCTAGCGATTATCGTTACGATTTATCGCTCCCGTCGATCAGCATCTGTTGATGATGCTAGTTTGTTGAAGCGTTGATGACTACAAGCACAAATTTGGTTTATTTAATCGCCCTTCCACTTTTTAGCGCTGCCTTGCTTCTGCTTTTGGGTCGCATCGCAGATAAGTGGGGCCATATCTTCGCAACGTTGATTTCAGGCTCAGTTTTTGTAATTGGCGTGGCTGAATTCTTCGCAATGCAGGGCCGCGACGGTGAAGCCCGTGCTGCTACCCAAAAAGTATTTGAATGGATCTCAGTTGGCACCTTCCAAGTTGATGCCTCACTGCTTTTAGATCAACTTTCAATCTGCTTCGTGCTCCTAATTTCTGGTGTTGGAACACTTATACATATCTATTCCATCGCTTATATGTCCCACGACCACGACCGCAGACGCTTCTTCGCCTACTTAAACCTATTCATTGCTGCGATGTTGCTCCTAGTGCTTGGTGATTCATATTTAAATCTTTACGTTGGTTGGGAGGGTGTAGGCCTTGCTTCATACCTATTAATTGGTTTCTGGAATCAAAAGCCGGCATACGCAACTGCGGCCAAGAAGGCATTTGTTGCTAACCGCGTTGGTGACCTTGGTTTATCACTTGCAATCATGATCGCATTTACACAATTTGGAACGGTCACTTTCGCTGGCGTTAAAGAAGGCGCTTCTGGCGCATCTGCTGGCGCCTTAACTGCAATTGGTGCAATGTTGTTATTGGCCGCGGCTGGAAAATCTGCGCAATTCCCATTGCAATCCTGGCTTGGTGATGCGATGGCTGGTCCGACTCCAGTATCTGCACTTATCCACGCAGCGACGATGGTTACTGCAGGCGTCTACTTAATAACCCGTTCTAATTTTATTTTCGATGCTTCACCAACTGCACAGTTAATGGTTGTAATCGTTGGCGCTATTACGCTGTTGTTTGGTGCCTTAATTGGTACCGCAAAAGATGATATTAAGAAAGCGCTTGCCGCATCAACGATGTCGCAAATTGGTTACATGATTCTTGCAACTGGACTTGGTCCAGTTGGTTACGCCTTTGCAATCATGCACCTCTTAACTCATGGCTTCTTCAAGGCTGGAATGTTCCTTGGTGCTGGTTCCGTAATGCACGGAATGAACGATGAAGTGAACATGCGACGTTATGGCGCAATCCGTAAAGTAATGCCGATAACTGCTGCAACATTTGGACTTGGATATTTAGCAATTCTTGGAGTTCCACCATTCGCTGGTTTCTATTCAAAAGATAAAATTATTGAAACCGCATTTAATGCAGGGGGAATTGAAGGAATTTTATTAGGTGGTGCAACGCTTCTTGGCGCCGCAATAACTGCTTTCTATATGACTCGCGTAATGGTTTTAACTTTCGCTGGAACCAAACGCTGGGATGAGAACGCTCATCCACACGAATCTCCAATCTTAATGTGGGCACCAATGGCCATCCTGGCAATCGGTTCTGTTACATCCGGATTCTTACTAAATTCTGGAAGTGCGCTTGTTAATTGGCTACAGCCAGTTGTTAATGAACACCATGAACACCATTCCGAAGAGTTCTTGCCACCATTAGTTGTCTCGACAATGGCGCTAGTTTTTGTTGCAATCGGCGTCGCATTTGCAGTTTTGAAATATCGCACAGTTCCGCTTATCGCACCGTTGGATGTTTCAATATTTACAAAAGCAGCACGTAAAGATCTTTATCAAGATTCATTTAATGAAGCAGTATTGATGCGCCCGGGCCAGAAGTTAACCGCAGGCCTTGTAATTACTGATTACAAAGTTATTGATGGCCTGGTTCGAAGCGTTGGCTGGGTCATCCAAACCATTTCTTCCGCTCTGCGTTCAATCCAAAATGGGTATGTTCGAAGCTATGCGCTAATAATGGTTCTGGGCGTCCTCGCACTAGTGACTGCGATCTGGATGGTGACGCTATGAGTATCTTGACCACGCTCCAACTACTTCCACTCTTTGGTGCAATTGTTGTTGCCGTGTTGCCAGTTGGAAATGCAAAATTAATTAAGCAGACGGCTCTTGGCTTCTCACTTCTTGTCACAGCCGTCTCCCTCTTTATGGCCTTTAGCTTTAAGACGGAGGAAGCGGCACTTCAATTCACTGAAACCAGAAGTTGGATTTCAGCTTTTAATATTAATTATTCTGTTGGTATTGATGGCATGGCGCTTGCATTAATCTTGATGACAACAATTCTGGTTCCTATTGTCTTCTTGGCTGGCTGGAATGAATCAGAAAATGGCCGCTGGAGCGTAAAAGTTTTCTACATCCTTCTTCTAATTTTAGAAACCATGATGATTGGTGTCTTTGCCGCAACAGATGTCTTCCTCTTTTATGTCATCTTCGAAGCGATGTTATTGCCGGTTTATTTCCTAATCGGCGGTTATGGCGTTGGCGAACGAGCTGCTGCGGCAATGAAGTTCTTGCTTTATAGCCTCTTCGGTGGATTGCTTATGTTGGCAGCTCTAATCGGCCTCTATGTTATCTCTACAAATCAAGGCGGCGGTACTTTTGATATCGCAAAACTTTCAGAGTTAACAATTGATTCAACAACCCAGAATTGGTTATTCCTAGGATTCTTTATCGCCTTTGCGATTAAGGCTCCACTATGGCCACTCCACACTTGGCTGCCAACAGCGGCTAAATCTGCAACGGCTGGAACTTCGACCCTACTTCTTGGCGTTCTAGATAAAGTTGGAACTTACGGAATGATCCGCTTCTGCATGAACTTCTTTCCAGAGGCCACAAAAACTTTCACTCCAGCAATAATTACTCTTGCAGTAATTTCAATTCTTTATGGTGCCTTCTTAGCGATTGGCCAGAAAGATATTAATTCACTTATTGCTTTCACTTCAATTTCGCACTTCGGCTTCATAACACTTGGAATTTTTGCGCTCACGTCACAAGGTTTAACTGGTGCAATCTTCTATATGGTCAACCACGGTTTCTCAACGGCCGCTCTCTTCTTAACCGCAGGATGGATGGCTAAGCGTCGAGGCTCATCTAATATTGCAGATTTTGGTGGCCTGCAACGAGTTACACCAGTTCTCGCTTGGTCATTCTTCTTGGCAGGAATGTCTGCACTTGCACTTCCTGGTCTTTCAAGCTTTATCAGCGAATTCTTAGTTCTAGTCGGATCCTTTGCTAAATATCCAGTCGCAGCAATTCTTGGAACAACTGGAATTATCTTGGCCTCGCTCTATGTTCTAATAGTGGTTCAGAAGTCGCTTCATGGTGAAACTCCTGAATCCAATAAAGGAATTCTTGATTTAAATCTTCGCGAGAAAATTGCGATTGCACCTGTAATTGCGGTATTAGTGGTTCTTGGGTTCTATCCAAAGCCAGTATTGAGCGTTATTAATACGACTACCCAGACCATCATGACGCATGCCGGGGTAAGCGATCCAATTGCAAAGGTGGCGAAATAAATGTTAACGGCACCTAAATTAGATTATGCGCTACTTGCTCCAATTCTTATTATCCTTGGAGCCGCTCTCTTAGGCGTAATTGTTGAAGCCTTTGTAAAGCAAGCACTTAGGGCGCGTCTCCAACTTGTAATCGCGCTAGCCGGAATAAGTATTGCCTTTGGGCAGTTATATCTTGTGCGCAATGAAGGAAGTTCTATCGCAGCAGTAACTTCAGTTTCAATCGACGGATCTGGAATCTTTATCCAAGGTGCCATCTTGCTCTTTGCATTTCTTGGAATTTTAATCATCGCTGATCAAGATCATTTTGCGCCACAAGCATCTGCTCTTCCAGGATCAAGTGAAGAAGCATCGGCTCTTGAATCTGGAAAACAACAGACCGAAGTCTTTCCACTAACTCTATTTGCAGTATCAGGAGCAATGCTCTTTCCAATTGCAACTGATTTCATAACGCTCTTCGTTGCCCTTGAAGTTCTCTCACTTCCACTTTATTTAATGGTTGGTCTTTCTCGCCGTCGCAGATTGCTCTCCCAAGAAGCAGCCCTAAAGTATTTCTTACTAGGCGCCTATTCATCAGCATTCTTCTTATTTGGTGCCGCCCTTCTCTATGGTTATTCCGGCTCACTTTCGCTAAATGGCCTTACAGATGCCATCCGAGGTAGTGGTGGGAATGATGTATTTCTCCTTCTCGGAGCTGCATTTTTATCAGTTGGCTTACTATTCAAAATTGGCGCAGTTCCATTTCACTCTTGGACTCCTGATGTTTATCAAGGCGCTCCAACACCAATTACGGGATTCATGGCCGCTGCTACAAAGGCAGCAGCATTTGGTGCAACGCTTCGAATCTTCTACATCGGCTTAGATGCTGCGCAAGTAAGTTGGAAACCAGCGATTGCCGTTATCGCAGTAATAACTATGATCTTTGGTTCCATTGCGGCAATTTCACAGCGCGACATAAAGCGAATGTTGGCGCTTTCATCTATCGCGCACACTGGCTTTGTTTTAATCGCTGTCGTATCTCTTAACAAAAGCGCCCTTAGCGCAACGCTCTTCTATTTAGTCGCTTACGGACTCGCAACTATTGGTGCCTTTGGAATTGTTACCTTAGTTCGAGATTCTGCTGGTGAAGTTACCGATATTAATCGCTGGGTTGGACTTGGTAAGAAATCTCCACTTGTCGCAGCAGTATTTTCATTGTTCTTACTCAGCTTTGCAGGAATCCCATTAACAAGTGGATTTGTTGGAAAGTTTGCAATCTTCTCCGCGGCCTACGAATCAGGAAATATCTATCTTGTAGTTGCTGGTGTGCTCTCTAGCGCAATAGCCGTTTTCTTCTACCTTCGCCTAATTCTTATGCTCTTCTTTGCCGGTGAAACAAATGGTTCAGTATCTGTTGTAATTCCATCTGTACTCACCCGAATAGCCATATCCATTAGCGCAATCGCAACAGTAGTACTTGGCCTGGCACCATCTCTTCTACTTGATGTTGCACAAAACTTCGCCTACTTCTTACGCTAATGTCTCAAATTGGTATTCCGGATATTGATCCGGCACTCGAAAAAGAACTCCTTGCCTCAATGGCTGAGGTCGAATCTTTTTTACGTGCAGCAATAGAAGGTAAATACCCACTAGTTATAGAGACTTCAAGACACTTGGTTGACGCTGGTGGCAAGCGACTGCGCCCGCTTCTTACCTTGATTGCCGCGCATTTTGGAAACCCAAAGGCGAAAGGAATTATTGAAGCCGCAGTTGTCTGTGAACTCACCCATCTTGGAACTTTGTATCATGATGATGTCATGGATGATGCGCCACTTCGACGTGGTGTTGCCAGTGCAAATAACAGATGGAACAACACGGTAGCAATTCTTACCGGAGATTATTTATTTGCAAAGACTTCTCAATTATTAGCTGATCTTGGGCCAGAGGCTGTTCGTCTACAAGCGTTAACTTTTGAGCGATTAGTAATTGGCCAAATAACAGAGACTCAAGGTTCAAGTTCTGGTAAAACTCAACTTGAACATTATCTAAGTGTGGTCGCAGATAAAACTGGTTCATTAATTTCGGCCAGTGCTAGATATGGCGCAATGATTTCAGGCGCCGATTTAAAAATCATGGATGCTCTTACAAAATTCGGTGAAGAGATTGGCATAGTTTTCCAACTCGCAGATGACATCATCGACATTGCAAGTGATTCAAAGGAGTCGGGTAAAACTCCAGGAACTGATCTACGTGAAGGTGTTCCAACCCTTGTTACGTTATTTATCCTTGAATCGGATGATCCGGCTGATTTGGAATTGAAGAAGTTATTGTCAGCGCCAATTACCGATGACGCCGTAGTTCAAGAAGTCATTTTAAAATTACGAAACCACAGTGCGCTAACAAGATCACGAGAGCTTGTTGCAAAGTATGGTCAATCAGCCCAGGAGCACCTTAAGACTCTGCCAGAGGGCTCAGCAAAAGCAGCCTTAGTCGGGTTGAGCCAAGCGGTTATCTCGCGAACTTCCTGATTTAATTAAGTCATAGCCAAGAGTTATCAGAGCAA
>CANNIM010000039.1 GCA_947505195.1 Actinomycetota bacterium
CTCAAAGCCCTCTTTGCCTAATAAATAAGCGAATGCTTCAGAGAATGAAGCTTCATCTTCGACTACGAGGATCTTCGTCATTTATTTGCCTCCAAGGCAGAACTTGTTCTATTTTCTTGGTTTCGCAAGAGTGGTAAACGGATAGTGAAAGTACTTCCCGCACCTTCAACGCTCCATACCGAAATATCGCCACCGTGATTGGTAACAACATGTTTAACGATTGAAAGTCCAAGTCCAGTCCCACCGGTAATTCGAGAGCGCGCAGCATCTACTCGATAAAAACGTTCAAAGATCCGCTCTAAATCTTTCTCTGGAATTCCAATACCTTGATCTGAAATTGAGATCTCACACAATCCATCTACTTCATTAACTGCAATTGCTACCCGAGTTGCATCAGGGCTGTAATTAATCGCATTCTCAATTAAGTTATGAATCGCCATTGTTACTTGATCACGATCGCCTGTTACAAGGGAATTAACATCGTTGTTGTAAACAATTTCTACTCGCCTAGCTTCAGCATTCAAACGTGACTGATCCATCGCCTCTTTAATGCTTTCACTAATCGAGAATGGTTGAGCCCGCTTAAGCGGATCATCATCTTGAAGTCTAGATAAGTTGATAATTTCTTGAACTAAATCGGTTAGGCGAGTTGCCTCCGATTGCATCCGCGTTGCAAATCGTGTGATTGCTTCTGGATCATCGCTCGCGCCTAATACCGCTTCACTCAAAATTGATAGCGCGCCAATCGGAGTTTTGAGTTCGTGTGAGATATTTGCTACGAAATCTCGACGAATAGAATCAAGTCTGCGCATTTCGCTATCATCGAAGATTAAAACTACAATTAAACCATCAGTGCCGAGGAGTGATACTCGAACAACTAAGTCATGAGTTCCAGCGCCGACAGGGCCGCGTGGAAGTTCCATCGTTACTTCTTGCATTTTGCCAGATCTGCGAGTAGCGCGAACGAGTCGAAGCAACGATTCGTTATTTAAGTGTTTGTCTCGAATTAAATTAAGAGTCGAGATTCCCTCAGATTGTTGTAGAACCACTTCACCATTGCCGAGGACAATATTTTCAGCATCAAAGAGTTTCAGTAAATCGTTTATGGACTCTGGTAGAAAATCAGATTCAAGTAGCTCCTCATCAACACTTACTTGATTAGTTTTTCTACGAGCCATCCAGGACATGGCTCAATCGTAGAAGAGATACCCAGCTCACCCCCACCAAATTCCCCTAAACCTGCCCTTTAACGCCAATTCTTAACCTTTAGTTCAAGGCGCGTTCATTTCGTTACCGCTATCAAAAGCCGGGCCACACTATTCTTACGACATGCGTAACGCCTTCCATGATGAGTTAGATTCGATTGGAACGACCCTGCTTCAAATGGCAGGTCTGGTGAAAATCGCGATGGCTGAGGCAACTACAGCCCTACTGGCATCCGATCTAACAATTGCCGAAAAAGTTATCGCCGCAGATAGCGTTATCGATGATATTCAACATGAATTAGATGCGCGCACGATAAATTTAATGGCACGTCAACAACCTGTCGCATCTGACCTTCGTACCCTTGTTACCTCACTTCGAATGAGCGCCGATCTCGAACGTATGGGCGATTTAGCACACCACGTAGCTAAGCAGGCTCGCATGCGCTATCCAAATAGTGCAGTTCCTGCCGAATTAGTACCAACCATCACAAGCATGGGAATGGTTGCAGATAAATTAATCGAGAAGTTAACAGTGGTTATGGAGCACCGCGACACAGTTCGTGCTTTGGAAATTGAAACTGATGATGATGAAATGGATAAGTTGCACCGAGATTTAATTGGCGCTTTATTGGCTGATGATTGGGCGCATGGAATTGAAACTGCGATTGATTTGACACTTCTTGGTCGTTATTACGAACGCTTTGCTGATCACGCTGTTTCTATTTCTCGTCGTGTTTACTTCTTAGTTACAGGCGAATATTCAAGTAACTGAGTTTTTCAAAAATTACCTTAAAGATTTCAATTACAGATAAGAAAAGCACAACAGGAAGTAAATCAACACTTCGCTTCAAGAACCAAGGTAAACCATTTGCAATCAACCACTTAGTCTGTTGAGAGCGCTCTCTAATTAGAATCTCACCTTCCTCGGGTATTGAAATCAACCAACCTCGTCGCTGTAATTGAACGGCCACTTCTCGTGCCAACATTTTATGTCCACGCTCACCTGGGTGCATCCGATCAATATGCCAATTCTTTAAGTTATGCACATCTGGAATATCCCGAGTTTTAATCAGAACGATCTCTAATTCTTCAGCAATTTTGCGATAAACCGTGTTTACGGATTCAACTCGTTTACGCAGGATCCGCTTCATTATTTTTGGAATCCGCAGAAGTTCATTTGGATCATGCAGTTCAATCATTATTACTTCACTGCCAAGTTCCATTAACTCTCGGCAAGTGCGCTGTAAATTTGAATATAGTTTCTGTGGATTAAATCCATTTCGTAATAAATCATTTCCACCCGCAACTACGGCACAAATGTCAGGAGATACCGCTTTTGCTCGGACAAGTTGAAAGTTAGATACTTCATCTGATTTGGCACCAGGTCTTGAGAAATTAACATAGCTGCACTCATCATGAAAACTATTTGCCAAATAGTAAGTCCACCCGCGGAAGGTGCCATCAGGTGCGCTGTCACCAGTACCGAAGGCGGCGCTGTCGCCAATAACTGCAAAGGTTAGATTTGGCGCAACCTGTGCAGTATTCATTTAACTCGCCTTATAACTGACTTCGTTATGAACCTTTAACATTTTAGTTACGGTACTTGTCCAGGGAAGAGCCTCAGCTATTTCACGAGCCCGAATTCTCATCTTGGTTCTACCGATGACGCTCTCGATTGAATCAGCGAAAGTGTATGGATCATTATCAAAAGTGGCGCCTGCTGCTGTTTGTAGTTCGTGAATCAAAAATTCACCAACTGCATTTGAATTCGAAGTCACAACTGGTGTTCCAGAAGCAAGTGACTCAAGAGCGGCTAAGCAGAAGGTTTCAAGTGGTCCTGGCGCAAGAGAAACATCTGCGCTTGCCAACATCGCCGCTACCTTATTTCTATCCGCGATATATCCCAAAGTATCTACGGGATGACCCTTTGCAAGTGATCGAATCTCTCTCCACATTGGTCCCATACCTATTATGACCAAACGTGCATCAATCCCACGTTCACGTAATTCAATTAGAGCTTGAACACTGCGTTGTGGTTCCTTCTCTTTCGAAAGCCGACCACAATGAATAAGCAGTACTTCTGAACCTTTAAGAAGTTCGGTACGAAGCTCCTCAGATCTCCTACTTGGGTGAAAGACTTCTAGATCAACACCGAGTGAAACCTTGATTAAGTTCTGCGACTTTAGAGATTTGAATTCTCTGGATGCAAAGTTTGTGGTTGTAATTATTTGATCGAAGTTGCGGGAAAATTTCCAATTATGAAGGTTGACTAGTCCATCTCTAAATTTCTTTGGGATCGGGAGAAAACGCGATGCCAAGCCCGACAAAGTTTCGTGGCTAAATGCAACAGCTGGAACGCTATTTCGCTTTGCCCAACGTCCGACGCTGTGGAGGGTAAAACGGTCAGATATTTCAAGTCGATCCGGCTGCAAACTTGCAATGAGTTTTACTAAATTTCTATTACTTCTAATGAGTTGGTATCCACAACTTCCAGGCAAAATTATGCTCGGTACGGTGATCTTCTTTCCAAATATGGTTTCTTCAACAAATAATCTAGTTCCAGGAACTATAAAGATAAATTCATGTCCATGTGCCCGATACCCGCGACCTAATTCATGAATCGTGGTTTTAATACCACCTGAATTCGGCCCATAAAAGTTTGCTACGTGGACAATTCTCATGCTGCGCTCCCATCTAAACACTCTTGTTTTTTGGAAATGAGTTCGTTGTAATGCCCCAAAAGTTGAGAATTTATAATTGGCCAAGTGCGTCTTAGTACTGATTCTCTAGCAATAATTGCCATCTCTGCTTTGTCGCTACGAAGTTTGAAATGTAAAACAGCCGATTCGAGTTCATCGGGTCGGTGGGTATTTATTACATACCCTGTTACGCCATGTCGCACTAAATCTGCTGGCCCACCAGTTGTTGGAACAATGCATGGAACTCCAGATGACAAGGCTTCTTGAACTGCTTGGCAGAATGTTTCATTTGGTCCAGGATGAATAAATAGATCCAAGCTGGCGTAAATTTCCGCCAAATCTTCACCCGATTTATGGCCCATAAAGATTGCGTTAGGAAGTTCTTTTCGCAACTTGCTCTGCGCCGGTCCATCGCCTGTAATTATTAATTGAACTTTAGAATCCCGATCTAAGTAACGTAAATCCTTTATTCGCTTCTCATTTGCTAAACGTCCGACAAAACCAATTAATAGCTTTTTGCCAGTTGGGTCCCAGAGTTTGCGCATTACTTCGGATTTCTTACTTGGATTAAATAATTCGATATTCACGCCACGTTGCCATAAATAGACCTCTTTAACGCCCTGTGCAGTTAATTCAATGCAAGCCGAACTTGAGGGCGCAAGTGTTCGATCTGTTTGCGAATGTATCTTCCCAACCATTTTGCGCAATGAAGTATGCGCCATATCAAAACCATAATGTCTAGCAAATCCCGCGATATCAGTCTGGTAGACCGAAAGTGTTGGGATTTCCAACTTCTTCGCAATCTTTGCACTGTATAAACCAAGCGCTAGAGGGGATGCAAGGTGGAAAATATCTGGTGAAAAGCCATCAATTAAATGTTCTAACCTGCGCGTTGGAATTCCCATTGGCATGCCAACTGGAACAACGCTTTGGATTGGAATAGTTGGAATAGTTTTTACTCTATGACCAGCATATTCTTTTGGAACACCAGGGCTATCTGGCGCAATCACAAGTGCTTCATGATTTGCTTCACGCAGGGTTTCAAGGACTCTGAGAACCGAATTAGTGACGCCATTAACTTGAGGTAAGAAAGACTCAGTAACTACGGCTACTCTCATGCGAATAATATGAGGCAGCCTCCTAACTATCGAGGCTTTTAAAGGTTAAATGTTGCTGAATGCTAGGTTAATTACTTCTTTCCCTGATTCGCAACCGCTTCGATAGCAGATTTTGCAGCCTCTGGATCTAAGTACTCTCCACCTTTTTTAATTGGCTCAAAATTATCGTCGAACTCATATAACAATGGGATTCCGGTTGGGATATTCACACCGGCAATATCCTCATCTGAAATGCAATCAATATGTTTAACCATTGCGCGGATTGAATTTCCATGGGCCGTAATAAGAACGGTCTTTCCAGAGTTCATATCATCTGCAATATCGCCAGTGAAGTAAGGAGCCATGCGATCGATAACATCTTTCAAGCATTCAGTCTTTGGAAGTGCAGCACCTAAATCTGCGTAACGCGCGTCGCCAAATTGCGAATACTTATCGCCATCATCAATCGGTGGTGGCGGAACATCAAATGATCTGCGCCAGAGTTGGAATTGTTCTTCGCCATATTGCGCCAAAGTCTCTTTCTTATCTTTCCCTTGCAACGCCCCATAGTGACGTTCATTCAAACGCCAGCTGCGCTTAACTGGAATCCAATGTCGTTCGGCTTCATCGAGTGCTAATTGCGAAGTATGAATCGCACGACGCAGAAGTGAGGTGTGAACAATATCTGGCAATAGGCCGCGCTCTTTAAGAAGTTGACCGCCGCGCTTTGCTTCACCGATTCCCTTTTCAGAGAGTCGAACATCGACCCAACCAGTAAATAGGTTGAGGGCATTCCACTCACTCTCGCCGTGGCGCAGAAGAATCAATTTCTTAGTCATGAGTAAATCCTATTAGATTAAATGTTCAAATGCTTTTAGATTTGAAAGTGATTCACCGCGTGACACTCGCCAGGCCCATTCTTTTCGAATAGATGTCGCGAAACCTAATTCAAGAAGTGGATTGAATGAGGAATCTGAATATTGCAAGACCGCGCCAAGAATTCGATCGATTTCAACATCTGTTACCGCTGGCAATGGCAAGCGACCAACAAGGAAAACATCGCCAACCTCATTGATTGCAAATGTGACGGCATACATCGATGCGTTCTTAGCCAGAAGCCATTCATGAACTTTCTCAGCGTTCTCATCTGGTTTGCGAATTACAAAGGCGTTGATACTTAAAGAATTATCGCCAACAACAAGAGCGCAATGGGTCTGTAACTTTTTCTCACCTGGCAGGGTTATTAGGAAGGTATTCGTATCGCTCTTTTCGTAATCTAAATCATGAGATTCTAGAAACTCTTCAATAATCGCGCGAGGATCAATCATTGTTAATTAGCCACAAATAGCGAATTAGATTTTGGTTTAGATAAAACCCAGTCATAAACATCCAAAGTTTGGCGCGCAGTATTTTCCCAACCGAACTTCTTTGCATGATCTAGCGCGCCCATTGAAAGCAGAACGCGACGTTGTGGTTCGGCAATTAATCGAGATAGAACTGATGCCCAAGCTTTCTGGTCATGACCATCGACAAGGGTTCCGGAAATTCCATCTGATACTGCAGTACGTAGACCACCAACCGCACTTGCAACAACTGGTGTTCCACATGCTTGGGCTTCAAGTGCAACAAGTCCAAAACTTTCAGAGTATGAAGGAACGCAGACTAAATCCGATGCGCGATACCAATCTGCAAGTTCACTTCGCGAGACTGGCTCTTTAAAATGTACCAAATCTTCAACACCTAAGAAGGTAGCAAGCTTTGCTAATCGTTCTGGTTCATTAATTCCACTTCCTGATGCCCCGCCCATAATTACAAGGGCTAACTTTGAACGCAGATGTGGGGTATGTAAAAGCATTTCTGCAATCGCGCGGACTAATACTTCTGGTCCCTTATGTGGCTGGATCCGACCGACGAAGGTTAAAACAATTGCATCAGGTGCGATATTTAAAATATTACGGGCGCTGGCTTTTCCATGTCCCGGAGTAAAACGTTGTAAGTCAACACCTGGTGTTACAACTTTTACCTTGTCTGGATTGGCGTCATAGAGTGAAACTAAACTTGCCGCTTCGGCATCGGTATTCGCAATTAGCGCTTTCGCATTCTGCACAATTTGTTCTTCGCCAAGTGCGCGAATAAGTGGTTCTGGGCTCTCACCTTCAGCAAGTGCCTGATTCTTTACCTTGGCCATGGTGTGCATTGTGTGAACTAGTGGCACACCGGTTCGTTCTGAAATCATCCAACCAAGTTGGCCGCTGATCCAATAATGCGAATGAATAATGTCGTAATACCTATTTGGCTTGCCACTTTGATGCTCCATAAATGCATGTGTCAACGCACCAATTTGTGAAGGCAGCTCTTCCTTAGTTAACGCACCGATTGGTCCGGCTTCTAAGTGATGAACAGTTACGCCTTTCGCAATTTCAACCGCATCA
Source organism: Actinomycetota bacterium (assembly GCA_947505195.1). GTDB lineage: Bacteria > Actinomycetota > Actinomycetes > Nanopelagicales > Nanopelagicaceae > AAA044-D11. The sequence goes on from CANNIM010000039.1 coordinate 7,434, forward strand.
GCTAAACCAGATTTATCAGCGCGAGTAAAAATATCAACTTCAACCCCAGCATTTGCCATCTTGATTGAATTCTCGATGACATAAACATTCATGCCACC
>CANNIM010000040.1 GCA_947505195.1 Actinomycetota bacterium
TATTTGATTGCAGCTGTTGGGACCGACTGGGCTGATTATGATTCTTGGCTAACTCTTCATGGTGTGGACACATCCCATGTAAAGATTTCAAAAGAGTTATTAACTGCATCTTTCATGGTGACAACGGACCTTGAGTTGAATCAGATTGCATCATTTTTTCCAGGAGCGATGAGTGAAGCCCGCGAGATTGAATTGGCCCCAATTGTCGAAAAATCTGGCAAATTCGATCTTTTGATTATCTCGCCTGATGATCCAGATGCGATGATCAGTCATAGCCGCAGCGCCCGCGAAATGGATATTCCATTTGCCGCCGATCCTTCACAACAACTTGCGCGCATGGATGGCGAAGCAATCAAATTGCTAATTGAGGGCGCCGAATACTTATTCTTAAATGAGTATGAACTAGCACTGACAATTCAAAAAACTGGCTGGAGTGATGCCGAGATTTTCAGCAAAGTTAAGAAGCGCATAATTACTCTGGGTTCTAACGGTTCTCGGATTGAAGAACACGGAAAAGAGCCAATCTCAGTTGGAGTTCCCAAAGAAATTGCAAAGTTGGATCCCACAGGAGTTGGCGATTGTTACCGAGCCGGATTTATCTCTGGACTTGCTTGGAGCTTTAACCACGAAAGATGTGCCCAGTTAGGTTCGATGCTCGCAACTTTTTGCATTGAAACCAAAGGAACTCAGGAATACAGATTTACTAAGAGCGAGTTTGTGGAGCGATTTGCCAAGGCATATGGCGATAGCGCCGCGGCGGAAGTCAATGAGAAGATTCGGCCTCGTTTAGTCGGTTAATTTCGTAACTTCGAAAGCACTGTCTCCAACTTCTTTCACGCTATTTCCCGTCATTCGTGCCCAGGCAACTAAATCTGGCGCAGAAGCAGGGTCGTCACTTAGAAGTCTGACTTGTGAATTAACAGGCTTGGATTTAAGTACTTTAGCTAGCTCGATAACCGGCAACGGGCAGCGCTTCCCAAGACAATCTAAAACTTCCATTAAGCACGCAATTCGGCAACTGTGTGCTCTAGAACTTCTAGAAAAGCCTTCACTTCTTCAAAGCTAGTCGCGTGGTGAATTGTCAGTCTGATATTTCCTTGGGTCAGAGTTCCTAAAGCGGCAAGGACATGGCTTGGCTCCATATTGGTGGAGTTACAGGCTGAACCAGAGTCAACAGCGAAGCCCTTATCGGCCAGCATCGTCACTAACTGTTCGGCATTTACATAGAGAAAAGATGCACTTAATAAATGATCTGCTCCACCTGGTGCGAGATCTGAATCCGGAATTTTAGTAGTTATGTAAGTTCTAATTTCAGAATTGATTGCGCTGATCTTTTCGGAAAGATTCTTCTCATCAGCAACCCAGCTATCAATTGCTAAAGCGCTAGCCACAATTAAAGGTAAAGATGTTGGACCTGGATTAACTCGACCATCTAAATGGGGAAGTGGATTGGTCCACTTGGCTCTCTTGGAAATTGCGAGGACTCCCAATCCCGTTGGCCCTGCCCATGAAGTTGAATCCCAAAGTGCAGCACTCCAGTTTTCAGGTAATCTAATTCTGGTTCCAGAAGCCGTGGCATCGACGAATAGTTCGGCACAATTTTCAGGACGACCCACTTGGATGATTCCGGTTTCGCGATTGCATAGTTGTAGAGAAACGACATCAGAAATCTTGCAGCCCTTAAAATCAATTTCTCCGATAGCTGATGCTGCAAGTTGCAGATTCGGATGGCTCTGCGCAATTGCAAAGATTTCCATTCGATCGATATTGCTATAAACCAATCTTGAATTGGGGGAGAGCAGGCCGCTCAGCGCTAAATGGAATCCAAGGTTTGGCTCACCAAGGAAAGAAATTTCATCACTTCTGACTCCAAGGTGGCCAGAAAAGGTTTCCCGCGCTTCATTTAAGAGAATTGCGGCACTTTTTGAATCAACACCTAGCTTTGTCGGGTCTGGCCAGGAAACCTCAAAGATATGTGGCAAGGCCATCCGGGCCGCCTCATGAAGTCGAGGCTCGGATTGAAAGTTTGAGGTGATGGAAACCACGCCTAGAACGCTACTCCCACTTGGTTGGAAGAGTGAAACTGAAGGATATTCTTACCCAATGAGTTTTAAGCCCGCCAAGAAATCAATAGCCAGAACGGCTCTCTTCCTGTTTTCTGGTGGGGCGATAGCGCTTCTCACCTCTTGCTCAACGGAAAGTATTTCAGGGATGGGTTTCCCAAAGGATGTATCGAGCGTTAACGAAACTTCACTTCCACTTTGGCAAGGTGCTTGGATCGCCGCGGGAGTTGTTGGCGTCTTCACTGCGATTTTAATTATGTGGCCAGTTTTTCGCCATCGTCGTAAAGGTGATGAAGTTCCAAAGCAGACTCAGTACAACGTTCCTGTAGAAATTGCTTACACGGTTATCCCATTTATTATCGTTGCAGTTCTTTTCTACTTCACCGCGGTTAAAGAAACTGCGCTCACTAAAGTTTCTGCTGCAGACAAAATTAGCCACGTAATCGATGTAAATGGTTTTCAGTGGTCATGGCAATTTACGTACCGAGATAATCCTGCGGCTCCCACCATTACAGGCACTCCAGCAAAACCTCCAGTACTAGTTCTACCTAAGGGTGAGCGAGTGCGTTTCAACATTAATTCCACCGATGTTGTGCATGGGTTCTGGATTCCGGCATTCATGATCCAAATGCAGAATCTTCCTGGCGTAGAGAATCACCTTGAATTTACCGCCAATAAAATTGGAACTTATCCTGGAAGATGCAACATTCTTTGCGGCAGAAATCACTCGCAAATGTTGTTCAAGGTAAAAGTCGTTTCGCCAAGTGCATATCAAAAGTACATCTCTAATTTGAAGGCGGCATAACAATGACTACATACGCGAACAAGCCTGCGATACTTCCAAATGAGGCAGTTAAGAGACAAACAAGTAAAGGCCAGCTCTTCGTAAAAATTATCACCACAACTGATCACAAGATGATCGGATATATGTACCTAGTTACAACCTTTGTCTGGTTCTTAATCGGTGGCTTACTTGCACTAATTCTGCGCGCTGAACTCGCCCGCCCAGGGCTGCAATTTGTGTCTAATGAGCAATACAACCAAGTCTTCACAATGCACGGAACAATCATGTTGCTGATGTTCGCTACGCCACTATTCGTGGGATTTGCGAATGTGATTATGCCGCTTCAAATTGGCGCTGCAGACGTTGCCTTCCCAAGAATGAATATGTTGTCTTACTGGCTATTTCTCTTCGGTGGCTTAATGGCTTTCGGTGGATTTTTATCACCAGGAGGAGCGGCTTCATTTGGATGGACTGCTTATGCGCCACTTTCTAGCTCTCAATACTCACCAGGTATCGGTGGAGATCTTTGGATAATTGGTTTAGCGATGGGTGGAATTGGAACAATTCTTGGTGGCGTAAATTTCATTACAACAATTTTCACGATGCGCGCACCGGGAATGACGATGTTCCGTATGTCAATCTTTAGTTGGAATGTACTTCTCACATCAATTCTTGTGTTACTAGCTTTCCCACCGCTAGCCGCAGCATTCCTAGCTTTGGAATCCGATCGCCTCTTTGGCTCTCACATATTTGATCCCGCTAATGGTGGTGCAATGCTCTGGCAACACCTCTTCTGGTTCTTCGGTCACCCCGAGGTTTACATTCTGGCTCTGCCATTTTTCGGTATTGCAACAGAAATTCTTCCGGTATTTAGTCGTAAACCAATATTTGGTTATAAAGGGTTGATTGCAGCAACGATTGCGATTTCCGCGCTATCAGTTTCTGTATGGGCCCACCACATGTTCGCAAGTGGTCAGGTTTTATTGCCATTCTTCTCATTTATGACATTTTTAATTGGCGTGCCAACTGGTGTTAAGTTCTTTAACTGGATCGGAACAATGTGGCGAGGTAGCGTCTCTTTTGAAACCCCAATGCTCTGGGTAATGGGATTCCTAATTACATTCCTATTCGGTGGTCTTACTGGAATTATTCTCGCTTCACCTCCACTTGATTTCGCAGTCTCGGCTTCATACTTCGTTGTTGCACACTTCCATTATGTGCTCTTTGGCACCGTGGTCTTTGCTATGTTTGCCGGCTTCTATTTCTGGTGGCCAAAGATGACTGGTCGTATGCTTAACGAACGCCTAGGAAAGATACATTTCTGGACAACATTTTTTGGCTTCCACATAACATTCCTAATCCAACACTGGCTTGGAATTAAGGGAATGCCGCGTCGCTATGCTGATTATTTAGCAACAGATGGTTTCACCAATATGAATATGATTTCGACGGTTGGATCAACACTGTTAGCGCTCTCGATGGTTCCATTCTTAGTTAACGTATGGATTACTAGAAAATCACCACTAGTTGGCGTCGATGATCCTTGGGGTTATGGCGCATCACTTGAATGGGCCACTTCTTGCCCACCGCCTCGCCACAACTTCACCTCGATGCCGAGAATTCGAAGTGAGCGACCCGCATTTGATCTGCACTATCCGCATATTAAAACAGAGGGCCATTAACAATGAAGACCGGTTGGATGTTATTTACTGGCCTTGCCCTTTTCTACGCGATCGTCACCGTAATCTATTGGTTCGTCGGTGGTGAAGCAGTTGGCATAACCGCCATCGGACTTTCAGGTGGCCTTGCAGCGTTAATAGGTTTCTATCTCTGGTTTACCGCTAAGCGACTTGGGAATGTTCTTCCGGAAGATAACGAGACCGCCGAAATTTCAGACTCAGCAGGTGAACTTGGATTCTTTTCACCACATTCATGGTGGCCACTTCCACTAGCTTTCTGCATGGTGCTGGCCGGGCTAGGTTTGTTAATCGGATGGTGGCTGACACTTATCGCAGTTGGTGGGCTCCTAATTAGTATTCTTGGTTTCGTTCTTGAATACGAGAAACCTTCAAAATCTGCGCACTAAGTAATATAAGCAACAACGCTAGAGGCAGAGTAATTAGCACTCCAAAGAGAGCGCCATTTAGTTCCTGACCCAACTCGGCAAGGTTTGCAAAGAGCATCGAGACCGAGAGCCCGATAGTTCCAAGAGTCCCAACAAGGAATAGATCTCGTCCAGAAATTACCGTATGCCGCGCTATTTTCATTGCAATAGTGCCAAAGATATATATACCAAGTGGCTTGCCAACAAGTCGAGCAACAATCAGCGCAACAACTATTGGGCTTGTTACAAGGGCCATCGTAAAGTTCCAAGGAATCCAGAGAGTTGTGACTATAAATGCTGGAATTACCAAGTAATTCACTAGCGGGGTCAATTTGCTAACGAGCCACTTTGCTTCATTGTGATTGACACACAAACCTAAGAGAACCCCGATAACAGTCGGGTGGACGCCGGAATCTTTGAAAACTCCCCAGGCAACAATTGCAATTAAGGCAGCAGCAATTGGGAATCGCGGTGCAATTTTCCAGAAGATTAGAAGCATGAGGGCACTTATTACCAAGCGCGCGAAATCGATGTCGTGGTTATATACAAGGGCGATAAGAATTATTGATCCAAGGTCATCAGCGATTGCTAGCGCCAATAGAAATCCACGAATCCGAATTGAAACTTTGGTAGTCAATATTGACAGAGCTAATAGCGCGAGCGGCAGGTCAGTTGCCATTGGCACGCCCCATGCAGAGGTGGGGGCGTCGAGCCCTTTAGCAATTACGTAATAGATAAGGGCAGGAAAGAGCATTCCACCTAAAGCTGCGGAGAAAGGAATAAGAAATGAGAACTTCTTCCTAAACGAGCCAACAGTTAACTCGGCCCGTAATTCAATGCCAGCAAGAAAAAAGAAGAGAACTAGAGGGCCAGTGGAAACCCAGTCTCGAGCTGTATCCATGAACTCCATTTACGAAGTGTAAAGGAAGAGTTAGTGGTGTCCGCTCTCTAACGCCTTAGCTTCACTCTCGGTTGGAGCAGGAATTTGCTCAACATGTGCTTGGCTAAATCTCGCACGAATCTTGCCCTTTAACCCTTGTGGATTTAGGACACCGTTTGAATCTGTATTCGGAACGATGAGTGCAGCTGGTTGCGCGTGCTGGGTAAGAGTGAATTTTTGTTCTGGTGTGAGTTCTTCATGAACTTCAATGAATTCACCATGGGGGAGCATTACTAGTCGGCCAGTCTCTCGACCGTGAAGAACTTTCTCGCGATCTGCACGCTGCAATGAGAGACAGATTCGCTTAGTAATAACAAAAACAAGTGGTGGAATAACAAATACACCGATGCGGGTAAACCACATAATTTGGTTAATAGTTAGATGGAAATTGGTCGCAATGATGTCGTTTCCACCATTGATCAACACGACCAAGATGAATGATAAAGACATCGCGCCGATAGCAGTTCTATTTGGATTGTTACGTGGTCGTTCTAGAAGATGGTGCTCTTCCTTATCGCCAGTCATCCAAGATTCAATAAATGGATATAGCGCCATTAACGTGAAGAGAATTCCGGGGATTATGAGACCAGGAATTAAAATGTTCCAAGAAATCGTATGACCAAATGCATGCGTCTCAATTGGAGGCGCCATTCGAACTAAGCCATCGAGCCAGCCCATATAAAAGTCCGGTTGCGAACCGGCAGAGATCTGCCCGGGGTTATAAGGACCATAGAGCCAAATCGGGTTAATGGATGCGACGGCGCCAAGTAAGGCAGTTACACCGAAGACAATGAAGAAGAAACCGCCAGCTTTGGCCATGTAAATCGGCATTAGTGGATAGCCAACAACGTTCTTCTCAGTGCGACCTGGACCTGGATATTGCGTGTGCTTCTGATACCAAACCAACATTAAGTGGACGGTAATTAAAGCTAAGAAAATACCTGGTAACAACAACACGTGAACTGTGAAAATACGTGGGATAAATGCTTCGCCAGGAAATGCGCCACCGAATGCAAAGAAGGCAAGATAGGAGCCAACAACGGGAAGGGCTTGAATAATCGCTTCAGCAATTCGAATTCCAGTTCCAGATAACAAGTCATCAGGAAGTGAGTAACCAAGGAAGCCTTCAACGATTCCAAGAGTTACAAGTCCAACGCCAATCAACCAATTTGCCTCACGTGGCTTGCGGAAAGCACCAGTAAAGAAGACTCGCATTAAGTGCGCAATCATTCCTGCCATAAAAATTAAGGCTGCCCAGTGATGGATCTGGCGCATCAATAGGCCACCGCGAACATCAAATGAAATATGGAGAGTTGAAGCATATGCAGCCGACATCTTTATATCTTTAAGCGGCTCATAACTTCCTTCGTAAACAACTTCTCGTTGTGATGGATCAAACCAGAAGGTTAGGAAGGTTCCAGAGAGTAGAAGAATTATGAAAGAGTAAAGAACAATTTCGCCAAGCA
>CANNIM010000041.1 GCA_947505195.1 Actinomycetota bacterium
AGTTGTGGCAACTAATCTTGCAGGAATTCTTGGTGAGGAACGTAAAGTTATCGCCACATTTACCGGTTCGCAGCTCGAGCACACTAAATATTCGCCACCGTTAGATCTAGTTGAAATACCAGAGGCTCACTACATAGTCCTTGCTGATTATGTGACAATTGAAGATGGAACGGGTTTGGTTCACCAATCCCCTGCGTTTGGCGCCGACGACTTTGCTGTTTGTCGCAAGTACGGGCTACCAGTTGTTAATCCAATTGCACCTGATGGACATTTCCTGCCTGAGCTAAAATTAATTGGTGGCGCCTTCTTTAAAGAGGCTGATAAGCCAATCATTAAAGATTTGAAATCGAGAGGTCTGCTTTTCAAGCAGCAGCAATATGAACATTCATATCCACACTGTTGGCGCTGCCACACCGCACTTATGTATTACGCCCAACCTTCGTGGTACATCAGAACGACTGAGATTAAAGATGCGTTACTCCGCGAAAACGCGAACACTGATTGGCATCCAGAAACAATTAAGACAGGACGATATGGTGATTGGTTAAATAACAATATTGACTGGGCAGTCTCGAGAAATCGTTATTGGGGAACCCCGCTTCCAATTTGGCGATGTGAAAATAAGCATGAGATTTGCGTTGGCTCATTAGCCGAATTGGGCAAGCTTGCCGGCAAAGACATCTCTAGCGCTGATCCACATCGACCATTCGTTGATGACATCTCATTTAAATGCGAACAATGTTCAGAAATTATGTATCGAACTCCTGAAGTGATTGATTGCTGGTATGACTCTGGTGCAATGCCATTTGCACAATGGGGCTATCCACATAAAGAGGGATCGATAGAGAAGTTTGAGGCTTCATATCCTGCTGACTTTATCTGCGAAGCGATTGATCAAACCCGTGGTTGGTTCTATACCTTGATGACAATTGGAACTCTCGTCTTTGATAAGAGTTCTTATGAAACAGTTCTCTGCCTTGGACATATTTTGGATAAAGATGGTCGCAAGATGAGCAAGCACTTAGGTAATGTTCTTGAACCCATGCCGTTGATGGATCAACACGGTGCGGATGCGGTCCGTTGGTACATGTTGGCTGCTGGATCTCCGTGGAGCTCTCGCCGCGTAGGCCATGATGCAATTTCTGATGTGGTTCGAAAGACTTTGCTGACTTATTGGAACACAATTTCCTTCTTCACTCTGTATGCAAAGGCTTCGGATTTTAAATTAACTGGACTAGTTGAAAAGCCTTCAACCATGGATCGTTGGATTCTCTCCGAACTCAACGCTCTAGTCGCAAAGGTAGATATCGCATACGCCAATTACGATTCCCAAGAAGCTGGTAGTGCCATTGGCCAGTTCATTGATGATCTATCTAACTGGTATGTCCGTCGCTCTCGTCGTAAATTCTGGGATGGCGAGAGCGCCGCACTAAACACGCTTTATCACTGTCTCAAAGACCTAACGCTTTTGATGGCACCAATGGTTCCATTCATAACTGAACATGTATGGCAAGAAATGATTCGCAACTTAGAGCCCGCCGAATTTGAATCAGTTCACCTGGCTAATTTCCCAGTGAGTAGCGCCTCTGCAATCGATGAGAATTTATCGAAATCAGTGCGTCTTTCGCGCCGACTTGTTGAACTTGGCAGAGCGGCACGCGCAGAGTCGAAAGTTAAAATTCGCCAACCATTAGCAAGGGCGCTAGTTGCCGCAAATGGCTGGAATGAAATGGATAGTGAGATCCGTTCACATATTTCAGATGAGCTAAATGTTCATAACCTCGATGAAATCGCATCCGCTGGCGCTGATCTCGTCAGCATTTCGGTCAAGGCAAACTTCAGAACAATTGGAGCAAAATTCGGTGGTGATGTGCAAGAAATTGCAAAGGCCATAAATGCTCAAGATCATGGCGTACTAGTTGCCAACATTCGTTCATCTGGAAGTGCGAAAATTGAGTTTGCCCCAGGCAAGAGTGCAGATATCGATTTAGAGGATTTGGTAATCACTGAAACACCAAAGGTTGGTTGGTCTGTGGCAAGCCACAATGGTGAGAGTGTTGCCCTTGATCTAGCGCTGACTCCCGAACTTATTGAAGCAGGCCTGGTTCGTGAAGTTATTCGAGCAATCCAAGAAGAGCGAAAGCAATCCGGCTTTGATATTAGTGATCGAATCTTCGTGCGCTGGGGCGCCAATGCCGAGGTTAGTAAAGCAATAATCAAGAACTTAACTGAAATTGGCGAAGAGGTACTTGCAACGAAATTCGAAAATATTTCAGAGAAAGTCGATGATCGAAATGAACTGGGACTATGGCTCGAATTAACTAAGAGTTAAATGCTCCGAGCGATGGATGAAACGAAACTTGACAACAGTTGCGCACCAAAGAAAATTACGATGAACGAGAGATCAAGTGAGACCGCACCGAGGCGCAGCGGCGGCACAAAACGACGAACAAAGTTAACAATTGGATCAGTAACTGCATAGATGAATTCTGCTATTGCCAGAATTATTCCTTTTGGTCGCCAAGATGCAGCAAAAATTCTTGCGTAATCTAAAATCAGACGTCCTACCATCGCCAATATAAATATGTTAAGCGCAGTATGAATTACGTTAAATATTAGGCCCAATTAATAATCAGCTCTGGTTAAAGAAACTTGCTTGTGCCGCAGCGGTCTTGTCTTCGTTGCTCACCTTTACATTTGGTGGGGTCAATAAGAAAACTTTTGAAGTTACGCGTTCGATGCTACCGTAGTGTCCAAAGACTAAACCTGATGCAAAGTCAATCATGCGCTTGCGCTCTGACTCTTCCATGTCACTTAAATTCATTATGACTGGTTGTCCCAAACGATAGTGCTCGCCAATTCCACGAACATCGCTATACATTCTTGGATGCAAAGTAACGATGTGGTCAATAACAACGTTTGCTTGTGCAGTTGGTGCTGGTGTCGTTGCACGAGTTGATGCGCTACGAAGATAAGAAGGTGTTGACGCTTCTGCGATAGGAGCAGTACGTACTGGACGATTAAAACGATGTTCTGATTGCGCCACTCCCGAAGTAGATGGATCGCTCTCTAAATCATCTACTAATCCCAGGAAGTTCGCTGCTTTTCTAAATGCATTAGCCATGGCATAAGAATAAGTTAAGCACTAGCGAACTCCGAGTATTTGGCTACCAATTCGGATAAGTGTCGCACCCTCTGAAATCGCCGCTTCAAAGTCGTTGCTCATTCCTGCAGACATTTCACTAGCCATCGGAAGGGTTTTCACGAGCTGTTTTGAGAGCAAATTCAACCTGGCAAAGGCCAATTTCGGATCTTCATCTAGCGGGGCAACGGCCATCAATCCGCGAATTTTAAGGTTGCCAATTTTGGCAACAGACTGAGCAAAACTATCTAAATCTTTAGGGGCAACCCCTCCCCGATTTGGCTGATTGTCCAGAGAGAGTTGAATGAAAACATCTTGATCTGCCACAAGAGAACTCAATTTCTTGGCATGCGAAAGATCATCCAAAGAATGAATCACATCAGCCCATAGCGCAATTGATTTCAATTTGTTGCTCTGAATCTGGCCCTGAAAATGCCAGATGCAATCATCAGGTAGTTGCGGGGCTTTATTCGAACCATCTTGATCTCGATTCTCGCCAAAATCTCGGACCCCAAGTTGATAGAGAAATTCGATATCACTTACTGGAAAAGTTTTCGTGACTGCGACCAGTGTTATCTCGTCAACCGATCTACCTGCGGCCTTTGCTGCCTTCTCAATACGAGATTTAACATCCACTAGATTCGCTTCAATTTCACTCTTACGATTACTCATAAAACTATAACCCCGGCACTTCTTCCAGTTTTGGCGACGCGGCGATAAGAGAAGAAATTCAAATTATGCGATGTGCAGATATCCACACTTGAAACCTTTACCCCAAAATTCTCTAGCTGCGATTTTGCGCCACCGAGTAGATCCAGGCAGTGTTTCGCGGGCGATGTTGCCAGTTCCGAAACTTTTTTTACCGCATCTTCATACATCTGTTGGTCAACTTCGTAACATTCACTACAAATTGCTGGACCGATTTTCGCAACCAGTTCGGTTCCCCCTAGAGCTCGCATCGCCGCTACCGACTTGCCAATAACACCGTTCAAAACTCCCTTGCGGCCAGCATGTATTGCCCCAACGACAACTGAACTTGAGATCAGAATAGGCAAGCAATCCGCGGTTAGAACTACAAGTGGTAGACCTGGCTCTCTAGTTATTAGCGCATCTGCAGTGACCGGTAAATTTGTTTCGGAGCTAATTTCAACGACCTCATTGCCATGCACTTGATCCATAAAAACTGGAGCTCTGCGACTTAACATCGCCTTCAATAAGTTTCGGTTTGTTGCGACATCCTCCGAACGATCTCCGACGTGGCTGCCGAGATTCAAAGAATCAAAGGGCTTATTTGAAGTACCGCCGTAGCGCGAAGTGAAGAGAATTTGCGCCATTTGGGTGCCCGCTTAGCTAATTAATATTAAGAGTTACTTCATGAAGTCAGGAATATCGATATCGTCCTCAGTTACTAGATCTTCAAATGTAATCCGCTTGCGAGGAGCGTTTGCAGTTGAAATCGAAACAGTAGGGATATCAAGAGCGACAGCAAGTGGATCATTTGATGCGATTGGGTCTGCATTTCCACTCAGTGATGCCGCATCTATCACCGGCACTGAAACTCGCTTTGGCGCGCCACCATCAAAACCGGCCGCGATAACAGTTATTCGAACTTCATCTCCTAGCGCATCATCAATTACGGTTCCAAAAATAATGTTTGCATCTGGATGTGCGGCTTGCGCGACGAGTTCTGCAGCTTCGCTCAACTCGAACAATCCGATATCGGAACCACCAGCAATTGATAATAGAACGCCATGCGCACCATCGATTGATGTTTCAAGTAGCGGACTTGAAATTGCAAGTTCGGCTGCGCGAGTTGCACGCGCTTCACCACGAGCTGAACCAATTCCCATAAGTGCCGACCCAGCACCAGACATAACGCTCTTAACATCTGCAAAGTCCAAGTTTATTAACCCTGGTGTTGTAATCAAATCAGTAATGCCTTGCACTCCCGAAAGAAGAACTTGATCTGCACTTCTAAATGCCTCGAGTTGGCTAATTGAGCGATCCGAGATTGCAAGTAGACGATCATTAGGAATAACAATAAGAGTGTCAACTTCTTCGCGAAGTAGCGCTATACCTTCATCTGCTTGTGCAGTACGACGCTTCCCTTCAAAGGTAAATGGTTTTGTTACAACACCAACTGTAAGCGCACCTAGATCTTTTGCAATCTTTGCAACTATCGGCGCTCCACCTGTACCAGTACCGCCACCTTCACCCGCAGTTACGAAAACCATATCTGCGCCGCGAAGCATCTCTTCAATTTCTTCTGTGTGATCGAGCGCTGCTTGTTTTCCAATTTCCGGTGCAGCACCAGCTCCGAGACCACGAGTTAATTTCCTACCAATATCTAATTTCACATGAGCATCACTCATTATTAATTGTTGTGAATCAGTATTGATTGCAATGAACTCAACACCTTTAAGTCCTGCTTCAATCATGCGATTGATTGCATTAACACCGCCGCCACCTACGCCAACAACTTTGATGACTGCTAAATAATTCTGTGGTGTAGCCACAATCCGCCTCTTCCTAAACCCTAAATCTCTACTTGAGATTTATGTGATGCTTACTAAGTGGTAAAACTATGCGTGTTGACACTCTCAATCAACGACCGACACGAAATATAGAAAATTATATTTAGCTTTTAAAACTCATTTAACAATAGGTGAATCAGCAGTACTCAAATCGATTTCAGTTATCTTCCTATTTTCAGGAAGTGCCAATAAGCCCATTAAAACAACGCTCTTAACCTCAATGTCAGTTGCGCTGTTTCCTGCACCCCATGTGATTGTCAGGGTTGGCTTCCTAAAATTTGTCTCCATAAGAATCACATCATTTGCGGCAATTTCTAGACCGGTCATACCCGTAACAATTTCTGGAGAGAGATTAGCGATAAAATTTGCTATCGCCCGTCGTTCCCCTTTGGACTTCGGTCCAGTTGAGATCATTGAGATTTTGGCCAGGTTACTAAATCTTTGTGGTGAAGAGAATTCCACTCCATTTTTTGCCAGATATCGAGGTGAACCATTTGCACCTTTTACATCGGCATACTCCGCTACCGGAATTTGTGGCATAACATGCAAAGTGACTCTACCTGTCCACCAATTTCTAGATAAATCGGCGCTAGCAATCCACTCTAAATCTTTAACAATATTCTCTTCTGTTCTTGGGTTGATTCGAGCAAGTGGCTGCCCGATAACCAATTTAGATTCCGCCGCTTTAAGTTGAGCCTCAATCAATTTAACTTGATTCGTTCCAGTTATTGTAACAGTTTCGAGAGCAAGAAACTTTGACCACCCTAATCCATAGGAAAGAGCCGCTGTCAGAATTATAAAAATTAGAATCCAGAGATTCCGCTTAGTTCTACTTTGCAATTTTCTCTTCCAGCGTCTGCAGGATTAATGGAACTAAGAGATTAACATCGCCTGCTCCAAGTGTGATTATTAAATCACCTGGCTGGGATGCAACTACAGCCGAATTAACTACATCAATCATCGAAGGTTCAAATACAACTTTTGAACTCGACATCTCGTTCGCAATTTGAATCGATGAAACACCCGGTATGGCGGTTTCGCTAGCTGCATATACTTCCAAGAGAAATACCTGATCTGCAAGATCTAGTACTTGGGCAAATTCAATGACAAACATTGCGGTTCTCGAGTATCTGTGGGGTTGAAAAATAACAATGACTTTTCCCGCTCCCGCAAATCGCTTTGCAGTTTCTAAGGTAACGCGAACTTCAGTTGGATGGTGGCCATAATCATCGATGACAGTTACACCGTTAACGCTCCCCTTATTTTCAAATCTCCTCTTTGCCCCACTAAAGCTCTCCAAGCCCTTCAGCAACTCTACGACTGGGGCGCCAAACTTTAACCCCGCAACAAGTGCTGCAAGGGCATTTTCAATATTGTGCTGACCTGGGATAGAAAGCGAAAGTTCTCCTATTACCTTGCCCAATTTAGTTATGCGGGCATGCGATTCACTTGGTTGCAGCGATAGGTGGGATATCGAATAATCTGCGCTCTCCCCGTAAGTAATTATCTCTATATCATCGCGTTCAATCTGCGAAAGCAGATGCACTGCCCCAGGGCTATCGATGCCAACAATCAGGAAACCTCCGGTTTGAATCGAATCTATGAAGTCAAGAAAGCTGCGGTTTACCGCAGCCATATCTGGGAAATGATCAACATGATCCAATTCA
>CANNIM010000042.1 GCA_947505195.1 Actinomycetota bacterium
AACAATTCGCGGTGAATTGCGGCCGCGACTTGTTTGTCGTCATACGGTCCAACGTAAGTAAGAACCGGATGTCGCTCTTCTGGTGGCGTGGCTATATTCGACATCTCGCGAATTCCAGTAATAGCCATTTCAAGTGTTCTTGGAATCGGCGTTGCTGACATTGAAAGCACATCAACATTTGTGCGGGTTTTCTTCAACTCTTCTTTGTGTTCTACGCCAAAGCGTTGCTCCTCATCAACAATTACCAATCCAAGATCCCGGAATTGCACATCCTTGGATAACAATCGGTGTGTACCGATTACAACGTCAACCGATCCAGATTTGATTCCCTCAAGAATTTCACGTCCCTCTTTTGGCGTATTAAACCTTGATAGCCCAGCAACCTTCACTGGAAAACCGGTATATCTATTGTGGAAAGTAGTTAGGTGCTGTTGAACTAATAACGTTGTAGGAACTAATACTGCAACTTGTTTGCCATCTTGAACTGCTTTAAAAGCAGCGCGAACAGCAATTTCAGTTTTGCCATATCCCACATCACCACAGACAACCCGATCCATAGGATGTGATTTCTCCATATCGGCTTTCACTTCTTCAATTGTTGCTAGTTGATCTGTTGTTTCAACATAAGCAAATGCCGCTTCAAGTTCGCGCTGCCAAGCAGTGTCTTGCGAGAATGCATATCCCGGGGCGCTCATACGTGCGGCATAAAGTTGTATCAGCTCTGCGGCAATTTGTTTAACGGCCTTACGCGCACGACGCTTAGTGTTCTGCCAATCTGAACCACCAATTCGATTCACTGATGGCGCTTCACCACCAACATATCTTGTGATTTGTTCAAGAGTATCTGTAGGAACGAATAGTCGATCCGCGGGTTGACCGCGTTTAGATGGCGCATATTCAATTACTAAATATTCTCGGGAAACGTTGGCGACGGTGCGATTTACTAATTCAATGTATTTCCCAACGCCATGTTGTTCATGAACTACATAGTCACCGGGCTTTAACTCCAACGGATCAATTGCTTTCTTGCGACGTGAAGGCATCCGAGCCTGATCTTTACTTGATGTCCGTTGGCCTGAAATATCTTTCTCGGTTATCAGCGCAATCTTCGCCTCGTGGTTAATAAAACCGTGTTCAATAGAGCTTGTTGTTAGGTGGATACCGACTAAGGATGATTCTCGGAATAAGACTTGGTAGCGCTCTAATAGTCCGGCGCCACTTGCACTAAAGACCAATTTGTAATCACTGCTAAGCCAATTTGAAAAATCTGCAATAGCGCTCTCGACGCTCCCGTTATAGATCGGAATTGCTTGAAAATCTGCTAGTTCAGCCAACTTATCTAACTCATCCGCGCTTTCGGTATATAGGTTAAGCGCCCACCAATTTAGTTTTAACTTGCTAGCTAACTCTCGAAGCTCGTCAAATGTCGAATAGCCACCACTTGAAATCACACCAGTTAAATCGATAGGTGCCTCACCGCCCAAAGCCGCATTAGACCAGGATGCTTCTAGGAACTCTTCATTAGTAATTACTAAATCGCCAGCGCGAGATTTAATGCGGGGTTGATCAATAACTACAACTTGGAAATTGTTGGGGAGAAAATCTAAGAGGTTATTGAATTTAGGTTTCAAGAGCGCAGAGATTGATTCCATTCCTTCAACGCAAATACCTTCACTTATTTTGCTAGCCATTTCAGCAAGCAGAGGAAATTCGGCGATTAAATACTTAGCACGCTCTTTTACCTCATCTGAAATAAGTAGTTCACGCCCAGGATAAATAATTATCTCTTCTTCGATGGGCGCATAGGTTCGTTGGTCAGCAACTTGGAAATATTGAATATCTTCAATCTCATCACCGAAAAAATCAATCCGTATCGGATGTTCTCGATCTGAAGGAAAGAGATCTAGGATTCCACCACGAACTGCAAAGTCTCCACGTTTTTCTACCAAGTCAGTTCTAGTGAAACCAAAGTAACTTAGCCGCTTTGTTAGCTCTGCCATCGAAATTGTTTTATTACTTGAAACTTTTATTAACTCTTCTTCCAAAATGTCACTAACAATTGGTTGTAAGGCGCCACGGATAGATGTAATCACAATCTTGGGAGGGTTCTTTGAATTAATGTGATGCATTGCTTTTATTCGAGTTGTGACGGTATCGCTCTTAGGACTCAACCGCTCGTGTGGCAAGGTTTCCCAAGCTGGGAAATTACTTACAACGTCACCGAGGTATGAGCGGATCTCATCTGCTAATTCATCAGCGATTCGAGTTGATGGTGCAATAACTAGAAGTGGTGCTTGATAACTTAATTTCGAAATTACAAGTGATCGCAATGAAGTTATGCAGACTAATTCGCCACCATCTTTTGGTGACTCGATTGGGATATCGAGGTAGGCAGGCAGAAGGGTCATTTAATCTGCCTCCTATATATCGGCCGAACAACACCAAAAGCCCCACATCCAATATGGATGGGGGTGTTCTTTGGGAAATTATATTCAATACTGAAATTGGATTCGACCACACCCCAAGACCTGTAATGATTAGCCAGTGAGCGAGCAGACAACACAATTCCAGGCTGATGATGCCGGGCTGAGAAGTGATGTCCGCAAGCTTGGTGAATTACTTGGTGAATCTCTTGTCCGCCAGGAAGGCGAAGAACTTCTTGAATTGGTAGAGCAAGTTCGCAAGGCAGTCCGCGAAGGTGGCGGAGAAGAAATACTCGAAAATATTTCAGTAGACCAAAGCGTGCAATTAGTGCGCGCCTTTAGCAACTATTTCAACTTGGCAAATGTTGCAGAACAAGTTCACCGAGCAAGAGTTCTTGCTGACGAACGAAATAGCGGTGGCTCTTGGCTGACTCGCGCAGTAGATCGCATTATCGAAGTCCAGAAGAAGAATAAAGAATTCACAACTGCAGATATTCAAGGTTGGATTGATAATTTCTCAGTTCGCCCAGTTTTCACTGCGCATCCAACTGAAGCGGCGCGACGTTCAGTTCTTAGCAAGATGAATACGATTGCTGATTTGCTCGACCAACCAACATCATCACGACGTGATCGCAGACTTTCTGAAACTATTGACTTGCTCTGGGAGACCGATGAATTACGCTTAGGTCAGCCAGAACCCCTCGATGAAGCGACGAACGCTCTTTATTATTTAGATGATCTCTTCCGATTAACTATTCCAGAAGTTCTTGATGATTTTGCTACTGAACTTAAGCGTCTTGGGGTAACTGTTTCTCCAACTTCAAGGCCACTAAGTTTTGGAACCTGGATTGGCGGCGATCGTGATGGCAATCCAAATATAACTGCAAAGGTCACAACGGCTGCAATCACATTGCAAACCGGACATTTTATTCGCGCAATGTCTGCCGCGCTAGATCAACTGCGTCAAGCGCTCTCTATTTCAACCCGAATTTCTGGAACAACTCCAGAGTTAGATGCATCGGTTGCAAAAGATCTTGAGCTACTTCCAGAAATTGAAGCACGTTTTCGCAGATTAAATGTTGAAGAGCCTTATCGGTTGAAAGCAACTGCGATTCGTCATCGCTTAATTCTTACTCAACGCCGACATGCAGATGGCGGACCACATGTTCCTGGGCGCGATTACGAGAGTACGGCGCAACTCTTAGCAGATTTAAACCTAATGCGAGATTCACTATTTTCACATCGCGGTGAACTTATTGCCACCGGATTATTAGAACGAATTATTAGGACCGTATCTAGTTTTGGAATAACCCACGCAACTATGGATATTCGTGAACATTCTGATGCTCATCATCATGCTCTTGCTCAGATTGAAAGCGTTGGACGAGAAAACCTAAAAGACCTTGATCCTGCCGCTCGAAATACTGTAAATACCTTTATAGCCATTCGTGAATTAATCGAAAGATTCGGCCCTGAAGTCATTGAAACTTACATAATTTCGATGACCAAGTCTCATAAAGATGTGTTAGCCGCAGTAGAAATCTCTCGAATCACTGGGCTATTTGGAAAAGTTGGATTCGCGCCGCTACTTGAAACAGTTGCGGAACTTCAAGCGGCCGACACAATTTTAGATAATTTATTGAGTGATAAGAGCTACCGAGAATTGGTAACAATCCGCGGCAATGTGCAAGAAGTTATGCTTGGTTATTCTGATTCAAATAAAGATGCAGGAATCGCAACTTCGCAGTGGGAAATTCATAAGGCCCAACGCAAACTTCGCGATATCGCAATGAAGCATGGTGTAACTCTTCGCTTATTCCATGGTCGCGGTGGTTCTGTAGGTCGCGGTGGCGGACCAACTTATGATGCGTTAATTGCCCTTCCTTGGGGTTCAATAGATGGTCAGATAAAGATGACTGAACAGGGCGAAGTTATAAGCGATAAATATGCGCTGCCTTCACTTGCTCGGGAAAACGTTGAACTCGCACTTGCAGCGGCTCTCGAAGCAACAGTTTTAAATCGTGCACCAAGGCAGTCGAAAGAAGCACTTTCTAGTTGGGGTTCTTGTATGGATTCGATAAGTGCGAGTGCATTTAAAACTTATCGCCAATTAATTGATCACCCAGATCTACCTGCATATTTCTATGCATCTACTCCAGTTGAACAATTAGGTGAAATGTTCTTAGGTTCACGTCCCGCAAGGCGTCCTGATGCATCAAGTGGTTTATCTTCACTTCGTGCGATTCCATGGGTATTTGGCTGGACCCAATCTCGCCAGATCGTGCCAGGTTGGTTTGGTGTTGGATCTGGTTTGAAATCGGCACGCGAGAGTGGAAGTTCGAAAGTACTTGGCGAGATGTTAAGCGATTGGCACTTCTTCCGTACCTTTATAAGCAATGTTGAGATGACACTTGCAAAGACTGATTTAACAATGGCTCGCAAATATGTGAAGGTTTTGGTCGATCCTTCGTTACATCATTTCTTAGACACCATCGAAGCAGAATTCGAATTGACTAAGGCTGAAATACTTCTACTTACCAAGAAGGGTGAATTGCTTGGTGATCAACCAATATTGGGTCGCACTCTGCAGGTTCGCGATGCTTATCTGTCACCACTGCACCTTCTACAAATCACGCTTCTGCATAAAGTACGAACCGACAAAAACGTTGATCCGCTGATTAGACGAGCGCTCTTATTAACGATTAACGGCGTTGCTGCTGGTTTACGTAATACCGGCTGAATTACTTATTGAATTCCTGTTGGGCGTAATCCAAGCCCTTTTCGATTAACCGTTCAATCGCAAGTGCGCCTCTTGCAATAAAATCAGCAAGTTCTACCTTCTCGGGTTGGCTAAATGGTTTCAACACAAAATCTGCGGGATCTATTGGTCCTGGTGGGCGACCGATTCCCATGCGTAAGCGAAAATAATCAGCGCTAGCAAAATGTGTTGTTAGCGATTTCAAACCATTGTGGCCATTGTCGCCGCCACCCTGTTTGACTCGAATTGTATTGAAATCAATATCTAATTCATCATGGATCACAATTAAATTAGCTAGCGAAACTTTGTAGAAATCAGCAAGCGCTTTAGCAGGAGCGCCGCTTTCGTTCATATAGCCAAGAGTTTTTGCGAGTACTACTGGGTGACCGGCAACGCGAATATCTGCAATCTGAGTCTTTGATTTATGGTTAGAGAATTTAACGTCAGAGGCCAGATAGTCGATAACCATCTGGCCTATGTTGTGACGTGTAGTTGCGTATTGATCGCCCGAGTTCCCTAGTCCGAGAACTAACCAGCGGTCATCTACCATTTATTAGCTCTTTAATTACTCTTTTGCAGCGTCAGCAGCTGGTGCAGCAGCACCTTCTGCAGTAGCAGCACCTTCTGCATCAGCAACAACAGGAACTTCTTCAACTGCTGTAGAACGCTCTGAAAGGTGAATAACTGGCATGTGTGGATCTGAAATCAAAGTTACGCCAGCAGGAAGAACTACGCTCGATGCGTAAAGTGAACTGCCAGCCATCAAGCCATCCATATTCAATTCGAGGAATTGTGGAATAGATGTTGCTTCTGCTTCAACTTCAACAGTGTTGTTCATGTGTTCAAGAATTCCATCAACATCATGCTTTCCTGTTGTGTGTACTGGAACTTCGACCTTAACGCGCTCTCCGCGACGAACAATTACTAAGTCGATGTGAGCGAGTATTCCGGTTAGTGGATTACGTGTTACTGACTTTGGAAGTGTTAGTTCAGTCTTTCCATCAAATACAACATCAAGTAGGACGTTTGCAGTCTTAAGAGCTGCACCAAGTTCACGGAGTGGAAGTGCTACGTGTTGTGGAGTTTCACCGTGACCGTAGATAACGGCTGGAACATTGCCAGCGCGGCGATCGCGACGTGATGCGCCTTTACCGAATTCAGTGCGCTTGGTTGCGTTAATTGTAATTTCAGCCATTTGCTTCTCTCTCAATCTAAATCGTCAATATTGCAACGTCCGAGGAGAGCCAAGCCGTCGATTACGGATTTTTAAATCCCTCGCCGGAACGAGTGGCTAGGTTATCTAATCAAAGCGGAAAAGCAAAATGCTTAAGAGAGGCCATCGAAGAGGCTTGTTACTGAGCCATCTTCAAAGACTTCGCGGATCGCCCGAGCCAACAGTGGGGCGATAGGCAGAACGGTCAGATTATCAAAGCGAGAATCTTCGGGGATTGGCAAGGTATCTGTGACGACTACTTCGCTGACATTCGAGGCCTTCAACCGTTCTACTGCTGGACCTGAAAATACTGCGTGGGTCGCTGCAAT
>CANNIM010000043.1 GCA_947505195.1 Actinomycetota bacterium
ACGAAATTATTTTCGATGGGTTGAATACTCTGTTAGCTCCTCTGTAATGATAGTTCTGATCGCTCAAGTAACTGGAGTTTCGGAAATTTCGGCAATTATTTCCATCTTCGGTGCCAACGCATCAATGATTCTTTTCGGCTGGCTACAGGAAAAATATGAGACACCTGGAAACGGCGGCTGGTTACCATTCATTTTCGGATGCATCGCCGGAATCGTGCCTTGGATAGTTCTAACTTTCTATGTTTTCTCAATTGGTGGAGTTGGCGATACTTCGGCACCGGCATTTGTTTACGGAATCGTCTTTACAATCTTCCTTTTCTTCAACTCCTTCGCACTCGTGCAATGGTTGCAGTACAAGAAAGTTGGAAAGTGGAGCGACTATCTCGTAGGCGAACGCACCTATATAACTTTGTCACTCATCGCTAAGTCTGCACTTGCCTGGCAGATCTTTGCTAACACTTTAATTCCTTCATAGTTTTACGCGCCTAAGTGGGCGTTTTTCATTGCCCCGTGTGTAAGTAGGTGCAATCCAATTAAGATTGTTTTAAAGCCTTAACAACTCTTTGAGCGGTGATCTCTAGTGTGTGTCAGCAGGAAGGAGCCAGGATCGCATTGGATCAAATGAGAACTCTGCAAACTCTCCGACCTTAACAATCTCTTCAAAGATTGGGTCTGAGGCCACTGCGATGATGATGCCGAGTTCGGTTTCGATGCGGTACTCAACATGCTCGCCGTAGAAAACAACTTGTTTCACTCGGCCTTGAGTTCCAGCGATTGTTTGGTTTGAACCTTGCACCCTCTTAACTCGGATTGATTCAGGACGAACCAGCAGGATGCTCTTAGTTGTAAGAGCATCCTCGTGCGCTGGGACATCAATCTCTTTACCAAGAACTGCGACCTTTGCCAGACCAGCAGATGATGCCTCAACTGAGGCAACTTCTAGGAAGTTAGAAATTCCAATGAAGTCAGCAACAAATACTGATGCCGGGCGTAGGTAAATCTCTGCTGGAAGTCCAACTTGTTCAATCTTTGAATTACGCATAACCACAATACGGTCAGAGATACTCATCGCTTCATCTTGATCGTGTGTGACGAAAATACTTGTAATGCCAAGCCGTTGCTGTACTTCGCGGATTTCAATACGCATCTGTGCGCGCAGCTTTGCATCCAGATTACTGAGCGGCTCATCAAATAGTAGAACGCGAGGGCGCATCACCATTGCACGAGCCAGCGCTACACGCTGCTGCTGTCCACCGGAGAGTTGATTTGGCGAGCGATTAGCCAAAGCTGTCAGACTCATCGAATCTAGAACCGCCTCTACCTCTGTCTTGACTTGAGCAGATGGCATCTTCTTAGTCTTTGGACCGTATGCAACATTTTCATAAACGCTCATATGAGGAAAGAGTGCATAGGATTGGAAAACCATGCCCATGGGACGCTTATCTGGTGTGAGTGCAGACATGTCTTGACCATCGAGCATGATTGATCCTGCTGTGGGTGTTTCAAATCCAGCGATCATGCGAAGCGTTGTTGTTTTTCCGCAACCAGATGGTCCAAGGAAGGTAATGAACTCCCCTGGGTTGATATCTAAGTTAATTGAATCAACTGCGGTGACCTTTCCATTTCCCTGGCCGAAAACCTTTGAGAGATTTCGTAGCTGCAAGTTACTTGAACTTGATGAATCTTTCATGATCTGGTCCATTTCTTAAGCCCTCACGATCGGAGTATTTGCAGTATTAGTTGATTTGCCACGTACTGAGAGATTGATTAACGCCATAACCGTCAAAACTATGAAGATCAACAAGGTACAGAATGCAAATGCGTTGCCAAATCGACCAGAGTCAACCTCAGCCAAGATCTTTTGAGTCATGATTGGTGTTTCAGGTGTTGTAATGAAAATGATCGGTGAAAGTGTTGTCATTGAATGCGCGAAGGCAAACATTAAACCTGTCAATAACGCTGGCCTAATCAATGGCAATGTGATCTTTCGGAAGGTTCTAAAGCCGGAAGCGCCTAGAGATGCCGAAGCCTCATCAATTGCAGGATTGATCTGCTGCAACGCCGCGATACCTGAACGTTGGCCAGCTGGGCTAGATCTAATCGTGTAAACCATCACGATTGCTACCGCTCCACCAAAGATGGCCCCACCACCTGCAAGCTGAGGAAGTACCGTTGTATCGCCAATCTTGATGACATCATTAAAGGTGATTGCAAAACCGATTCCAAGAACTGTTCCCGGAACTGCCAATCCCAACATTCCTAAGAAGTCAATGAATTCCCGGCCACGCCGAACCTTGCGGACGATTAGCCAAGCTAAGACCATTCCTAGAAGGCCGGCAATTGGCGTTGCGATCAGCGCCATCATGGATGTCTTAATGATCGCGTCATAGCCAACACCGCTGAAAATATATCGATAGTTATCAAGAGTCACGGAATTATCAACCCCAAGGAATTTTGCGAAACTGCCAAAAATCACGGTTGCATAAATCAAAACGATAAATGAGGCAATAAATACAGGAATAAATAAAAGGAAGAACTTTGCCACTTTGTTTTCAATAAAGGTCGGAGTTCCCGTTGGCTTACCGGTGACACTTACTACGCTCTTTCTCTGTCCCCAATAACGTTGAACAAGAAAGACGATTAAGCCAGGGACGAGAAGGATCAATGAGTATGCAGATCCCGCCGGAACGTCATACTCGCCGTTGATCGCGATGTATGCACGTGACGAGAGAACTGTGAAATCGCCACCGATTACTAATGGATTGGCTAGATCGGCTGAAGCCTCAACAAAGAGCAGCAGGAATGAGCTAGCAAAACCTGGGATCAACATAGGAAATGTTACCTTGAAAAAGGTGCGCAGTTTCGAAGCGCCCATTGAGGCAGATGCTTCATCAAGTGCTGGATCTAGATTTCGCATCATTCCAAGAATGCTCATGTAAGCCACTGGAAAGAACGAGCAACTAAGAACAATGGTTAGGCCAGGAAGTCCATACAACGTTGGAGTCAACCCCAAGATGTCGCGGGTAATAATTCCACTTCGTCCGAAGAGGCTGATAACGGCGGTGGCAAATGCAAATGGTGGAGTAATTAATGGGACAAGCGCAATTATGTGCAGAAGTTTCTTGCCTCGGAAATTTAACTTGACTTGGGCGTAGGCTAAAAAAAATCCAATTATTGTGCCTAAGGTTGCGACGACTACACCTAGAACAATTGTGTTCAAAATGATCTTGCGAGTAATTGCAGATTTGAGGACATTTGAGAAAACCTCAAGACCGGTCCCTTCGGAGGCACGGGTCAAGATGTTTAGAAGTGGAAATACAACCATCAAGAGAAGAAGGAGCACCGAGATAATAAGGGCTGTTTTTGTGCCGATATCTAACTTGATCTCCTTCGGCTTTTTAAGCGCTACTGCATTTTCCTTCTCCAGTACTGCAGAACTCACAGAAATTCCTCCTTTGTAAAATCTAGAACTGGATTTTTTAGCTCAACTTGCAAAACTAGAGGATGTGGCACATGTCCACATCCTCTAGTTTTTTAGTGCTCTAGTTCTGATTTATTATGACTTAGGTGCGATTGCAATAGTTGCATCGAACTTAGCTGTGAGTGCCTTCTTGGCAGCAGCAGCCTTTTCGAAATCGTAATCAACAATTGTTAAACCGCTTAACTTCACCATACGAGGATCGATCTTCGTTTTTGGATTAGTTAGAACCTGGAAAGCAGCAACTGTAGGTCCTAGGTTTTGAGCTTCCTTAGATAGTGCGAAATCAATGTAGGACTTTGCAGCTTCTGGATTCTTAGAACCCTTAATAAGTGCTACACCACCGATTTCATATCCTGTGCCTTCACTTGGAAAGGTAACCTTCAAAGGTAGGCCTTGTAGTTTTCCTGCAACACAGTCATGTGAGAAAACGAGTCCGACCGCAGCTTCACCGCGACCGACGATAGCAACTGGGCCGACGCCGCTCTTTGTGTACTGAAGAACGTTTTTGTGCATCTTTGACATGTAATCAAGTCCAGCGGCTTCACTACCTAGACGTGTTACCTGAGTCCAAAGAGTTGTGAAAGCTGTTCCTGAAGTTGATGGGTGGGCTGTTGAAATATTCTTTGCCAACTTTGGATTTAAGAGATCTGCCCATGAAGTTGGAGGAGTCAGACCGAGTCGGCGGATTTCCTTGGTGTTTGTGCAGAAACCGAGTGCACCAACATAAACACCTGTCCAGTACCCATCACTATCCTGATACTTCTTCGGAATGATTTTACGAGTTGGTGATACGTACTTGTCGATGAGTCCACCGATACGCGCTACACCGAAACCATCGGCCGGTCCTCCGTGCCATACATCAAACTCTGGGTTTGACTTAGCAGCATCCAAACGAGCAACGGTTTCACCAGAAGAGAGGCGAACAAACTTTGTTGCGACACCAGTCTTCTTTGTAAATGCACCTGTCATAGCGTTACACCAGGCTTCAGTCGCACCGCACACAACGGTTAGAGAACCGCTGAGTTTGCGTGCTTTCGTGTACTTCAGTGAACCTGATTCGTCAGCGCACGTAACTGTCACGCCCTCAGAACTAAATACTTGACCTTCTTCGTAGCAAACCTTGCCTGAGCGATCGCTCGCAGCATTTGCTGGTGCCGTTGCAAAACTCAGTATTGAAATACCGAGCAGGACAGATGTTGCCACTGATGCAAACTTAAATTTCTTCATCAAAAATCCTTACTTATCAGGGGGAAGGAACCTATGTCCCGCCATTAGATTAGTGAGTAACTCAGGTTTTTTCGAGATTTCAGTGCTTCAATTTAGATTTTACTGCAGTTGGATTATTACAAAACTTTATGAAAAGGGGAATGGCGTTGCCCACGAGGCCGTACCCCTATTTTGATGGGGTTTTGTGCATGAGATTATGTGGTTGATGGTCCGTAATGCTTCGTTTAGATGTCATTTATCTGGTAACTCCTAATCGCGGGGTCGGGATAGGTGTATTTGCTCTCCATTAAACAACTGTTGATCTGGCAAGCCTTTAAGTACATGGACTTTTGCCTCACCATAGACAACCCAATACTCATCACCACTTCGCTTAACAATTGCCGTCATTTCATCTACGCCGATGAGAATTGAATCATCGGGGACATGCAGTAAGAGTTTTGCAGCACTCTCTGGAATCCACTTAAAGAATTTGTTGAAATGCGGAATAACACGGATCTCCGGAAGCAAGTTTAAGCCGGCGGTCGGTGAGCTTTTCAGTAAACGAAAGTTTGGAATGTGCGAACTCAAGACCATCGCACCTGCGCTGCATCCAGCCAGTGATGCTCCGCTTTGCCAATTATTTACAATCACATCCCAGACCAACGTGCCGATTAACGTTTCTGCCAAATAATGTGGGTCGCCGCCTGATAAATACATCAGTGCACTATCTTCTATCTGTTTAACCAAATCAGGATTGTTGGCATCTTCACGATTAAAGATGGGTAGAAATATAGATTCGACCCCAATTAAATCTCCCTGCTTCTTGCCAAGGTTTTCCCAATAGCTGAGGCGCTCTGTACTTTCACGGCCAGCTGCCGTTGGGATTTGTATGTACTTTGGTTGCTTACCGTTCTTAACCCCATCATCGATGAGTGATTTTTCGAATGCCGCCATGGCAGGCAGGTATTCACCAGAGCCGACTAACGCTAGCGAGCCATTCATAAGTGGAGTTTACGTGGCTTTAACGAATTAAGTGTTTTGCGGGAAGCCTAAGTTGATTCCACCGTGGCTTGGATCTAACCAGCGACTGGTAACCACTTTGCCGCGAGTAAAGAAGTGAACTCCTTCAGTACCGTGTGCATGCGAATCTCCGAATAATGAGTTCTTCCAGCCGCCGAATGAGAAATAAGCCATTGGAACTGGAATCGGAACGTTGATTCCGACCATTCCAACTTCAACTTCGTTTTGGAATCTGCGGGCTGCACCGCCATCATTAGTAAAGATTGCAGTGCCGTTGCCATATTCATGGCTATTAACAAGGGCGAGGGCTTCATCGTATGAATGAACACGAATGATGCTGAGGACTGGTCCGAAGATTTCTTCCTTATATATAGACATCTCTGGAGTTACATTGTCGAACAAGGTTGGTCCAAGCCAGAAACCATCTCCAGCGACTTCTAGCGTGCGACCATCAACGACAAGCGTTGCACCGGCCTTTGCCCCAGCTTCAATATAAGAGGCGACTTTGTCGCGGTGAACTTTAGTTACAAGTGGGCCCATGTCAGAGCCTTGTGTTCCATCACCGGTTTTGATTTTTTCCATACGGGAAGTAATTCGCTCAACCAATGAAGATGCAATTGGTTCAACTGCCACGATTGCAGAGATCGCCATGCAGCGCTCTCCGGCAGATCCAAAGCCAGCGTTAATCGCGGCATCAGCTGCGAGTTCAAGATCGGCATCGGGCAGAACGATCATGTGATTCTTGGCGCCACCCAATGCTTGTACGCGCTTACCGGATTTTGTACCAGTCTCATAGACGTAGCGCGCAATTGGAGTTGAACCAACAAATGAAATTGATTTAATCCCTGGGTGCGTAAGAATCGCATCGACAACT
>CANNIM010000044.1 GCA_947505195.1 Actinomycetota bacterium
GATGCTGCGGCACATAAGGGTTGTTTAGTGGGTGAAGGAATTACCGTTGCGGTTCTTGGTGGGGGATTTAATAAGAATTACCCAGCGGTACATGAGAAGTTGTTTTCCGAGATCAGTGAGAGTGGTCTACTTATCTCAGAGGTGATGCCTGATGTTTCGGCAATTCCACATCGGTTCTTGACGCGCAATCGTTTGATTGCTGCGCTCTCAAAAGCGACAGTTGTGGTGGAAGCAGCTTTTAGAAGTGGTTCGCTTCGGACTGCGCGCGATGCTGCCGAAATATTTCGCCCAGTAATGGCAGTGCCTGGCCCGATTAATTCACCAACAAGCGAGGGCTGCCATCGTTTGATTGCAGAGCGGGTAGCAGAATTAGTTTCATCTATATCTGAGGTGATGGAATTGGTGAAGCCAATAAGCATTAAGTGAGAGAATTGCGGCATGAGTGTTGAACACAAAGCCGGCTTTGTCGCCATTATTGGCCGACCAAATGTTGGCAAATCCACTCTCGTTAATGCCCTAGTTGGTCGCAAGATTGTTATTACCTCAAAGCATCCAAATACCACTAGAAATCCAATTCGCGGAATTATCTCTAAACCAGATTTTCAAATGATTGTTGTTGATACTCCGGGAATTCACAAACCTAAAACTTTGCTTGGCTCGCGATTAAATGCGATGGTCTCAGAGAATCTTCAATCGGTAGATGCAGTCTTAATCTGTTTGCCGGCTGACGAAGAGATCGGGCAAGGCGATGAATACATCGCTCGCCAAGTTATAAATCAACGACGAGTGCTAATAGCAGTGACTAAGACGGATAGGGTTAAGCAGGAAACTCTTTTGGCCAAGTTAGTTGAAGTCGGAGAATTTGCAGCAAGAGTCGGCCTAACTGTGGCTGAGATAGTTCCAATTTCAGCAAAGAATGAGGACCAAACAGGCTTATTACTGAATCTTTTAGCCGAGAAGCTTCCAGAATCTCCATCACTTTATCCCGAAGATGTAACAACTGATCAAGCATCTGAGATGACAATCACGGAACTTATTCGAGAAGCTGCTATCGAAAATCTTTATGAAGAGGTTCCGCATTCCATCGTTGTTACGATTGATGAGATGGCAAAGCGCGAAGGTAAGGATTTCTTTGATATTCATGCCACTTTGCATGTGGAACGCGATAGCCAAAAGTCAATCGTTATCGGCCCGCAGGGTTCAAGGTTAAAAGACATTGGTATTCGCGCCAGAGGCTCGGTTGAAACATTTTTAGGTGCAAAAGTTTATTTAGGGTTACACGTTAAGGTAAGTAAAGAATGGCAACGAGATGCCAAAGCACTTACAAAGTTAGGATTTATTGAACGGAAGTAGCGCCTTTACGCCCAGCAAAGTAAGAACCAAGTAGAACTAGCGGTAGTCCTAGAGCTATTCCTAAGGTAAGTGGCTCATTTAAAATAATTACGCCCAATAGAACTGCGAACGCGGTATTCAAATAAGTTACGAGTGAACCACGCGCGGTGCCGATATCTTTGATGAGTTGGAAGAAGAGAATAAAAGCGAGTGCAGTTGGAAATAAACCAAGTGCAAGAACTGTCCCAAGAACTTTAGTTGAAGGCGCATGATCTGGAGCAGTAATTATTGCAAGAGGCAGATAAACAACTGCGGTAAATAACATTGCTAGGCCATTTATGGAAATTGGCTCGATGTGTGGAATCTTCGCGCTAACCATTGTGACCGCCCAGGCATATCCCATTGCAGAAATTAGGATCATAAATATTGCGACGATGGAATGGCGACCTGAAAAACTTTCGATTCCGACAACTAAAACTATTCCGATAAAACCAATTAAAAGACCTAATAACCGTTTGTGATGCCAGACGGTTTTATCGCCATTAATTGAGGCTAATATTGTTGACCAAATCGGGACTGTGGCAACAAGTAAACCCGCCAGTCCTGATGTCATCTTCTGTTCCGCAGCGGTAATTAAAATCCACGGTCCAACCATTTCTCCAATGGCGTAAGGAATTACATATCTCCAAGCTTTAATTGCCGGCATCAAAGAGCCACGCTTCATCGCAATCGGAATTAAAATTGCGGCGCCAATTGCGACTCTAGAGAAAACAATTACTGGAGGTGAAAGTTCTTCAACTGCAACTTTAATTAGAAGATATGGAATTCCCCAAATGAGTCCGACAAATAAAAATAGAAACCAATTACGCCGCGACATTAGCGAAGTATGGCATTAATTTCATCGCTCACAAATTGCTGTAGCACTTCTGCTTCAGGGGTGATTCCAGCAAGAGTGAAATATCCGTGAATAACTCCGTCATATTCGCGATAAACCGTGGGCACACCAAATTTTCTTAAGAGTTCGGCGTAGTTGTAGCCATCATCTAATAATGGATCGAATTCGGCGGTAGTTATTATTGCTGGGGCTAATCCTCTGAAGTCTTTAGCTGCCGCGGGGACTGCATACGGGTTCTTGGCATCAGATTTCTTGGATAGATATTGCTCCCAGAACCATTCCATTGATTGCGTACTAAGCCCATATCCAGTAGCGCTGCTATAAGCGGAACCATATTTCATTTTGTTGTCATTGCAAGGATAGATAAGTAATTGAAATGCCAGGTTTACATCACCAGTATCGCGGGCCTTAATTGCGACACCCGCGGCCAAATTTCCACCTGCGCTGTCACCACCAACCCCAATTTGAGTTGCATCAATACCTAATTTTTCGGCGTTCTGGGCTACCCACAACAAAGTTGCATAGCAATCATCAAAAGGAATCGGGAATGGTAATTCTGGAGCCTTCTGATAATTGACTGCGATAACAACGAATTGACCTTTGTTCGCAATCGAACGCAGCGCCTGTTCGTAACTATCTAAGTTATTTAAAACCCAACCGCCACCGTGGAAGAAAACAAGTGCTGGTAATACCGCACCTTTAATTGGGCGGTAAATACGAAGTGGTAGATCCGATGTTGGTCCAGGGATGTAACGATGAATCACTTCATATATTTTCTCAGGTTCACCAGATTGAATTGCCCGGTTCTCAAGACTTTTTCTGATTACTGCAACTGGCGCCTGCCAAACTTCTGGAAGTCCACTTGTGTTACGTGCTTCAAGAAAAGGAATAAATTCGGGCTTCAGCGTCATTTCTACCAACCTTGCGTCTGGTCGCGAAGCTTGCGATATTTAATTAACACTTCAGGGGTTGGGACTTCTTTAATACTTGTAACTTCTCCCAAGTTCCATTGTGGTGGGCGATCAGTTCCAAGTAGCGCCCATGCTGCGAGTTTTGCGGCACCAATAGCAACGTATTCACCAGGTGGTGGAATTAAAACTTCGCGACTAAAGAGCGCCGATGCAATTTTTCCAATTGCTGGATTCTTGGCGGCGCCACCAACAATAAGAATTCGCTTAACTTCAACACCTAACTTTTCTAGTGAGGCAACAGCATCTGCCATTCCACAGAGCATTCCTTCAATCATCGCGCGTGCAAAATCTTCAGGATTTGAGTTTGAAAGATTCATTCCAGAAAACACACCAGTGGCATCCGGACGATTTGGTGTGCGTTCGCCTTCAAAATAGGGGAGAAGTGTTAAGCCATTCGAGCCAGGTTTCGCTTTGAGTGCTAGTTCGCCAAGTTCATCATGTGAAACACCGAGAATTCGAGTTGCGGCATCCAAAATTCTCGCTGCATTTAGAGTGCAGACAAGTGGCAGAAAATATCCAGTTCCATCAGCAAAGCCGGCGACCTCACCGCTTGCATCGTGGGTTGGAGTTTTAGAAACCGCGAAAGCCGTTCCACTAGTACCAAGTGAGACAACTACATCGCCCGGTTCTGCGCCAAGGCCGATAGCTGCGGCGGCGTTATCGCCTGTTCCGGCTGCAATTGGAATTCCGCTCTTAGTTTTTATCGCAA
Source organism: Actinomycetota bacterium (assembly GCA_947505195.1). Taxonomy (GTDB): domain Bacteria; phylum Actinomycetota; class Actinomycetes; order Nanopelagicales; family Nanopelagicaceae; genus AAA044-D11. Next base: position 3,908 of record CANNIM010000044.1, read on the forward strand.
AAACTCTCGGTTCAACGATTCTAGGGAAAGTTATCTCTTGGTCAGTTCCAATTGCTTTTGCAAAAATATCTTTTCGGTATTCATTTTTCACACTATCGAAATAACCAGTTCCACTTGCATCTCCACGATCGGTAAATAGATCGGCGATTGAGTTACTTCCAGAAATTTTCCAAGAGATCCAATCGTGTGGCAGAGCAATCGCGGCAACTCGCTCCGCGTTCGCCTTCTCATTCTTCGCAAGCCAACGCACCTTGCTCACGGTAAATGCTGCTACGAGCGCTGAACCAACCGCGCTAGCAATTCCTTGGCCACCGCCCATTTCATTATTCAACTCTGTTGCTTCTGCCGCAGATCTTGTGTCATTCCAAAGTAGCGCTGGGCGAATAACTTCTCCAGCTTTATCTAGTGCAACCATCCCATGTTGTTGACCCGCAACTGCGATTGCTTCCACGCCATCAAAACCACCGGCCATCTTTATTGCATCTTCAGTCGCGCTCCACCATTTTGCAGGATCAACTTCACTGCCATCAGGATGTGGGGCTCGACCTTCGCGAATTAGTTCACCACTAATTGCATCACGAATAACGACTTTTACCGACTGCGTCGAGGTATCAATTCCTGCGACTAATCGTGGCTTCTCGCTCAATTTTGCGCTCCAGTCTTTAGGGGATGATTTAACCACCTCTGGGCGGAGGGTAGACTTCCCCAATCGAAACTAGTTTTTCATGCACTATTAAATATTAAATCGGGAGTAAATGATGCGTATTGGTGTCCTAACAGGTGGCGGAGATTGCCCAGGATTAAATGCTGTGATTCGTGCCGTAGTTCGTAAAGGCGTAAAAGAGTATGGCTATGAATTCGTGGGCTTCCGCGATGGTTGGAAGGGTCCACTTGAAGGCTTAACAGTGCCTTTGGATATGAAAACAACTCGTGGCATCTTGCCTCGCGGTGGAACAATCCTTGGCTCCTCTCGTACCAATCCATTCAAGATTGAAAATGGTGTTGAACGCATCAAAGAGAATCTTGCAAAGATGAATATCGATGCCCTTGTAGCAATCGGTGGTGAAGACACTCTTGGCGTCGCAACAAAACTTGACTCACTTGGCGTAAAAGTTGTTGGAGTTCCAAAGACAATTGATAATGATTTGAATAACACGGATTACACATTTGGTTTCGATACCTCCGTAAATATTGCTGTTGAAGCGATCGACCGTCTACATACAACTGCTGAATCTCATCACCGGGCACTTATCGTTGAAGTCATGGGCCGTCATGCTGGCTGGATTGCACTACATGCAGGAATCGCTGGTGGCGCTTCATGTATTTTGATTCCAGAAGTTAAATTCTCAGTCGACAAGGTTTGCGAATGGGTGAATTCCCGTTTCGAATCTTCTTATGCTCCAATTATTGTGATTGCCGAAGGTGCAATTCCACAAGATGGTGACATGGTTGTTAAGGATCAAACTCTTGACTCATTTGGTCACGTAAAACTTTCAGGAATTGGCGAATGGCTTGCTGGTCAGATTGAAGAGAAGACAGGCAAAGAGGCTCGTACTTCAGTGCTTGGTCACATCCAACGTGGTGGTTCACCTACCGCCTTCGATCGCGTTCTAGCTACTCGATTTGGTTTACATGCTATTACTGCGATTCACGAAGGTGATTTCGGCAAGATGGTTGCACTCCATGGAACCAAAATTGAACGTGTGCCACTTGCCTCTGCAACTACCCAGTTAAAGTTAGTTACCCCCGATCTTTACGCTGAAGCGCAGGTCTTCTTCGGTTAATAGGCTTAATAGGCTTAATAGGCAGGCACCAACTTCCCCCAACTCTCTAAACTTAAGGACATGATGAATATCGATTCGCTATTTACTCCCGGCCTTGTGGCAGCACAACAACCACAATGGCCCGGCGGTGTTGATGGTCCGCAAGTTACGAAGGCAGTAGAAACGCTACGTAAAGTGCCGCCGTTAGTTTTCGCAGGAGAGTGCGACACGCTTAAAGAGAAGATTGCAATCGCACAAGAAGGTAAAGCTTTCTGGTTGCAAGGTGGCGATTGCGCCGAAACTTTCGAAGCGGCAACAGCAGATTCAATTCGTAATCGAATTAAAACAATTCTTCAGATGGCGGCAGTTCTTCAATATTTTGCCAGCCTTCCAGTAATTAAAGTTGGTCGTATGGCCGGGCAATTCGCTAAGCCAAGAAGCAGTGATAATGAAACCCGTGGTGATGTAACACTTCCGGCTTATCGCGGAGATGCGGTAAATGATTTAGCGTTCACACTTGAGGCGCGTACTCCAAATCCTGATCGCTTAGTTCAGGTCTACAACACATCTTCTTCAACTCTGAATTTAGTTCGCGCATTTACTCAAGGTGGATTCGCGGACATTCGTCGCGTTCATGAATGGAATAAAGGTTTCGCTAAAGATCCACGTTTTGGTGCACGCTACGAGCAAATGGCTAATGAAATTGGTCGCTCACTAGATTTCATGGCATCAGCTGGCGTTGATCCATCATCTTTTAAAACTGTCGATTTCTATTCTTCGCATGAAGCGTTAATTCTTGAATACGAGAAGGCCCTTACGCGTATCGATTCACGCACAGATCTTCCTTACGATGTTTCTGCACACTTCCTCTGGATTGGTGAGCGC
>CANNIM010000045.1 GCA_947505195.1 Actinomycetota bacterium
ATGTTATCGATGACTTTCATGTGTGGAAATAGATTGAAGGATTGAAAGACGATACCCAATTTGCGGCGCACTTTATCTACATCGGCATCAACCGCTGTTATATCTTCACCATCTAGTTCGATTGAGCCATCATCGATTTGGTCTAAGAGGTTAATGCAACGAAGTAGCGTTGATTTTCCTGAACCCGAAGAGCCAATAAACACGGTAGCGGTATGGACTGGAACGCTAAAGGAAATGTCTTCAAGCACGACTTCGGCGCCATAGGATTTACGTACCTGGTTAACCTTCAATACGGGTTGGGTCATGCGACACCTGTCGCATTCTGGCGTTCGATTGAGCGACGCAAAGTTCGATCAGTAAATCTAGTAAGTGGAATTGTTACAAGTAAGAAGATGATTGCGGCCATTACATATGGTGTGTAGTTAAAGCTTCGGCTGCTTGCAATTTGTGCCGCGCGAACCGCATCGGTAACTCCAAGGATTGAGACCAACCCGGTGTCTTTAATTAGGGCCACTAAATCATTTAGCAGTGGTGGTGTCACTCGACGAAAGGCTTGTGGAAGAACTACAAAACGCAGGCTCTGGAAATGGCTTAAGCCGAGAGATCTGGCTGCTGCTCTCTGGCTTGGGTGGATCGTTAAAATTCCACTTCGGATAACTTCAGCGACATAGGCAGTGTAAGTAATTACAACTGCAAGCGTTCCTAGAATCAAAACGTTATTTGTCAGACCGTTGATTCGAAGTGCAGGAATTCCAAAACCTACAAGTAACAGGACCAGCAGCATTGGGATCCCGCGAAACACATCTACATAAACTGTTGCCAGTATTCGAAATGGCGCCAATGCGGGCGATCTTGAAGTTCTAATTAGCGCGATACTCAATCCAAAAAATCCAACACATACTGATGCAATCAAAGTCAGCGCAACGTTTGTGCCAAAGCCGAGAATTATCTTCGGTAATACTTCAACGCCATATGCCCAGGCAAAAAAGGTATCTGATAGCGATTTCCATCCAGGCGAGGTAACGGCAACTAGCGCCAATCCACCGATTACAACAATGCTAGAAAGAATGGCGATCGCTGCATTTCTACGATTACGAGCCTTGCGTGCCGCCCTGCGATCTAGCTCTAATTGGCTCGGCTTCCATTCGCCGCCAAAGTTATAGGGCGTCGCACCCGAATCAGATTCAGATGGACGCCCTATTTCATTACTCATATTAGGTTGGAGATTACTTTAAGAAGGGCGCTCCTGCAGCAGAAGTAAGCCATTTATTAGTGATCTCTTCCAGCTCGCCACTCGTACGGATCGCCTCAAGAGCGTCAGTTACGCAACTTGTAATTGGGTTGTCCTTTGAGAGAAGCAGTCCGGCGCCCTCATCGGCTGAACTTGAATTCTCAAGTTGGCCAACGATGATTCCATTATCAATCTCAGCAGCAGATAGATAGAAAGCTGTTGGAAGATCGACCACAAAGCCATCGATCTGACCATTCTTAAGAGCAGCAACACCAGCAGCGTTATCATTGAAAACCTGAGCCTTCAGGCCAAGTACATTTTCAACTGCATCAAGTGAAGTTGTTCCGACTGCAGCACCAATCTTTGGATTTGCTGCTTTAACGTCAGCAATTGATTTTGCGCCAGCAATCTTGCTTCCCTTGAAAGAGACGATTGATTGGTTTGACTTGTAGTAAGAAGATGAGAAGTCAACAACCTTCGCGCGTTCAGCAGTGATTGAGTATTGCTGAATGTTGAAGTCGAAAGTCTTTGGTCCTGGAGCGATTGCGCCATCAAATGTGGTGCGAACCCATTTTACATTTTCATTCGTGTAGCCAAGTTCAGTTGCAATTGCATAGGCAACAGCGGCTTCGAAACCTTCGCCAGATTCTGGCTTGTCATTTAGTACCCATGGTGAATAAGCAGGTTCACCAGTTGCGATCGTTAGAACTTCTGGTGTCACAGTTGAAAGTGCGCCAGCCTTACATTCTCCTGATGCACTAGCCGACTTAGAATCGTCTGAAGAACCACAGCTTGTCAGCAATATTGCTGCAATTGCCAATGGTGCAAATAACTTAAGTTTTTTCATGATTAGCCTTCCACTTCCATTTTTAACAAACATTGGGGTTCCCCGAATTTAGGAATTCTAAAGAGGCAGGCTATTCGGTGTCCACTTGCTTCCCCTAGATAAAGCCTTGCAGTTACTTAATTGTGCTCGCGCCAGGCTGAAGTAATGGGCAATCTGCGATCTTTGCCGAAGGCGCGCTTAGAGATCTTGGTTCCTGGCGGGTATTGACGACGTTTGTATTCGGCGGCATCGACCATTCGCAGAATTTTTGTCGCGAGCTCGAGATCAAAACCAGCGGCAAGGACTCCGGCTAGACCAAGATCCTGCTCGATATAGATATGAAGAATCTCATCGAGCTTTAAATAATCGGGGAGAGAATCGGTGTCTTTCTGGCCTGGGCGCAGCTCAGCACTTGGCTCTTTAGAAATTGAGTTAACAGGAATTGGTGGAGTGTGGCCATTCTTAATTGCCTGCGCATTTCGCCATTTGGAAAGTGCCCAGACTTCAGATTTAAATAGATCCTTTATCGGCGCATATCCCCCGACCGCATCGCCATATAAAGTGGAATAGCCGACTGCGAGTTCAGATTTATTTCCAGTAGCAAGAACTAAGTGGCCCTCTTGATTTGAAAGCCCCATCAAGGTTGTCCCGCGAACTCGGGCCTGAACATTCTCTTCAGCGATACCGGTTAACCCAAGTTGGGATAAGAATGTAGTAACCATCGGCTCGATTTCGATAACGCGATAATTTAGACCAATATTTTTTGCCAGTTCTGCGGCATCGCTGAGTGAGTGATCTGATGAATATCGACTTGGAAGGCCCACCCCAAATACACGGCTCGCACCAATTGCATCTGCTGCAATCGCTGCTACCAATGCGGAATCGATGCCGCCAGAGAGTCCAAGGATTACGCTCTTAAATTTATTCTTCTCAACATAATCCCGAAGCCCTATAACTAACGCCTGCCAGGTCTGCGACAAGTCGCTCATTGGGTGCGCTATCCCGTGAGTTATCTTTTCGTAAGGGGCTAAAGGTTGGTCAGAGAAAACGACATTTGGCGTTGAAGTGCCGAGGCGCAAATCTAAATCCACAACCATTAAGCCATCAAAGAATTGTGGGGCCCTTGCAATAATGTCGCCATTTGCTGTTGCGACAATACTGTCACCATCAAAAACCAGATCATCTTGAGCGCCAGTCATATTTACATATGCCAATGGTGCGCCAATATCTTTTGCTCGTTTTCTAACAAGCAATTGGCGAATATCTTCCTTCGCTCGTTCGTAAGGGCTGCCATTTGGAACCAGAACAAGGCCTGGAGTTCGCGCTTTCAATTCTGCGACAGGTCCATCATCAACCCAGATATCTTCACAAATTGCGATGCCAATATCTACACCATGGAACCGCACTACAAGTGAGCGATCGCCAGCAACAAAATTTCGGAATTCATCAAAGACGCCATAGTTCGGAAGATGGTGCTTTACATAAGTCGCAACAATTTCGCCACGGTAAACCAGGGCAACGGCATTCTGTGGTTTCTGTTCTGCGCTGCCATCTAGATATCCGATGATTGCAAGAATTTCACCTAGGCCTTGAACCTCAAGCCGCTCTGCAACTTCAACTACTGCTGCTCTGCTCGCCGTTCTAAATGTTTGGCGAAGCGCTAAATCTTCAACTGGATATCCCGTAATAACCATCTCGGGAAATAAAATTAAATGGGCTCCGGCGACCTTTGCCTTAGCGGCATATTCGCAGATTAAATCGCTATTGCCAGTTAAATCACCGAGCGTTGGGTTGATCTGGGCAAGTGCAATCCGCAATTGACCTATGGCAAGTCCGCCCGTATTTCCCATGTGGCTAGCCTACCTGCTTAAGATTTGGCTACACTTTCACTTAGTTCAAGCAACAACCAGGGACCGAAAGCCGGCCTTGAGTTAGCGCAGTTGAATATAGGAGCTCCACATGGTTCAAAATAATCGAATCTCCATTTCAGATCTGGCCGCCTATAAAAAGCGCGGCGAAAAATGGGCGATGCTCACTTGCTATGAACAGATGACCGCCGAGATTTTTGATGAAGCCCAGATTACAGTGTTATTAGTTGGCGATTCGGCTGGCAATAATTTCTTGGGCGAAGAGAACACCATTCCAGTAACTGTCGATGAGCTAATTCCATTGGCAAGGGCAGTTGTTAAATCGACATCGCGCGCGATGGTTGTCGCAGACTTTCCATTTGGGTCATATGAATCTGGTCCAGATGCCGCTCTTGCAACAGGTATCAGATTTTTCAAAGAGGCTAAAGCCCATGCCGTTAAGTTAGAGGGCGGGGCGAAAGTGGTTCCCCAAATTAAGCGATTGATTGAAGCTGGAATTCCAGTTATGGGGCACCTTGGACTCACTCCCCAATCAGTCCATGCCCTTGGTGGTTTTAAAATTCAGGGCCGTGGCCCTGACGGTGCTCGAATAATGGCTGATGCAAAAGCGCTAGAAGCAGCAGGAGTATTTGCGATTGTCTTAGAGCTCGTTCCTGAAGAGTTGGCAGAAGAAATTGCTAAATCACTTTCTATTCCAATAATTGGAATTGGCGCCGGTGCTAAATGTGATGCCCAAGTCTTGGTCTGGACTGATTTGATGGGAATCACCAAGAGCGCTCCAAAATTGGCTAAGGCCTATCGGAACTTACGGCTTGAGATGCTAAATGCCGCCAAAGAATTTGCAGTGGATGTATCTGGGGGGAAATTTCCTGGCCCAGAACAAACTTTTCACTAATTAGTTACATAGATTATCCCCGTGCTTAAAAAGCTTGCGATCGATATCACCCCTCTGCGCAAATATCCCGACTTCCGTCGCCTTTGGTGCTCTGGATTGATCAGTTATTTCGGCTCCATGATCACTTATGTGGCACTTCCCTTCCAAATCAAAGAGCTAACTAACTCCTATATCGCTGTTGGCCTAATGGGAGCCGTTGAATTGATTCCATTAATTGTTTTTGGTCTATATGGCGGGGTCTTAGCAGACCGGGTGGATCGTCGCAAAATGATAATGCTGACCGAGTTTGCTCTGATGATTATGACCTTCTCGCTATTTATAAATAGCCAGCTAGCCGAACCAAGTTTGATTTGGATTTATGTTGTGGCCGGGACTTTCGCTGCCCTTGATGGGTTACAAAGACCTAGCGCTGATGCAATTTTGCCAAGACTTGTCGGCCACCAAGACCTGCCATCTGCAAGTGCACTGATGTCTCTTCGCTGGCAGACCGGAGTGATCACTGGGCCAGCGATTGCTGGCATTTTGTTAGCGACTGCCGGTACGGGAACTGCATATTTGGTTGATGTGATTACATTTGCAGTTTCAATAATTTTTGTTCTTAGAGTTAAATCGGTAAAACCAATTACTAAGAACCCTGCACCAACAATTGGCGCAATGGTTGAGGGAATAAAATATGCGACCTCTCGCAAAGACCTACTGGGCACTTACTTGGTGGACTTAGCGGCGATGTTCTTTGCGATGCCCAATGCGCTCTATCCGTTCTGGGCGGATCAACTAGATGCGACTTGGGCCCTTGGTCTCTTCTATGCCGCCGGCACAATTGGTTCAGTCATCGTTACCTTGACCAGTGGTTGGATAAAGAATTATCACCATCATGGTCGCGCAGTATTTTTGGCGGCACTTGGTTGGGGCGCAGCCATAACTTTGGCTGGCACAACCGATTCGCTCTTTTTGATTCTGCTCTTCTTGGCAATTGCTGGTGCATCGGACATGGTCAGTGCGCTTTTCAGAGGAGCCATCTGGAACCAATCGATACCCGATGAACTTCGTGGAAGATTGGCAGGAATCGAATTACTTTCCTACTCCGTAGGTCCACTTGGTGGGCAGATGAGGGCAGGAACTTTCGCAGCTGTTACTAACTTGCGGACTTCGGTAATAAGTGGCGGCTTACTCTGCATCGGATTTGTATCAATTGCCGCCGCTGCACTGCCGAAATTTAGAAAATATGACGCCAGAACCAACGAATTCGCGGTTGAACAGCGAAAATTTCGGGCTGAAGATGCAAAAAGGGTGAAAAAAGAGGATTCAGATCAGTAATAGTTAAAAAAATTAGCTAATTTTGCGAAAAATATTTCGCAAAATACATAAATTTATTAAAAAATAATGTTGCGACACGCAGGCAAAAAATCACTCAAAATAGTGGAAAGTTATTGTATTTAATGACACGCTTATCCATGAACAGGTTCGGTGACGGATCGAACTATTCTGATTAGGAGATGTACATGGCCGCAGCTAAGAAATCTGCACCAAAGCGTCGCAAGAAGGCAGCTGCTAAAACAGCAGCACCAAAGAAGCGTCGTAAGAAGGCAGCTGCTAAAACAGCAGCACCAAAGAAGCGTCGCAAGAAGGCAGCAGCTAAGAAGGCTGCTCCAAAGCGTCGCAAGAAGGCAGCAGCTAAGAAGGCTGCTCCAAAGAAGCG
>CANNIM010000046.1 GCA_947505195.1 Actinomycetota bacterium
GATTCTTGGGGTCAGAGTTGGGCGCAGATAATTCAACATCGATTTACTAGCTCCGGTGATTTGAATGGGCATGCATTTGGTAATTTATTAATGGCGGCGCTTTGGGATGGCTCCGATGACTTAGTGGCCGGAATTGATCGCGTAGGTGAGTTGTTGAAGATTGTTGGTCGAGTGCTGCCGATGTCGTTAGATCCATTGGATATCGAGGGAGTATTTCTGACTGGTTCAGGGGAATCGGTTATTCGTGGTCAGATTGAAGTAGCCACTGCAAAAGGTAAATTGCTCTCGCTGCGTTTACTGCCAGGAAATCCTAGAGTTACGCCGCAAGCGCTTAATGCGATTGCTCAAGCGGATTGGCTAACTTTTGGTCCAGGATCTTGGTTCTCAAGTGTGATGCCACACTTTCTACTAAATGATTTAGCAAGAGCCATATCGCAATCATCTGCTAAGAAAATTATGATTTTTAATCTTCCAGAACCAGATAGTTCCGATGAATTTGCGGGAAGCACGCCGGAGGAGCACTTGGAATTAGTTCTGGCGCATTTGCCAGAATTCAAAATAGATTTCGCCATAGCAGACCCGACCATACTTGCGCAGGGAAATGGCCTAAGTAATTTGGTTTCCAAGTGTGGTGGCGAGCTGATTGTGTCTGATGTCGCTAAGGTTCTAGATAAAAGCCATCACGATTGGCAGAAAATGAGTTCTGTTTTCAGCCACATTTTCACGCCGACCCTGATTAAATAGCGCCCATGGCAATGACCGCAGCAGTCAAGGATGAGTTGAGCCGACTCTCGATTTCTAAACCATGTTGTCGTAAGGCTGAAGTTTCTGCGGTTCTTAGATTTGCTGGTGGATTGCATATTGCCAGTGGAAAAATAGTGATCGAAGTTGAATTAGATACTGCTCAGGGCGCACGCAGATTACGTAAAGATATCTCTGAAATATTTGGACACGACAGCGAACTAGCAGTCCTTTCGCCAAGTGGTCTGCGAAAAGGTAGTCGCTACGTAGTTCGCGTCACTTCCGATGGCGACGCTCTTGCCAGGCAAACAGGGCTAATAGATTCGAACAATCGTCCTATTCGCGGCCTGCCACCACAAGTTGTTTCAGCTGGTGTTTGTGATGCTGAAGCTGCATGGCGGGGCGCGTTTCTTGCTCACGGTTCACTTACCGAACCCGGTCGCTCATCCGCACTCGAAATAACTTGTCCTGGTCCGGAAGCGGCACTTGCTTTGGTTGGCGCAGCGCGAAGACTGGGTATTACCGCGAAAGCTCGCGAAGTTCGTAACGTTGATCGCGTAGTGCTTAGAGATGGCGATGCCATTGGTGCGCTACTAACAAGACTTGGTGCGCACGAGAGCGTGCTGGCTTGGGAAGAGCGGAGAATGCGTCGCGAAGTGCGCGCTACTGCAAATCGCTTAGCTAATTTTGATGATGCAAATTTACGACGATCTGCGCGAGCCGCAGTTGCAGCATCGGCTCGAGTTGCTAGGGCGATGGAAATACTTGGAGCCGAAATTCCAGATCATTTGAAAGAAGCAGGTGAACTTCGAATTAACCATGGGCAAGCGAGTCTTGAAGAGTTGGGTTCATTGGCAACGCCACCAATGACTAAAGATGCAATCGCCGGTCGAATTCGCAGACTTCTAGCTATGGCCGATAAGCGAGCCCATGATTTGGGAATTCCTGATACTGAAGCGGGCCTAAGCCCAGATTTATTGGCTGAATAGTTCATGCTCGACCCAGGTGAGCAAAAGTTGGCAGCTTGCGGCTGATAGGATTTGGTTATCTACAATGATGTGGGCTGTTGAGTTTCTTCAATTTAAACTAATTTTAGGTAGGCAAATAAATGGTACGTGTCGGAATTAATGGTTTTGGACGAATTGGTCGTAACTTCTTTCGCGCCGCTTTGCAATCAGGCGCCGATATTGAAATCGTAGGAATTAACGACCTCACAGATAATGCAACTCTTGCACATCTTTTAAAGTACGACTCAATATTGGGTCGCTTAGGTCTTCCAGTTACATACACAGATGATTCAATCACTGTCGATGGAAAGACCATTCGGGTATTTTCAGAGCGCGATCCAGCAAGTTTGCCTTGGGGCGAAGTTAAAGCGGACATCGTTATTGAATCGACAGGTTTCTTCACCAAGGCAGCCGATGCCAAGAAGCACATTGCAGCTGGCGCCAAGAAGGTAATTATTTCAGCTCCTGCAACAGATGAAGATATAACTGTTGTTATGGGCGTAAACCATGAGAAGTACGATCCTGCTAACCATCACGTAATCTCAAATGCATCTTGTACTACAAATTGCCTGGCCCCAATGGCTAAGGTTTTAGATGAAGAATTCGGAATTGTTCGTGGACTTATGACAACAATTCATGCCTACACAAATGATCAATCAGTTCTGGATCAGCCTCATAAAGACCTTCGTCGCGCACGCGCCGCTGCCGTCTCAATTATTCCTAGTACAACTGGCGCAGCCAAGGCGATCAGCCTGGTTCTGCCAAATCTCAAGGGAAAACTTGATGGCTTCGCACTTCGCGTTCCAGTCCCAACAGGTTCAGCTACAGATTTAACTGTAGAGCTTGCTAAGGAAGTTACCGCTGCAGAAATTAACGCCGCTTTGAAGAAGGCCGCGCAGGGTCCGCTAAAGGGATACCTTACTTACACCGAAGATCCAATTGTTTCAGCAGACATTGTTACTGATCCAAGTTCTTGTATTTTGGATGCCGGCTTAACCAAAGTTATCGGAACAACCGCAAAGGTTGTTGGTTGGTATGACAACGAATGGGGTTATTCAAATCGCTTAGTTGACCTCGTTGGATATGTGGGCAAGAAGCTTTAATGAAGATCAAAACCCTCGAGTCAGTTGACGTTCGTGGGAAGCGGGTTCTACTTCGCTGTGATCTAAATGTGCCGCTGAAGGATGGCGTCATTACTGATGACGGACGAATTAAAGCTTCACTTCCAACGATTAAATATTTATTGGCCCAAGGCGCTGCTGTGATTATAACTGCGCACCTTGGTAGACCAAAGGGTGAGCGTGAACCAGAGCTCTCCTTAGCTCCGGTCGCGAAACGATTAGCAGAACTTCTAGGTGTTCCAGTTAATTTCTCAGATGCAATTATCGGGGCGAAGCCAAGTGCAACAGGAGTAACACTCCTAGAAAACATCCGATATGAAGCAGCCGAAACATCTAAAGATGAGAATGAGCGCGCAGTCCTTGCAAAAGAGTTGGCGTCTTATGCCGATGTTTTCGTAAGCGATGGTTTCGGCGCAGTTCATCGCAAGCATGCATCTGTTTATGATGTTGCAAACCTTCTGCCACACGCAGCTGGATATTTAGTATCAGCCGAGGTAGAGGTATTGAAGAAATTAACAGAGTCACCGCAGCGCCCCTATGGTGTCGCACTTGGTGGTTCAAAAGTTTCAGACAAGATTGGTGTTATCTCTAATCTTCTAGGCAAGGTCGATTCCTTGGCAATTGGTGGTGGAATGTTATTTACATTTCTAGCAGCCAAAGGTCACGAAATTGGTAAATCTTTAGTTGAGAGGGATTTAATCCCAACTGTGATTGAGTTGATGGAGCGGGCTAATAAGCTAGGAGTGAGACTTCTACTACCAATAGATATCGTTGTTGCACCAGAGTTTAATATCGATGCCAAACCAACTATTGTTCCAGCGGATTCAATTCCTGCAGATCAGATGGGCTTAGATATCGGGCCAGCCAGTTCGAAATTATTTGCTTCCGCAATTTCGGAATGTAAAACCGTATTTTGGAATGGACCAATGGGGGTCTTTGAATTTCCTAACTTTGCAAATGGAACTAAAATTTTAGCGCAGGCGCTAACTACAATATCTGGCATCAGTGTTGTTGGAGGTGGCGATTCTGCTGCTGCGGTTCGTAAATTGGGATTTGCAGATTCAGATTTTGGCTACATTTCAACCGGTGGTGGAGCCTCACTTGAATATCTAGAGGGCAAGGAATTGCCTGGGCTCGTCGTTTTACAGTAATTTGTACTCAACTAAAGTCGGAGGAAGTATGCGCAAGCCATTAATCGCTGGAAACTGGAAGATGAATCTGAATCATCTGGAGGCGATCGCTGTTACCCAGAAGCTTTCATACTCATTGGACGATAAAGATTATGACGCGGTTGATGTCGTTGTTCTTCCACCCTTTACCGATATTCGCTCGGTTCAAACGCTCATTGATGGTGACCGACTTCGTCTTTCATATGGCGCCCAGGATCTGTCGCCAGATATAAGTGGCGCTTTTACTGGAGATATTAGCGGTTCAATGCTCAACAAACTCGGATGTTCCTTTGTTGCGGTCGGGCACTCAGAACGACGTGCAATTCACAATGAAGATGATGCGAAAATTAATCGTAAGATCAAGGCGGCGCTTGCTAATGAGATAACTCCAATTTTCTGTGTAGGTGAAGAGCTTGCTATTCGCGAATCTGGTGCGCATGTAGAACATGTATTGAACCAAGTTCGTAATGGTTTGAAGGGTTTCCACAAGCCAGATTTAAAGAAGATTGTCTTTGCATACGAACCTGTTTGGGCTATTGGAACTGGAAAGACCGCTAGCGCAGAAGATGCGCAAGAAGTTTGCCAAGCTATTCGAGTTGAACTTGAAAAAATTGGTTCCTCAGAAATTGCAGAAGCGGCTCGAATTCTCTACGGCGGATCAGTGAAATCATCAAATATCGTGGAAATTATGAAGCAAGCAGATGTTGATGGTGTATTGGTTGGGGGAGCAAGCCTTGATCCTGAGGAATTCGCTCGAATCGCCAGATTCCATCGTGTGGTGGGCGCATAAATCTTCGCCATTTGGCGGGTATCCTTACCCCAGTGCGTTTTTGAAGTTATTCCAAAGTAATAGTAATAAAAGGAGAAATTCGTGGTCTTAGCTCTATCAATCCTTCTGGTTATAACCAGCGTTTTAATGATCCTGCTGGTGTTGCTCCATAAAGGCAAGGGAAGTGGACTCTCTGATCTATTCGGTGGTGGAATTTCTTCAAGTTACGGTGGATCTTCAGTCGTTGAAAAGAACCTAGATCGGATCACAATTATTGTTGGTGGCCTCTGGTTCGCAGGAGTAATTGCACTGAGCTTGGTATTAAAGAAGTAATTACTTTCTAGCGTTAATTAATTTAAGGAGATCAATATGGGTAGCGCAATTCGTGGAAGTCGGGTCGGCGCAGGTCCTATGGGAGAAGCAGAGCGTGGCGATGCCATTGCTCGTTTCCGAGTTTCCTATTGGTGTGCACAAGGTCATGAAACTCGCCCCTCATTTGCGCAGGACGAAACGGTGCAGATTCCAGATCTTTGGGATTGCCCTCGTTGTGGCTATCCAGCGGGTCTAAATAAAGAGAAGCCACCGATGCCGATTAAGAATGAACCATATAAGACCCACTTGGCATATGTTAAAGAGCGTCGCACTGAAGCTGAATCGAAGAAGATTCTAGAAGATGCACTGGCTCGACTACGCGGAGAAGATTAAAACTTTAAAGTTTAGAGATAGCTTCAAGTATTTCGTTGATTCCAGCTTTACGATTCTTAAGATGGATTCTAAGCATTGGTAGATTTCTAGATGTAAGTGCTTCTCCGTCGCCCAAGGCTTGCGCCATTTGCAGGGTATGGAATGTGAAATCTCTTCCTGGTATTTTTAAATCTTTCTCGCTATCCCCAGTAATTTGCAGAAATGAACCGTTCTGTTGCCCGCCCTTATGGAACTGTCCAGTTGAGTGCAGAAATCTCGGTCCCCAACCAAAAGTCACACCGCGGTTAGTTTTTGAGGCAAGGGCAGAACGCACCTTTATTACTTCAAGATCTAGCTCACGATTTAGATAAGCCATTACTGCGAAGTATTGACTTGAGCTATCAATAAATTTTGCAAGTGCAGTGTTTAAATCTGGACATGGAAGATTAGCAAAAATTGCAAGACTTGAATTTTCGTAAGCTGGCGCTATTTCCGGGACACCATTTCCACGCCATTGGTTCAACAATTCACTAGTTCGTTCCTTCGCTTCCGTAACATTGGGTTGATTGAAGGGATCAACTTCAAGTGCGCGACAAAGGAGGGCAGTAACCCATTCCCATAAAATAAAGTGCTCGCCAAGAGTGGCCACAACGTTTACGTCACCAACACCTTCGGCAAAACCAATTGAAAGTGCGCTTCCACCGATTGGAGCCTTTGTTGACTCGATAACAATAGGCAATCGACCTTTCTGATTCTTGCCTGTTGACTCGGCCACCAATTGTTCGATCCAATCGCCGATACCTGGAACATTTGATTCATTATCGATTAGCGCAAAGTTCTGAGAACTCTGTTCGAATATCAGCGTTGCCAATTTAACTGCTGGCGAATTTGGCTCAGAAAATTTCTTCGATGCAACATCGGCATCATCAAGTAGAACTGAGACATCTATTCCGAGAAGTGCAGCTGGGACTAGACCAAAAGCACTTAGCGC
>CANNIM010000047.1 GCA_947505195.1 Actinomycetota bacterium
AGGAGAGCGCACACGTGAAGGAAACGACTTGTTCTTGGAAATGACCGAGACTGGCGTTATCAATAAGACCGCATTGGTCTTCGGCCAGATGGATGAACCACCTGGAACTCGTCTGCGCGTTGCTCTTTCAGCGCTAACAATGGCGGAATATTTCCGCGATGTTCAGAAGCAAGATGTACTTCTCTTCATCGATAACATCTTCCGTTTCACACAAGCTGGTTCTGAAGTATCAACACTTCTTGGACGTATGCCATCTGCAGTGGGTTACCAACCAACACTTGCCGATGAGATGGGTCAGCTACAAGAGCGTATTACTTCAACTCGTGGTCACTCGATTACATCGATGCAGGCTATTTATGTTCCTGCGGATGACATCACCGACCCAGCGCCTCACACAACATTCGCCCACTTGGATGCAACAACAGTGTTGTCTCGTCCAATTTCCGAACTTGGTATCTATCCTGCGGTAGATCCACTCGACTCAACATCACGTATTTTGGATCCACGTTACATCGGCGAGCACCACTTCCGTGTTGCAAACCGGGTAAAGCAAATCCTTCAGCGCTACAAGGATCTACAAGACATCATTGCAATTCTTGGTATCGATGAATTGTCTGAAGAAGATCGCATTCTTGTAGGACGTGCTCGTCGTATCCAGCGCTTCTTGTCACAGAACACATTCGTGGCAAAAGTCTTCACTGGTCTTGATGGTTCATTCGTTCCACTAACAGAAACAATCTCAGCATTCGAAGCACTTGCAGATGGAAAGTATGATCACGTTCCAGAACAAGCGTTCTTCATGTGCGGCGGCTTGGATGACGTTGAGAAGCGCGCAGCAGAATTGGCAAAGGCATAATCCCAATGTCTGCAAACTTAACTGTTGAAGTTGTATCTCCAGAGAAGCGGGTCTGGTCTGGCGAAGCGAAGATGATTTCTGCTCGCACGCTAGAAGGTGACATCGGTGTATTGCCGGGTCACGCACCGCTTCTTGGAGTTCTAGTTGATGGCCAAGTAAGCATCAAAGTTGCTGACGGAACATCACAAGAGTTCAATATTCACGGTGGCTTTATCTCTGTTTCAAATAACCGAGTATCAATTCTCGGTGAATCAACTGATTAGAAGATAATTTAGATGTGGCGCGAGACTTTAGCGCCAAGTGATTGCAGCGCCTCAACAAATCCTGGATAACCACGATCAACGTGGAAGGCATCCTCAACCGTTGTAATTCCTTCGCTTACAAGCCCAGCAAGGACAAGCCCTGCACCCGCACGAATATCGGTTGCTGCTACAGGAGCACCAGATAGCTGTTTCTTACCAGCGATAGAGGCATGGTGGCCATCTACATGAATATCCGCGCCTAAGCGTTGCAGTTCACTAACAAACATAAATCGACCCTCGAAGACATTTTCAGTAACGATTGAATTTCCTTCAGCAATTGAATTCATAGTAATAACAAATGGTTGTAGGTCTGTTGGGAATCCAGGGTAGGGAAGTGTTGCGATATCTATAGCGACTGGTCGCTTATCCATTCGTACTCGAAAACCATCTGCAGTAGTAGTAATAACTGCGCCAGCAGCAACCAATTTATCTAGCGGAACTTCTAAGTGTTCTGGTCGGCCACCATGAATTGTTATGTCACCTTGCGTCATTACCGCAGCGAAGGCCCAAGTTCCAGCAACAATTCGATCGGCCAGAGTTGCATGTGTTGTTGGTTGTAGCTCTTTGACTCCGGTAATTGTTATGACCGGAGTTCCAAGACCTTCGATTTTTGCACCCATCGAAACTAAAAATTCACCAAGATCAACAACATCAGGTTCACGGGCAGCGTTATCAATAGTTGTTACACCTTTAGCAAGAACAGCTGCGGTCATAATATTTTCAGTTGCACCAACGCTTGGGAAATCGAGTGAGATTGCCGCTCCTATTAATCCATTAGGAGCGATCGCAATAACATAACCATGTTCAGAGTGAGCTTCGGCGCCGAGATCTATTAACCCTTTGATGTGGAAATCAATTCCACGAGAACCAATTGCATCACCGCCGGGAAGTGCAACCTCAACTTGACCTACGCGAGTTACCAGTGGACCTAAGACATTTATTGATGCTCGCATCTTGCGAACCAAATCGTAATCAGCGCGATGGCCTGGAACTTGCGGAACAAGAATTTTCATATTTAGAGTTGTTCGGTCATAAGAACATTTGCAACCAAGGCGAGTTAGTAGCTCTTCCATAATATGGACATCGGCAATATCAGGAACATTTTCGATAGTTGTTTCGCCAACGGCAAGCAGGGATGCAGCCATTAATTTTAGGGCGGAATTCTTTGCGCCATAGACCGTAACTTCACCGGCAAGTCGGGCACCGCCCACAATTTGGAAATATTCATTTGTATTTTCCACAGCGATCACCTCCGGTTTCCTAGTTTCAAGTGGTCTAATCGTAGTGAGTGAATTAGGCTCACCCCATGGTAAATCTAACGCGAATCTATACAAAAACTGGCGATGATGGCACAACCTCACTTGGGGATATGAGCCGAACGTCAAAGAATGATCCGCGGTTAGAGGCTTATGCAACTGTCGATGAAGCAAACTCATCAATTGGCGTCGTTCTGGCACTTGGTCAGATTGCAGACCCACAAATAGTTAAGTTGTTAATTCGCATTCAAAATGATTTATTTGATGTTGGCGCAGACCTCTGCACACCCGTGGTTGACGATCCAAAGATTCCACCACTTCGAGTTATTGAATCTCAGGTAACTTATTTAGAAGAGCAGATCGATCATTACAACTCTTCCCTTGAACCACTTCATAGCTTCGTTCTACCTTCAGGAACTCCGGCATCGGCGCTATTACATGTCGCTCGAACAGTTACTCGTCGCGCAGAGCGAAACGTCTGGCATGCAATTCACCAATTTGGTGGGGGAGTTAACTCGCTAACCGCAAAGTATTTGAATCGTCTTTCAGATTTACTCTTTGTTCTTGCTCGACATGAGAATAAGAGCGAAGGCGATGTTCTATGGGTTCCGGGAGCTAATCGCTAACTTCTATTCGGGCTTACCGTATAGATATTGCTCGGAATTTTTCCTGTTGGCGTTCCCATTCGACAATTCGCTGTGTAAGCACCGATTCCTAAACCATCAGCAATTGGTTCATTACTAATTAATAAAATAGCTTTGATTGTCTTCGCTTTAGAGCCCGACACTGAGGTTATCAATGAGCCCAGAATTATTCGCTCAGTTGGGTTATTAGGGTCGATGCCAAGAACATTTGAATTTATCTCCCACCAATCACACCCAGTTTCTGATCCTACGAAAATTCCGAGGCAGGCGGTTAAATGGCACTTTGCAATCAAATTCGATTGGATAAATTTATTCTCAGTTCCTGCAATCAGGAGTTCTTTCGGAGTGGCGGTCTTTGCGTAAAGTTCACCCTTCTTTTCAAAGCCACCCGGTGGCCACTTAAGTGGTTTCTTATCTGGTAGTTTTTTCTTTCGCTTTACAACCTTCTTCTTAACTACAGGTTTTTTGGTCGCCGCCGCTTTCACTATTTTGGCTTTAGAAGCGGAGGGTTTAGAAGTTGGTTTACTCGTTGCTGCATAAGCTTGCGTTGGGATAAGAAGTGAGGTTGTTAGAAAAAGAGCCAGTAACTTTCTCACTTTTCAGACCACTTAAAGGTCTTTAGAGCCAAGATCGTTCCAAGCACTGTCCATATAACCAGGACGATTGCAATTTGCGGGATCTCCCAACTCTTTGCAACTTCTTGGGTAGCAAAACTTTCGGGCAGAAATACTGAACGCATTCCTTGGGTCAGCCACTTCAGCGGAAATAGTGCAGCAAATTGTTGCATCCATTGTGGAAGAGTTGAGAATACAAAGAAGACACCACTAAAGAATTGCAGAATAATCACAATCGGAGAGACAACAGCAGATGCTCCTCGACCATTCTTTGGAAGCGCAGAAAAAGCGATTCCTAGAATTGTGGAGCAGATACTTCCAAGAAGGATTAGCCAGATAAAACGAAGCCAGCGCTCTGTCGTATTTGGAAGGTCCAGACCAAAGAGCGCTGCACCGAAGCCCATGAGAGCACCAACTTGAACAATCATCGCTACAAAAACCAATACCGCTTTTCCAATGAAGTATGAAATTGGCGAGATTGGTGTTCCACGAAGTCTTTTCAAAGTTCCAAAATCTCTTTCAAGTGGAATCATTATTGCAAGTTGCTGGAATCCAGTATTAACAAGTCCAGATGCGATCATGCCGGCGACAAAGTATTGACTAAATGTCACACCAGGTGCGAGATCACCTTTGAATACCGAACCAAATATAAATAACAACATCACCGGAAAGAGCAATGTGAAAACTACAGACTCGCGTTGGCGCATGAATTGTTTTATCTCTAGGCCACCGCGCAGGAACCCAACTTTTATAATATTTGGTCTCATAGCTGGCCAATCATCTTCAAGTAAATATCTTCGAGAGATGGCCTAATCACTGTTAGTTCTGGAACTTCGCCGCCAAATTTAGTTGAAAGTTTTGCAACCTCTGCCGCGGGAAAGTCACTTTCAATCTCTTGCTTTGTGCCATTTTCGAGCCAACTAATTCGAGCCTTGGCATTGTTTCTGCCACCAAGGTTCTCTGGTGTTGATACCTCAATTATTTTTCCATCAACAATTACGGCGACCCGGTCTGCTAAAGCTTCGGCCTCATCCAAATAATGAGTTGTGAGAAGGATTGTTCTTCCTTCATCTCGCAGATTCCGGATTAAATCCCAGAAGGCCCGTCTCGCTTCGGGATCAAAACCCGTTGTCGGTTCATCTAGAAAAAGAATCTCTGGATTTCCAATGATTCCGAGCGCAACATCTAGCCTTCGGCGCTGCCCACCGGAGAGAGTTTGAATTCTGGCATCTCTCTTCTCATCCAAACCAACATCATGAATTACCGATTCTGGATCACGTGGGTTGGAATAGTAATTAGCAAAATGGTTAATGGTTTCGGATACCGATAAATCTTGGGCGTCATTTGTTGACTGCAGAACTATTCCGATGCGATTTCGCCATGCCCAACTATCGCTCCCCAGCTTTCCAGGATCTTGGCCAAGGACTTTTACCTCACCACCATCGCGATCTCGATAGCCTTCAAGGATTTCAACCGTTGTTGTTTTGCCGGCACCATTTGGTCCAAGGATTGCGAAGATTTCACCAGACTTAACTTCAAGATCAATGCCAGCAACTGCATCTTTCGAGCCGTTGGCTCTCGAGGTGTAAGTCTTTCTAAGTCCCCGAACAGATATTGCCAAGTCATTTACCACGTCGATATCTTGCCCTAAAAGTTGGGAATATCGGAATGGTCGCGAGAGAATAAGCCTGTGAGTCCACGCAGAAACCATCCGAAGAGGTCCCAGAAACGGGCATCTGATAACGATGAAGAGCGCGATATTTCATTGTCTTCAGGCGAGATGATTGAAGAGCATTCAGAGGGTATCTATCGTGTGCGCAGAATTACTGGTTCAACTTCCACAAAACCATATCGCTGTCCGGGATGTGATCAATTAATTCCAACAGCAACTCCACACACAGTTGCTTGGTTGGAAGAAGATGTTGAATCACGCAGACATTGGCACACAATATGTTGGACCAAGCGAAATGATCGCAAACCTAGAACACTTCGATCTAAAGGTGCACCGCGTTACTAGTTGATCCTTAACCAATTCCTTTTGAGTGCAGCGTCTTAATCGCAAATTTTATGAATTTATCTGCAAATTTTGTTCGTCCGAAAGTTGTAAAGACAATTGGAATGTTGAAAATAGTTTTAACAACAGTTCTTGGGTAAGTAAATTCCATTAAACCTTCAGGCCCATGAATACGGCCGTATCCACTATCTTTTACGCCACCAAATGGAACAGATGCGATAGCTGCGAAGGCAATGACAGAATTAACTGAAACCATTCCACACTGCAATTGAGATGCAATCTTCTCGCCATTTCGCTTCGACCAGACAGAGGCAGCAAGTCCATATCTAGTTGCATTTGCCAGGCGGATCGCCTCTGCGATATCAGAAGTTCGATTTATCACCAAAGTTGGCCCAAAAGTTTCCTCAGTTACTGCAGTTGAGTTCTCTGGAACATCCAACATAATTACTGGTTCAACAAATGGCGCCTTCACGGAATCAACGCCACCGATAGCAAACTTTGCGCCCTTTGCGGCTGCATCATCAATATGACTTTGAATAACCTTTAATTGAGAGGGCATAGTCGCTGGCCCGTAATTAGCATCTTTACCTGGATGAACCTGCTTAGCTAGCTCGGTGATCTTTGCAATGAATTCATCTGCAACTTCATCTACAACATAAATCCGCTCGGCTCCGATACAAGTTTGTCCAGCGTTGGACATCGCAGACCAGAGTGAATATTCGGCGGCGCGATTTATATCAGCATCTGCAGCTACCAGAACTGGATCTTTACC
>CANNIM010000048.1 GCA_947505195.1 Actinomycetota bacterium
CAAAGCTTGGCGTTCTTCTCTCAGGCTTGATGCTTGTTCTCGGCGGAATCTACATAATTCTTGGTTTCTACACAGACCTTGGCTTACTTCTAATTGCCATCTTCCTAGTTCTTGCTGCGGTTATCTTCCATAACTTCTGGGCAGAAACAGATGCAACAGCAAAGCAGAATGAGATGTTGGGCTTTATGAAGGACATCGCACTTGCTGGTGGCGCACTTATCCTCTTCGCTCTAGTTGTAAAGCATGGCGCAGAACTTGATTTCGGTTGGGTTATCTCAGATGAGAACTTCTCACTCTGGAAGTAAACGCCTAGCAGCTAAATAATTAAAGCCCTCGGCGTAACTGTCGGGGGCTTTTTTCTTGCCCCAGATGGCACCATTAAGCACATGGAAATCGCGCTCGCCTTATTTGCCGGAATATTTATCGGTGCGGTCCTCGGCTTTATCGGCGCAGGTGGGGCCATGCTTACCGTTCCAATCCTTATTTATCTATTTGATTTCTCCCCAGTTCATGCAACGACCGCAGCCCTACTAGTCGTATTTCTTGCTGCCGCATTTGGCTTAGTCCCCAAGATAAAAGCTGGCGATATACAGATCAAGATTGCACTATCAATCTGGTCGCTCGGCTTGATCACAAATCTTGGTGGCGCCATTGTTGCAAGGCACCTCTCGGATGCCTTCATTATCACTGGCTTTTCAATAATTCTGATTTTGGCTGGGCTTTCGATGCTTCGTGCGCCGATATCCGAACGCAGCGAGAAGAAGATTCCGATGATCGCTTTAGTTCCGCTCTCATTAGTTATTGGTTCGATGACCGGAATCTTTGGTATCGGCGGCGGCTTTCTTGCAATCCCAATTCTTGTGATTTTCTTTCATACCCCGCAAATCAAAGCAGCAGGAACTTCACTCTTTATCATCGCCATCAACTGTCTAACAGCTCTTATGGGACGTCAGTATTTATGGCAAGAAATTGATTGGCAGATTCCAGTCATAATCTCGATCTCAGCAATAATTATTTCAATCTTCGGCTCACACCACAGTTCGAAAGTTCCAACAGCAATACTCCGTAAATCCTTTGCTTATTTACTCTTCGCTATTGCAATATTCTCAATCGCAGAAATCTGGCTTATCTCTTAACGGTAAAGGTAAGAAACGAAGAGACTGGATGTCCATCTTCAGAAACTACGCGCCAGGAAACTTTAATCTTGCCAGTAGCACTGCGATCTTTGATGTTCACGCTAACTCTTGCGCCACCAACATAAGCCTTTCCATCGCTCAGCTCTTTTCCTTTGCTGTTCTTTACAGTTAAGAAATTGGTCTGCTTATCTGCGATGGTGATTAAGTTGCCATCAAACTTCACCCACACGGACTTCGGAATTGTTGTAACAACCGAATTAGCCTTGGGATTTGAAGAGACAAATTCACTATGGGCGAATGAGTGATTCGGGACCAAAGAAAAGTAAGCGAGAGAAAGAACAGCAACTGAACTCAAGGTGAACTTTCGCATATTTGGAGGTTACCGCAATATTTAGCCGATACGATACCAATATGCCTTCCGTCCTATTTGTTTGTGTTCACAATGCTGGTCGTTCACAGATGGCCGCTGGATTTATGACAGCGTTATCAGGTGGAAAAGTTGAAGTACTTTCTGCAGGATCTGCGCCTAAAGATTCAATCAACCCAATTGCCGTTGAAGCAATGAATGAAGTTGGTATCGATATTGCAAACAACGTCCCTAAAGTTTTAACCACTGAAGCTGTTCAACAATCTGATGTAGTTATCACCATGGGTTGTGGCGATACCTGCCCCTTCTTCCCGGGCAAGCGCTATGAAGATTGGGTTCTAGATGATCCAGCGGGACAAGGAATTGAATCTGTTCGCGTAATCCGCGATGAAATCAAGAGCCGGGTAGAAGCCTTACTCAAAGAAATTATCTAACTTCATCTAAAGTGGGGCCATGGAAAGCGTCCTCCAAAATCCCTCAGTACAACGTGTTTCCGCAAAGCTAAAAGAGCTCGGAGTCCAGGGCGAAATAAATGTTCTCTCAGATAGCGCACGCACCGCCCAAGAAGCAGCCGATGCTCTCGGAATTTTGGTGGGGCAGGTCGCATCTTCAATTGTTTTTAAATTAGATGATGAATCACCGCTATTAGTTATAACAAGTGGTCGCCATCGCGTCGATACCAAATTGGTGGCAGAAAAACTGGGCGTTGCAAAATTGCACCGCGTGGATGCCGATTATGTAAAAGAGAAATCAGGATTCTCAATCGGGGGCGTATCCCCCGTTGGTTGGGTAAGCCCAGCAACAATATTGATTGATGAAGCGCTAAATGACTATGAAGTCGTTTGGGCTGCTGCCGGACATCCACATTCGGTTTATCCAACAACCTATGCCGAATTAATTAAGTGCACTGGCGCCAAGCCAATGGTTGTTGGGGATTAATGGATACTGCGGATTAATGATTGTTCTGGTTTATTTCTGGAAGATAAAGCTTCGCTCCCTGCCCTTTGCGATTCTGCATATGGCGCTAGATCGTTTAATTCTTGGGCGCAATAAGAAGATAACTTTCTTTAAATCTCTAGGAACGGGGCGAGGTGAAACATTCACACCGAGCGACGCGGATTCAAAGCGTTGGGGCCTGCTAGTTGTAATTCCTCGAAATGAAATTGAAAACTTTGATTCTTCGAACCTAATCTCAAGTTGGCGCAAGATTGCTACTTTGGAATACCGGGGCACTTTGCAACCAATCTCATCGCATGGCGAATGGTCTAAAAAACAACCATTTAGCGCTGATCAAATTTCAGAATGGAGTGGCCCAGTTGCCGCTTTAACACGGGCGCGAATCAAGTGGTCGATGAACTCTAAGTTTTGGCGAGCAGTTCCACCGGTGACGGTAAGTTTGAAAGCGGCACCAGGGCTAAAGAGTGCGATTGGAATTGGTGAGGCTCCTATCGGATTGCAGGGGACGTTCTCTAGATGGGAATCTGGTGCTGTGCTTCGAGAATTCGCTTATAAAGGCCCGGCCCACATCAAAGCGATCAAAGCGACGAAAGATTTAGATTGGTATGCCGAGGAATTATTTGCGCGCTTTGCGATACTCGAAGAGCATGGTGAGTTCTAGCCACTAATAAGGCAGACTTGCCCTATGTCGATTCGCCAATACCGCCCTGGAAGTAATCGGCGCCATGGTATCTCTGCGAATCAAAGTTTAGGGCTTTATCTGCTCTTAATTTTGGCAATTGCAATTCAGATTAGTTATCCCTTGGTTTCTGGAAATGCTCTTAGATTTGTAACAATCTTTACCGTTGTTACCAGTGCAGTATTGATGTTGGCTCATTCACTGCTCTCTTATGGGTTTCGCTATTTTGCAACATTTGGATCGGTCACTTTTGTATTCGCACTTCTAGTCGAAATCATTGGAAGCAAAACTGGTTGGCCCTTTGGAAGTTATGTTTATGACGATTCCCTAGGAATAAAAATTGCTGGCGTTCCAGTGTTAGTTCCATTCGCCTGGATCATGATGGCGCATCCGGTTTTGATTGCAGCACGCAAAACGATTCCTAGTTGGGCATTTCTATATGGTGGCGCCGGCTTAATGGTCTGGGATTTATTCCTTGATCCCCAAATGGTCGCAGCAGGTCGTTGGACTTGGGACGTTGTTGGTCCGCATGTTCCATTTCAACCAGAAATTCCACTTTCTAATACTGCAGGCTGGTTATTTGCAGGTATGGGATTAATGGCCTTACTCAATTTGATCTTGCCTAAAGAGCGCCGCAAGGCTGGAGTGAATTCAACAATACCCGACATTTTTTTAGGTTGGATTTTATTCTCAGGTGTAGTTGGAAACTTATTCTTCTTTGATCGCATGGGAGTTGCACTATTTGCTGGCCTAGCTTTTGCAATCTGGATCGCGCCTTACCTTTTTGTAATTTCTTTCGGTAAGCCCGATTCACTTAAGTAAATGTTTGAGTTCTGGCTCTGCGCTGCTGCGCTTTTTATCACGGTCACCAATGTAATAAATATGCGAGTTGTTGGCCTCAAAGGTGCGGCGGAGATTAATGGCTCTGTTGATATTTTGGTACCGATGCGAAATGAAGAGTTAAATGTTGAAGGTTCTCTAAAGTCTTTACTTAATTCCGAACTCCTGACCCAGTCGAAAATTTATGTACTAGATGACGCTTCCAGCGATCAGACTGCGAATTTAATCGGTGAATTTAAGGTAACTAAGTTAATAGGAACCGATCTTCCCGAAGGTTGGCTTGGTAAAAACTGGGCTTGTCATAACCTAGTAAAAGCTGGAACTGGTGAGTATCTGGTATTCGTTGACGCGGATGTTCGACTTCACCCATATGCGATCGCATCTGCCATAACAAAAATGAATTCACTGCGCTGGGATTACATCTCGCCATATCCAAAACAACTTGTTGGAACCTTCATCGAAAAGTTAATCCAGCCACTTCTGCAGTGGTCGTGGATAGCAAGTGTGCCCCTGCGGATTGCAGAAAGATATCCAAATCGCGCAATGACAATCGCAAATGGCCAGTTCTTGATAATTAAGCGAAGTGCTTATGAAGCAGCAGGTGGGCACCTCACAATCGCTGGCGAAGTTCTAGATGATCTTGAATTAGCGAGGCTTTTGATTGCAAAGGGGTTTAAGGGCGGCGTCGCAGACGGAAGCGCAGTTTCAAGTTGTCGTATGTATAAAAATAGCGAAGAACTAATTAATGGTTATACCAAATCACTTTGGAAGGCTTTTGGTAGTACAACTGGGACTTTCGTCGCGCTCTTACTCTTGGTGCTTACAGGAATAATCCCGTACCTAAGTTTTGGTGCGCCAGTAGTTTTTATCTTTCTATCTCGAACTCTTTCTGCGATTAAAACTCGCTCTAATCCCGCATATGCACTTCTGCACCCAGTTGCAATATTGGTTCTTTGTTACTTGATTCTTCTCTCAATTTTGCGAAAATCTCGTGGAACGCTGCAATGGCGTGGGCGGGCGATTTAGTAATGTCACAGGTAATTGTTATCGGCGCTGGTATTGGTGGCATGGCTGCGGCTGCGCGGTTAGCGAAAGCGGGACATCAAGTAACTATATTTGAAGGCAGTAGTCGTACTGGCGGTAAATGCCAGACTAAATGGATTGGGAATTACGCATTTGATACTGGCCCTTCACTTCTAACCTTGCCTGCTGTTTACCGTGATCTCTTTCTCAAGACCGGAAAACGTATTGAACATATTCTCCAGATTGATCCAGTAGACCCCGCATTTGAATACAACTTCGCCGATAAAACTCGGATTACATTCCCGAATCTTTCGCTAAAAGGAATCTGCGATTCAATCGAATCAGTTCTTGGTAAAAGTGCGGGCGATGAATGGCACAACTTAATGCAACGTGCCGAACGCATGTGGGATGTTTCGAGAACGCCATTTGTGGAATCTGAACTTAAATCTATCTCGAGCCTGATGCGAAGAAAAGGATTTTTCTCAGATCTACGAGTCATCTCCCCGCTTACCTCGCTGCGTTCGTTGACGGCGAAATACACTCGCAATCCTTATCTTGCAAAGATTGTCGATCGATATGCAACATATTCAGGATCTGATCCTCGCAAAGTCCCTGCCGTACTTTTGACAATTGCATTTGTTGAATCTTCCTTTGGTGCCTGGCACATCAAAGGTGGCATCGGGAAACTTGCAGATGCTCTCGAGAATCGCTGCCTTGAACTTGGAGTCAGCTTTCAATTCAACTCCCCCGTTACTTCAATTACTCATGAATCTGGCGCCGCAACCGGTGTAGT
Organism: Actinomycetota bacterium; assembly: GCA_947505195.1. Lineage (GTDB taxonomy): Bacteria > Actinomycetota > Actinomycetes > Nanopelagicales > Nanopelagicaceae > AAA044-D11. The sequence goes on from CANNIM010000048.1 coordinate 5,796, forward strand.
CGTCTCTGGTGAAAATCTGAGAGCAGATTTCGTCGTGGCGAATGCTGATGCTGAACTTGTCTATAACAAATTATTGCCCGCCAAATTAAATATTGTTAAATCAGAACGGAAAAAGTTAGCTAAATCCACGAAGTCATTAGCTGGTTTCTCACTTCTTCTCGGATTGAATAATGAAAAACTAAGTGAGCCAGCTCCTAAAATGCCTCACCACTCAATCTATTTTCCCCAAGATTATGACGCCGAATTTGATGACATCTTCGTAAAGAAGGTTCCAGTAAATGATCCAACTATTTATATCTGCGTGCCCGATGACCCCGATATGGTTAAGGGCAACAATTTGGAAGCTTGGTCCGTTTTAATAAATGCGCCAAGACACGAGCCAGCAACTGGTTGGGATTGGAATAAAGAGCCTGCGCTTTATGCGGCAAAAATTATTGCAAAACTCGATTCACTCGGATTGAAAGTAAGCGAGCGGCTAGAAGTTTTTGAATTCCAAACGCCCGCTGATTTGGAAAATAGCGTTGGCGC
>CANNIM010000049.1 GCA_947505195.1 Actinomycetota bacterium
CGAACAGTCTCGGAATACAAAATCATGGTCGAACTTTACCCCAAAGCTGTGGGTCCATCTGCAAGCAAAATTTTGAATTCGCTCTCATTTAATACCCGAACTCCGAGTTCTTCAGCCTTAGCCAACTTGGATCCAGCGGCTTCGCCAGCCACGACATAATCAGTTTTCTTTGACACTGATGCTGATGTCTTTCCGCCATGAAGCGCGATTACTTCTGAAGCGCCATCTCTCGTGAAATCTTTAAGCGAACCTGTCACCACAAGGGTCAATCCAGATAGCGTTTGTGGTTCGGTCGATTCCCTGGCAACTTCAACTAATTGAACTCCAGCTTTCTCCCACTTGGCGATAATTTCTTGATGCCAATCAATAGCGAACCATTCAATAATCGACTTCGCTATAACTTCTCCTACGCCATCGGTTTCAGATAATTCGCTCTCACTGGCCGATGAAATTGCTGAAATTGAGCCAAAGTTCTTGGCCAACGCTTGGGCCGCAGTGGGTCCAACATGCCTGATTGATAGTGAGACCAAAATCCGCCAGAGCGGTTTAGCTTTAGCAGCTTCAAGCCCTTTCAAGAATTTTTCTACATTTAATCCGAGAGAACCATCTTTCTTTAAGAAGAATTGAGATTTAGCTAGATCTTCTTCAGTCAGCGCAAATAAATCTGATTCATCGATAATTAATTTATCTTCCAAGAGCGCACTTGCTGCTTCATACCCAAGGACATCGATATCTAGTGCAACTCGAGAGCCAATGTAATAAATACGTTCGCGTAATTGGGCGGGGCAACTCTGGGTATTTGGGCAACGGATATCAACATCGCCCTCGGTAATTGCTCGCAATTTACTTCCACAATCAGGGCACTTCGTCGGCATAACAAATGGTTTCTCACTGCCATCTCGCTTTGCGACCACGGGTCCCAATACCTCAGGTATCACATCACCTGCTTTACGAATCAAAACGGTATCGCCAATCAAAATTCCTTTGCGCACAACTTCTTCGGCATTATGCAAAGTCGCATTTGTAACTGTTGAACCAGCAACTTTGACTGGCTCCATAAATGCAAACGGGGTTACGCGACCGGTACGACCAACACTTACCTTGATATCGAGAAGTTTTGTTGTTACCTCTTCTGGTGGATATTTGTAAGCAATCGCCCACTTTGGTGCACGCGCAGTGAACCCAAGTTCGGCTTGAATCGGAATCTCATTTACCTTTATAACGATGCCATCTATCTCATGTTCAATGTCATGGCGGTGATCGGCGTAGTAAGAGACAAATTCACTGACCTCTTTCGCACTCTTTACTACTTTGTATCTTGTGCTTGTTGGAAGGCCAAAGACCTTAAGTAATTCATAGGCCGCGCTCTGCGAATCGAATGTAATTCCGGTGGCGGCGCCAATTCCGTGCACGACCATCGAAAGTGGGCGGCTTGCTGTTACTCGCGGATCTTTCTGGCGAAGGGAACCTGCAGCTGCATTTCTGGGATTAGCAAAACGCTCTTTACCAAGCTCTTCTTGCAAGTCATTAAATTCATTAAAGGCTTCAATCGGGAAGAAGACTTCACCGCGGACTTCCAGAATATCTGGCAGATTTTTGCCCTCTAATTCATGAGGAATTGTTTTGATGGTCCGAATATTCAGAGTTACATCTTCACCTGTAACGCCATTACCGCGAGTCAGCGCCTTAGTTAATTTACCTTTTTCGTATAACAAGTTTATTGCAAGGCCATCGACCTTAACTTCACATAGCCAGGTATTTGTGGTGCTGGTTTTGGCTATTCGTTCAAACCAAGTCGTTAATTCATCACCATCGAAGATGTTATCAAGGCTTGCCATTTTCTCGATGTGATCTGATTGTTGGAAGTGGGTTGCAAATCCCCCACCCACCAAATCACTTGGTGAATCTTGTAATTTAAATTCTGGATGCGCCGCTTCTAATTTTTTTAACTCAAGTAATAGGGCATCGAATTCACCATCGCTAATTGTTGGTTTATCTTGTGCGTAATATTTAAATTGGTGGTCCCGAATCTGCTCGCAGAGTTCGACTATGCGATGGCGGATTTCTTGGCTCACGAGCGGTAAATCTATTCGGTACGTGCGACAGTGGCCGAACCGACAACCCGATCGCCATCGTAAATAACTAAGCCTTGCCCGGCGGCAAGACCAAAGAGCGGTTCATCTAGTTCGACTTTAATTTCGGTGCCGTTCTGGATATAAGTACAGGCGAGCGGCGAACCATGTGCACGCACTTGTGCGAAACCACGGTGCTCGGTATTTATCGTTGGTTCTGGGCCACACCAGATTGGACGGTCACCAACTATTTTCGAAACTGCAAGTGCTTCGTGACTTCCCACCACAACGGTATTTGTCTTTGGTTCAATCTTTAAAACATAACGTGGTTCACCGCCAGCTGCAGGAATGGTTATTCCGAGTCCACGACGTTGTCCGATTGTGTAGGTATATGCACCTTTATGTTCGCCAAGTTTCTTGCCAGCTTCATCAACGATTGATCCAACTTCACTTCCCAAGCGATCGCGCAACCAGCCCGCATTATCGCCAGAAGGAACAAAACAAATATCGTGGCTATCTGGTTTATTAGCAACATATAAACCGCGTCGCTTCGCTTCGATTCGAACTTGGTCTTTAACGGTATCGCCCAGCGGAAAATGTGCGCCAGCAAGTTGTTCGGTATTTAAGACCGCAAGAACATATGACTGATCTTTTCCCGGATCTACTGCGCGGTGCATAACGCGGCCAAGTGGAGTTTCCTGCATTTGGGCATAGTGTCCAGTGATTACGCCATCAAAGCCCAGGCCCTTTGCGCGATCTAGCACTGCTGCGAATTTAATTTTTTCATTACAACGCAGACATGGATTTGGAGTTCTGCCATCTGCATATTCCGATAGAAAGTTTTCGACAACTCCATCATGAAACTCTTCCGCCATATCCCAGATATAAAAAGGAATTCCAATTACATCTGCAGCCCGACGAGCATCATGCGAATCTTCGATTGTGCAACAACCACGGGCGCCAGAGCGATATTTTTGAGGATTACTTGAAAGCGCAAGGTGTACGCCAATTACTTCATGGCCTGCTTCAACCGCGCGCGCAGCAGCAACGGCAGAGTCAACGCCACCGCTCATTGCGGCGATAAGTTTCATTAGTTCAACCCACTAACTACAAAGGCATTGCGCGCACGTTCAACGACACTTGGCATTACCGCTAAAACTTGGTCAATCTCGGCCTTGGTATTTGTAGTTCCAATAGAAATCCGAAGTGAAGCATCGGCATCACTTTCGCTGAGCCCAAGTGCAACAAGAACATGACTTGGCCGTGGGACACCTGCGCTGCAAGCAGATCCTGCCGAAGCGCTAATGCCTTCGGTATCAAGCAATAGAAGTAAGGCATCACTTTCAGTACCGGGGAAAGTTGCATTTACTATTCCAGGAAGTGCTGGATCTGCAATTGAATTTATAGTTACATCAGGAACACACTTCTTTAGACCTGCAATGAAATAATCTCTAAGCTCTCGAATCTTTGCGAAGTTGATTTCACGATTGGCGATTGCAAATTCCGCGGCCGCCGTGAATGCCACGATAGATGGCGCATTTAGCGTTCCACTTCGAATTTCACGTTCTTGCCCCCCACCATGCAAAATTGGGGTTAAATCGAGACCGCGCTTCAAAATTAGTACCGCAATTCCAAGTGGGCCCCCCACTTTATGTGCGCTAATTGTTGCGGCGGTGACACCTAACTTTGCAAAATCAAACTCAACTTTTCCAAAGCTCTGGACCGCATCGGTATGGACTGGAATATTGCCGGCAATCTTTACGACCTCGGCAATTGGCTGGATTGAACCCAGTTCATTATTTGAATGCATAACGCTGATTACAGCGATTTCAGAGCCTCGAGTTGTCACGATATTTTTAAGGAAATCCAGATCAATTACACCTGCTTTAGTAATTGGAATTCGAATCTCTTCGGCGGCTTCATGTTCTACTAACCATTCGACAGGATCCAAGATTGCATGGTGTTCAAATGCTGATGTGACAATCACATTGCGCTCTGGGGCCTGCCAGAAAAAACCTTTGATTGCCAAATTATTTGCTTCAGTTCCCGAACCAGTAAAGATAATTTCAGATGGATTAGCGCCAACTAGTTCAGATAATTTATGTCTTGCATCTTCAACATCCTTGCGAACCGCACGGCCCGGGTTATGAACGCTTGATGCATTGCCAAGTTTGCGCATCTGAGTATTTAACGCATCTATTGCGGCATCATTGATCGGTGCGGTAGCCGCATGATCAAGATAAATAGTCATGCGCTAAGGATAACTAAGTAAATTGATTAAGCCTTCTTAGCGGCAATCGCCGTGGTTGCTTGCGGCAGGACATTGAACAAATCGCCAATAACCCCATAATCGGCCAATTCAAAGATCGGTGCCTCTGAATCTTTATTGATTGCGACAATCATCTTGCTGGTCTGCATGCCCGCGCGATGTTGGATCGCACCTGAAATTCCGCAGGCCACATAAAGTTGCGGGCTTACAGTCTTTCCAGTCTGTCCAACTTGGTGAGTGTGTGGATACCAACCAGCATCAGTAGCAGCGCGCGATGCACCGACTGCTGCGCCTAGTACATCTGCGAAAGCTTCGACTGGTTTGAAATCTCCATTTGTGCCTCGACCACCTGAAACCACAATTGATGCTTCAGTTAATTCTGGGCGGCCACCTTTTACAACAGGTTCAGTTGAAATAACTTGGCCAAGTTTTGCAGCATCAGAAATTGTTGGTGTGAACTCTTCTGTTGTTGGAGTGCCACTTCCAGCGGTTGGCTCAATTGAGTTAGAGCGCAAGGTCGCGATAGTTGTTCCGTGAGTTACTGCGGCGTGAACTGTGGTCGATCCCCCGAATACCAATTGGGTTGTAACTAAGTCAGCATCGATAGTTGATGCATCAGTGATAATTCCAGAATTAGTGGCAACTGCAAGGCGGCCCGCAATCTCTTTGCCTCTTGAACTTGAGGTGATTAAAACTGCAGTTGCTGACTTGCTGGCAACTAATTGGGCAAGTGCTTGCGCAACAGGCGCCGGTGAAAACTTTGTGACATCAATTCCGTTACAGATAATTACATTGTCAATTGTGTATGCACTTAGTTGTGAAACCAAACTTGCATCAAATACAACCGCGCTAACTTTGCCAATTGCCTTTGCGAAAGTTGCAAGTTCGCCAGTTGATTTCGCTACTTTCCCGTCAACAGCATCTACAAGAATTAATACTTCACTCATCAGATAACCCGCTTTTCTGCGAGGAAATCGGCCAACTTTGTGCCGCCATCTCCGCCATCTTCCAGTTTAATTCCAGCACTTCGGGCTGGGCGAAGGACTGCATCTCTAACGTTTGACCAAGCAGCTTTACTTCCAACTTGATCTGGCGAGATTCCAATATCGGATAAAGATTTAACGGTGATGGTCTTCTTCTTCGCCGCCATAATTCCCTTGAATGATGGATATCTTGGCTCATTGATTTTTTCAATCACACTTACTACAACTGGAAAACTTGCTTGCATATTTTCAATACCTAGCTCTGTCGATCTTGCAATCGAAACTTTTGTTGCAGCTGGATCAACGCTTACCGAACCCGCAAAAGTAAGTTGTGCCCAACCTAAGCGCTCGGCCAACATCGCAGGGATAACGCTCATCCGTGCATCCGTTGATTCGGTTCCACAAATAACCAGATCAAAACCGCCATCTGAAATCGCTTTACTTAATACCAAGGAAGTTGCGAGCGCATCTGAACCACCTAAGCCGGCATCGCAAATATGAATCGCTTCATCTGCTCCCATAGAAAGTGCTTTGCGTATCGCTTCAGTTGCGCGATCTGGTCCCATGGAAATTAACGTAATTGTGTGACCGCTTCCTTCACCCGCTTCTTTGGTTGGTGAATTTGCTTCAACAATTCGCAGCGCTTCTTCAACTGCATATTCATCTAAATCATTTAAAACTGCATCGACACTTGCGCGATCTAGA
>CANNIM010000050.1 GCA_947505195.1 Actinomycetota bacterium
GCACATGAAAATCAATATATGCGCCTGTAGCTCAGTCGGATAGAGCAACCGCCTTCTAAGCGGTAGGCCGCAGGTTCGATTCCTGCCAGGCGCACCCATTTTCATTGGACGTGAATAACAAATAAGAAAGCCCCGAACCAATTGGCCCGGGGCTTTCTATTCATAACTTTTAACTAGTTGGTGATTTGTGCAATCAACTTCAAGTTGACGTCACGAAGAGCGCCAGTGATAGTTGTGTATTCCTGCTTTGGATCAGTTGCAGGGCACTTTGGATCTAGTAGGTAAGAAAGAAGATCGCGAACTGCTTTAGCAGTCTCTGCATCCTTCTGCTTGGTATCAACTAGAGCATATGACGTAGTTCCGAATAGGTATGAGCCTGGATCTTTTGTCTTGTAATCGAAGGTAACGATTCCCTTAGCTGAAACCGTTGCGGCTCCAAGGAATGCTGACACTCCACCAGATGTAGGTGCTTGAAAGTTTCCAGCTTCATTTTTGATGTTAGCAATTGCAAGACCATTGTCTTTTGCAAAGCTTGATTCAGCATATGTAACTGAGTACTGAGTCTTTGCAGCTGCCGCTGCTACTGCTGCCGAGCCAGATGCACCAGTAATGCGACCTAGGTTTGCCTTATCATTTAGAGTTCCTGGGAAGGAAGAACCGAATGCGTTGTTTCCAGCCTTTGTCCAAACTTCAGGAGCCGCTCCATTTAGCGCCGCAGTGAATGCGCCGGTTGTGCCTGATGAATCAGAGCGGTAGATAACCTTGATTGGCTTTGGTGGAAGTGTGTAGCGAATGTTACGAGTAACAGTCTTTAGAACTATTGGCTTTCCAGCCTTGTCCTTAACAACAACGCCCTTTGAATCGGTCTTGTAAATTGCTTCTTGAACTGAACGGTTATTTTCTGCAACAATCTTTGGATCATTCCACTTTGTGATTGTTCCACCAAAGATTCCAGCAACAGTTGCTGGTGAAAGATAAAGCGGCTTCTTGTTTCCGATGTTATACATAACTGCAATTGGACCTGCGACAACTGGAAGGTGGATTACACCTTCGCGTGCTGCAAGGTGTGGTGTATCTGAAAAGTTAACAATTCCTGTTTGCTTATCTGATGCTGTGCGACCTGCGCCAGAACCACCAAGACCATATGTAAATGTGTTTCCTGTTTCCTTGTTGTACCCAGCCTTGCAAGCTTCGATGATTGGGCCGGGGAATGTAGCGCCCGCACCAGTTAGTGAAACAGCTGCAACAGCAGATGGAGCAGCAAGGACGGCGACAGCAATAACTGCGCCTAGAACCTTGATTGATTTAGAAAGTTTCATTTTTCCCCTTGTTCGGACTAAATAGACGTTTGTCTAAGGGGAAAAGTATTGATTCCGGGTTAAGCCAATGGGGTTTAATACCAAACGCTTGCTAACAATTAGGTGAACAGTTGGTAAACCGTTTTAGCCGACTTTCGGCAGTATTAGCCAAAACGACCTGTCACGTAATTCTCGGTGCGAATATCTTTTGGCCGAGAGAAAATCTCGCTCGTCGGTCCAACTTCAACAAGCTCTCCTGGGCCACCATCGGATAAGAAGAATCCGGTGTAATCAGATACCCGAGCTGCTTGTTGCATATTGTGAGTAACAATAATGATTGTCATGGAAGATGAGAGCTCTGAGATTGTCTCTTCAATCTTCAGCGTAGATCCTGGATCCAGGGCTGAACATGGTTCATCCATCAATAGAACTTCTGGTCGTACTGCAAGTGAACGCGCAATACATAAACGTTGCTGTTGGCCACCAGAAAGTGAGCCGCCATAAGCACTTAACCGATCTTTTACTTCAGACCAAAGCCCAGCGCGAACTAAACACTCTTCTAGTAGATCATCTTTATTTGCAACCTTTAATTGGGCAAGTTTTAGACCCGCTAGAACGTTATCTGCAATAGTCATCGATGGGAATGGATTTGGCTTCTGGAAAACCATTCCAACCTTTAAGCGAATCTTTGTTACATCAGTTCCACTCTCATAAATATCTTTTCCATTTAGTAAAACTTCTCCAGCCATTGCAGCACCAGGGATAAATTCATGCATGCGGTTTAGGGTGCGAATGAATGTTGATTTTCCACAACCTGAAGGGCCAATTAGGGCCGTAACTGTTCCTGACCAAAAATCCAAAGATATGTTCTGAAGAACTAACTTGTCACCGAACCAAGCATGGATTCCTCGGGCCTCAAGTCCAACTCCGAGAGCACCTGATCCGGGCTTTTTCTTAGCTGCCGCATTGGCCGCAACGCTCGACAGCGATGAAGGGGTTGTTGTTTCCATTTTTTCGCTTCCTTTATCTAGAGGATCTTGATCTTCAGGATTAATCATTTTTTCTTCCTATCTCCACCTAATAGGCGAGCCGCAATAAACAGTATGAAAATTAAAACGAGAAGAATAAAAATTCCTGCCCAAGCACGGGCAATAGATTCAGTTGTTCCAAAAGTAAAACTCTTCCAAATGTAAAATGGGAAGGATCCCATTGGTCCAGAGGTTGGATTTAAGTTAAGCGCATCTCCACCGCCGGAGACAAGTACTAATGGCGCAGTTTCGCCAGCAACTCGGGCAACTCCTAAAATAATCGCTGTCATTAATCCGCTCTTTGCCGCAGGAACGACAATTTGTGAGATTGTGCGCCACTGGGTTCCACCAAGTGCGATACCTGCTTCACGTAAGTCAGGTGGAATTAAAAGTAATACTTCTTCTGAAGTTCTGGCAATAGTTGGAATCATTAGAATTGAAAGCGCTAAGCCTCCCATTAGTCCACTAGGGGTCTTTGTGATTGGAAATACAATCGCAGAAAGAATAAATAGGCCCGCAACAATTGATGGGACACCGGACATTGCCTGTACCAGGAATCTAATTGGGCGAGTGAAAAAACCTTTAATTTCGGTGAGGTAAATAGCGGTAAGAATCCCGATTGGCAAGCTAATAATTAGCGCAATCCCAACCATAATTCCGCTACCAGTTAGCGCATGTAACAAGCCACCCTGATTAAGCGGATCGTTTGGACCATTCAATTTCATATCAGAAGTAAACAAATTTAATTTAAATCCAGTTTTTCCACGTTCAAAAATTGAGAACATAATGCTTGTGATAGGAAGAAGTGTTATCAACACACCAGCAACTGCGAATGTGGAAGCGATTGAATCTTTTGCTGTTGCGATTCCTCGGCTTAAATAGTTGTGAATAAAATTAATTACAATGATTAATAGAAAGAAGACTCCGGCATAAGCTAGCTTTCCCTTTAATTCAGATAGCGCCACTAAAGCGAAGGAACCTACAGCGGCAAGCAATATTGCGCCAAGATCTAGCGCACGCTCGCGTGGGGTTGCAGCCCAAGGCTTACCTGGCTTAACTGCCACTTTTGAATTAATCATCGACCCTTGCCGCCTGTCTTTGTGACAATGACATTGGCAGCTGAGTTCACTATCAACGTAAGGATAAAGAGCGCTAATCCAGCAGCCATTAAGGCTTTGGTCTCAGTTGGACCGGCTTCACCAAACTTAAGCAGAATCATCGATGCTACGTTTCCACCAGCTCCGATTAATACTTGCCAATTAATCTGGTAAACCAAATTAAGAACGGTGTAAACAGCAACTGTTTCACCCATAGCGCGACCGAGGCCAAGCATTGCACCGCCAACAACTCCGCTTCGCCCATATGGAATAACTACCGCTTTAATCATCGCCCACCTTGTTGATCCAAGTGCATAAGCAGCTTGAATCCGATCAAGTGGTGTTTGTGAGAAAATTTCGCGCGATACCGAAGTGATAATAGGAATAATCATTGTTGAAAGAACTACACCCGCAACAAATGGCGAGCGCTCAAAAATATCTACATCCATCTTGAAAAATGGAAGCCAGCCGAAGTACTTATGAAGGAGCTGTGCCCAATATTCAGCATGTGGCATTAATACAAAGTAGCCCCACATACCAAAGAGGATTGAAGGGAATGCTGCCATCAAGTCAATTAGCGCAACCATTAATCTCTTAATAAAATTTGGTGCGTAAAAAGTTAAGTAAAGCGCACATAAAACCGAAATTGGCACCGCGATGATTACCGCAATCGTTGCGCAAATTACAGTTCCAATAAGCATTGCTGCAATTCCAAATTGTGAAGCTTCTAGATTGGTATTTCCTACGTTATCTTGAACTACTTCCCAATTACTTCCGGTAATAAAACCCAAACCTTCAGAGCGAAGAACTTGAAAACCTTGAAATGCCAAGAAAACAAAAATTAAACCTAGGATTACTAGCGATGAAAGTCCGCCAGTAGTTGCAACGCCACGAAATACTTTGTCTGACAATCTTGGCTTTGTTGTAATCTCGCGCTTAGCGGGCGTTGAGATCGTAGAGGTTGCAGATTTAGCCCCAGGCGCAGTTGTGCTCACGTGCCGATTGTTGTGCCATGCGGGTTTTTGAATGTGGAACAAAGGTGAACCCAAGGTGAACGAATGGTGAAATTACAGCCCCAGCACACTTCTGGTTTAGGCTCCCCCGATGAGCACTAAAAACGATTCCCCGAACCTGATTTGGGTCGATTGTGAGATGACCGGTTTGGATCTTAATAGAGATGTATTGGTCGAAATCGCAGTCCTGGTCACCGACTCCGAGCTGAACATCTTGGGCGAAGGAATTGACCTCGTCATCAAGGCGAGCGCGGAACAGATAAAAGGTATGAACGAGTTCGTAACTAATATGCATACCGAATCTGGCCTAATCGCCGAAATTCCAAACGGTGTTGAAACCTCGAAGGCCGAGGAAGCGATAATCGCCTATCTCGAGAAATATGCACCAGGCGCCGGCAAATCTCCTTTGGCTGGAAATTCTGTTGGAACTGATCGCTCATTTATCGCCCGCGATATGCCCCTTCTAAATGCTTATCTGCATTATCGAACCATCGATGTTTCATCAATCAAAGAGCTAGCCCGCCGTTGGTATCCCCGGATCTACTTCGCAGCCCCCAAGAAAACTGGCAACCACCGAGCCCTTGGAGACATCCGTGATTCCATCGAAGAGCTCGAGTATTACCGCAAGGCCATCTTCATCCCCAACAATTAAAATCCCTCTTTAAATGTAGCCACAAATTCTGATATTGTGGCCACATGGAAATTGGTATCAGAGAATTCAAGAACCGCTTATCTGAAATTCTGCAGCGTGTAAATGAAGGCGAGCAGATAACAATTACAAATCACGGCCAGGCAATCTGTCTGCTTTCGCCGGTGAAGGGCGAAGAAATTAAACGGTCTGCATTTCTAGAACGCGCAATTGCAGAAGGGCGAGTAAGACCAGCCACTCGCACCTCATTGGGTAATTTCAAGCGAATTACACCGCGCAAGGCGGGACCTACAACAACAGAATTGCTCATTGAATCTCGTCGCGAGCGCAAATTTTGACATCTCTTTATTTAGACTCAAGCGCATTACTAAAAAGATATCTTGAAGAAGAGTTTTCTCAACAATGTGAAGAAATTATCGTTAAATATCAAGATAAATACATCTCCCAAATCGGTGTGACCGAAACCCTGATCAACCTGCGCAAGCGCCTAAGTGCCGCAGAATTCGCCATGGCTACAAAGCTTTTCGAGGCCGATATCGCTATCTTCAATATTATTGAATTCGACGAGGCGACCTCTTATTTGGCCGTTGAGATATCCAAGGGCACCAACTTGGCGACCCTAGATGCCATCCACTTAGCCTCTGCGGCGAGTCTTGGCAGCAAGGCCATTGATTTTCTTACCTACGACAAAGTCCAGCGCAAAGCCGCAAAATCCCTAGGTTTTAAAACTCCTGGGTCTTAGTTCCCTTTGGGGAATGTAGACTATGACATCCATGGTGGTCGTAGCTCAGCTGGTAGAGCACTCGGTTGTGGTCCGAGATGTCGCGGGTTCGAGCCCCGTCGATCACCCCAATCTTTTGTAGACCTGCAATGGAATCAATGGTCTTTGACTTCGTAATTGAAATCCCAGCAGGTTCGCGAAACAA
>CANNIM010000051.1 GCA_947505195.1 Actinomycetota bacterium
CTTATGGCGCTAGGTGGCTCGACAAATGCTGTTCTGCATTTACTAGCAATCGCAAATGAAGCTGAAGTTGATTTAACTATGGAAGATTTCCACCGGATTGGTTCTAAAGTCCCACTACTTGGCGACCTAAAACCATTTGGTAAGTATGTAATGACTGATATTGATCGCGTCGGTGGAATCCCAGTCGTTCTTCGTGCGCTACTCGATGCCGGTTTCATACATGGTGATTGCTTAACAGTTACCGGAAAGACTATGGCTGAAAATCTTGCAGAATTAGCCCCACTTGATCCAGACGGAGATGTTCTTCACGCAATCAAATCGCCAGTTTCAACTGCCGTTGGAATCACAATTCTTGGTGGCTCACTTGCTCCAGAAGGCGCGGTTTGTAAAACTGCAGGCATCGGTGTTGATAAATTTGAAGGACCGGCACGAGTTTTCGAACGCGAACAACTTGCAATGGATGCGCTGCAAGATGGAACCATTAAAGCGGGTGACGTAGTTGTAATTCGCTATGAAGGTCCAAAAGGTGGACCTGGAATGCGCGAGATGTTAATGATTACGGGTGCGATTAAGGGCGCCGGTCTCGGCAAATCAACTCTGCTATTAACCGATGGTCGATTTAGTGGTGGCAGCACCGGACTATGTGTAGGACATGTTTCACCAGAAGCAGTTGATGGCGGGCCGATTGCCTTTATTAAAGATGGCGATTTAATTCGCATTGACACTATTGCTCGCACCTTAGATCTCTTGGTGGATGAAGCAGAAATGGTTGAACGTCGTAAGAATTTCAATCCAATCCCACATAAATATAAGCGTGGGGTATTGGCAAAATACACAAAGGTTGTGGGGTCGGCTTCCAAGGGTGCGGTCTGCGGTTAAATAGTGAGATTTTCATCCCCGGGGTTGACCAAATGCAAAGGGCAGGGGAGAATTCAGGCATGACTTCAGTCGTGGTAATTGGTGAGCGCACGCTCTAGTTAATAACTAGTCCGTGTGCTACCCCTCAGTGGAAACTGAGGGGTTTCGCATTTCAATTGCGCTTTTAGTTTTGAAGGGAGATGAACATGAGTGAATCAACAAAGATGACGGGGGCGAGTTCGCTCGTCAAAGCGTTAGAAGCTTCTGGCGTAGATGTCATGTTCGGTATCCCAGGTGGTGCAATTCTTCCGGCTTACGATCCAATATTTGATAGCAAGATTCGCCACATCTTAGTTAGACACGAACAAGGCGCTGGACATGCTGCAACCGGCTATGCCCAAGCAACTGGTCGCGTTGGTGTTTGCATTGCAACTTCAGGACCTGGAGCAACTAACTTAGTTACACCACTTGCGGATGCACAGATGGATTCTGTTCCAATCGTCGCAATCACTGGTCAAGTTGCATCAGGTGCAATCGGAACTGATGCCTTTCAAGAAGCAGATATTCGCGGCATAACAATGCCGATTACAAAGCATTCTTTTCTAGTTACAGATCCAGCAGACATTGCACGCAGTATCGCCGAAGCGTTTCATATTGCGAGCACAGGTCGACCTGGCGCAGTGTTGGTTGATATTGCAAAAGATGCACTTCAAATGCAGACCGAATTTAATTATCCAAAGTCAATAAATTTGGGTGGCTACAACCCGAAGTTAGATGCAACACCAGAATCAATTCGTGATGCCGCTGCGCTAATCGCGCAATCTAAAGCCCCAGTTCTTTACATTGGTGGCGGCGCAATAAAGGCACAAGCACACAAAGAGCTTTTAAAGCTTGCCGAACTTACTGGCGCACCAGTGGTCACAACACTTATGGCACGCGGCGCTTTCCCAGATTCACATCCACAACACCTTGGAATGCCGGGTATGCACGGAACTGTTGCCGCTGTTACAGCGCTTCAGAAAGCAGATTTGTTAATAACACTTGGTGCCCGTTTTGATGATCGTGTTACTGGAAAACTTTCAACATTTGCGCCAAATGCAAAGATCATTCACGCCGATATCGACCCTGCTGAAATCGGTAAGAATCGTCGCGCTGATGTGGCTCTCGTTGGAGATTTGCGTCTAACTATCGAAGCGCTATTACCTGCAATCAAGAGTGAGTTTAAGAAGAACCAACCAGATATTTCTGCTTGGTTATCTCAAGCCTATGGCTGGCGCAATCGATTCCCACTTGGTTACGACCACCCATCTGATGGAAGTCTTTCACCACAATATGTAATTGAAAGAATTGGAAAACTATCTGGACCAGATGCAATCTACGCCGCGGGTGTAGGACAACATCAAATGTGGGCTTCACAATTCATTTCATATGAGAAGCCGCGAACTTGGTTGAACTCTGGCGGACTTGGAACTATGGGTTATGCCGTTCCTGCAGCCATGGGCGCAAAAGTTGGCGCACCTGACACAACAGTTTGGGCAATTGACGGAGATGGCTGTTTCCAGATGACTAACCAAGAGTTAGTTACCTGTGCGCTAAATAATATTCCAATCAAAGTTGCAGTTATAAATAATGAAAGTTTAGGAATGGTTCGCCAATGGCAGACCCTGTTCTATAACGAGCGTTATTCAAATACCGAGCTTCATTCAAAGCGCATTCCTGATTTTGCAAAGCTTGCCGAGGCGATGGGTTGCGTTGGCTTGACTTGTGATTCAAGAGATGATGTCGATAAGACAATTGCGCAGGCAATGGAGATCAATGACCGCCCAGTTGTAGTTGACTTTAGCGTTCATAAGGATGCAATGGTCTGGCCAATGGTCGCAGCCGGAACATCAAACGATGACATTGTTAATGCCCGTTCCCTTGCACCTATCTGGGATTCACAGGAGTTATAAATGACACAGTCACATCCAGATGCACCTTCATCATCTACTTCAATCTTAAAGACTCGCACGCTTTCAGTTCTGGTTGAAAATAGTCCGGGCGTACTTGCCCGAATCTCTTCACTATTTTCACGTCGTGGTTACAACATCGATTCACTCGCTGTTGGTCCAACCGAGAACCCGAACTTCTCTAGAATGACAATTGTTATAAATGTTGAAGATCATGCGCTTGAACAAGTTATCGCGCAATTAGATAAATTGATCAACGTCATCAGCATCACCGAACTAGACCCTGTTGTCTCGGTTCAACGTGAACTCTTGTTGGTTAAGGTTTCAACTGATGAGAAAACTCGCTCTCAAGTTCTTGAGACGGTGCAACTATTTCGCGCCAAAGTTGTAGATGTTGCACAGGATGCCGTCACTATTGAGGCCACCGGCAATACCGAGAAGATCTCAGCTCTGCTTCGGGTCCTAGAGCCATTTGGCATATTGGAACTGATCCAATCAGGCTTAGTTGCGATGTCTCGAGGGCTAAAACCAGGCTCGATTTCAGAAGATAAGAAATAAAAAATAGGCTTACCCCAGCATTAACAAAACCAAAGCAAATCAACTACCAGGAAGAGGAAGGTCATAAAAGTGGCAACTCAGTATCACGACGAAGATGCCGATCTATCAATTATTCAATCTAAGAAGGTTGCGGTAATTGGATACGGCTCACAAGGACATGCACACGCTCTTTCACTTCGCGATAGCGGAGTCGATGTTCGAGTTGGTTTAGCAGAAGGTTCAAAGTCTCGTGCGAAAGCAGAAGCAGAAGGACTTCGCGTTCTATCTGTTGCTGATGCCGTTAAAGAGGCAGATGTAGTTATGTTGCTTGCACCAGATCATGTGCAACGTCATATCTATAACGATTCAATCAAGCCAAACATTAAGCCAGGAGCAGCTTTGTTCTTCGGTCATGGATTTAACATTCGTTTTGGATACATCAAGCCAGAAGCAAATATCGATGTTGCAATGGTTGCACCAAAGGGCCCTGGCCACTTAGTACGTCGTGAGTACTCAGCAGGTCGCGGAGTTCCAGTTTTGGTTGCTGTTGAACAAGACTCAACCGGAAGCGCTTGGCCACTAACACTTTCATATGCCAAGGCAATCGGTGGATTACGCGCAGGCGGAATCCTCACAACATTTACTGAAGAGTGTGAGACCGATCTATTCGGTGAGCAAGCCGTTCTATGCGGTGGCGCTTCACAGTTAGTTCAATATGGTTTTGAAGTTTTAATTGAAGCGGGATACCAACCAGAAGTTGCCTACTTCGAATGTCTACACGAACTCAAGTTGATTGTTGACTTGATGTACGAAGGTGGAATTGCAAAGCAACGTTGGTCAGTTTCTGACACTGCCGAATATGGAGATTACATCTCTGGTCCTCGTGTAATCGATGCCAGCGTAAAGGCAAACATGAAGGCAGTTCTTGCCGATGTTCAAAATGGAACATTTGCTAAGCGCTTCATTGATGATCAAGATGCCGGCGCACCAGAATTTAAAGCACTTCGCGCAAAGGGTGAAACCCATCCAATCGAAGCTGTTGGCCGTGAACTTCGCAAGATGATGTCATGGGTCAAGGGCGACAACAAAGATGATTATAAGGAAGGTGCTGCTGCGCGTGGCTAAGCCCATTGTTTTAACCAAACCTATTGTTTTAATTGCAGAAGAACTTAGCCCAGCAACGTTAGAAGCGTTGGGGCCAGATTTTGAAGTACGCAACTGTGATGGTGCAGATCGCGGGCAATTACTTGCCGCACTTGCTGCCGGAGTAGATGCCGTATTGATTCGATCTGCAACAAAGATGGATGCCGAAGCAATTGCTGCGGCTAAGGGTTTAAAAGTTATTGCACGTGCCGGAGTTGGGTTAGATAACGTTGATATCCCTGCTGCAACCGCTGCAGGCGTCATGGTTGTTAATGCACCAACATCAAATATTGTCAGCGCTGCCGAATTAGCAATCTCTCTGCTTATGGCATCTGCTCGCTTTATCTCCCCAGCACATGCGGCGTTACGCAATGGCAAGTGGGCACGTTCTAAGTACACCGGAGCGGAGATATTCGAGAAGACTCTTGGAATTGTCGGCTTTGGTCGTATCGGACAATTAGTTGCAGCACGTATGCAGGGATTTGGAATGGATGTAGTTGCTTACGATCCATATCTACAACCTGCGCGCGCCGCTCAACTTGGCGTTCGTCTTGTTGAACTTGATGAATTATTAAAGGTCTCTGACTTCATAACAATTCACTTACCAAAGACTAAAGAGACTGCTAATTTAATTGGCGTTGAAGCACTTAAGAAAGTTAAGCCAACGGTTCGCATTATTAATGCGGCACGTGGTGGCGTTCTTGACGAGGCAGCGTTATTTGATGCACTAACGCAAGGACGCGTTGCTGGTGCTGGTCTTGATGTTTATGTAACTGAACCTTGCACCGATTCACCCTTATTCCAATTAGATAACGTTGTTGCAACTCCACACCTTGGCGCATCTACCGATGAGGCTCAAGAGCGCGCAGGAATTGCTGTTGCAGTATCTGTTCGTAAAGCGCTTTCTGGTGAACTAGTACCTGATGCCGTAAATGTTAAGGGTGGCGCAATCCACGAAGAGATTCGCCCAAGTTTGCCGCTCGTTGAGAAGATGGCTCAAATTGCAATCGCCCTTGCTGGTGAACTACCAGTATCAATGGAGGTTCAAGTACGTGGTGATATTTCAGAACATGATTCATCAGTTCTTGCAACGAGCGCACTTAAGGGCGCCTTGATTGCAACTGGCGCTGAAGATGTTACTTATGTGAATACTCCAGCTCTTGCTGAAGCACGCGGCATGACTTCATCTGTTAATACCGACCCAGTGAGTCCGGAATATCGCAGCATGATTTCCTTGCATGCAGCGTTAAATGATGGCCGAATTGTTATCGTAAATGGAACTCTTATGGGTATCCGTAAAGTTGAAAAAATCATCGCTGTTGATGAATTTGATTTAGACCTTGCACCAACTGAGA
>CANNIM010000052.1 GCA_947505195.1 Actinomycetota bacterium
CAAATATGAGTAGTTCGCTTAAATCTGCTCTTGCTAGTGCGCAATCTGCTCTTGCAGATTCACAAGCAGCACTTAAGAAGGGCGACTTCACTGCTTATGGCAAGGCGCAAGATCGCCTGAAAGCGGCTATTGCTGCTGCTATTTCTGCACAGAAGTAAAAGCGCTACAGAAGTAATTTGGGTTATTAAACCTTTCGGCATAAGATTGCCGAACCGACGCGGGGTGGAGCAGCTCGGTAGCTCGCTGGGCTCATAACCCAGAGGTCATAGGTTCAAATCCTGTCCCCGCTACCAATCACGAAGTGGCTGCAATTAATTGCAGCCTGTGGCTAACGCTAAATACACCATAAGCCAGACCATCAATCGCTAATACAAAAACACTATGTCCTGCGCCGTGCGCGCTCTCAACTGCAAGTGCAATCTCATTCGGAAATTTAGCGCTGGCCTTTGCCATTGCAACGCTTGGACCAAATAGGGCAGTGCGTGATTTACCGCTCAAAATAATTCTTGCCGCAACTCCTTGAATCGAAGATTGGTTCCATTGGGTAAATGCAATTGGAGTTACTCCGCGAGCCTCTAATTGTGTTGCAATTGCTGACATTGATTTATGTTGATCCGATGCGTTCTCTGCCATCTTTGCAAGATGTTCGCGCAGCCCAATCATTAAAGTAAGGGTCACAGTTCTTAAGATTGGCTCTTCGAAATGCGTATCCGGATCGTTCTTATAAGGATTGGTTACGAAAATCTCACTTTCAATATCAAATATCTCTTCATACCGTGGGACTGGTGGGGTGCCCTTGTTACGCATTGCCCGAATTATTAGCCCCAGGAGAATTAGCGCGATTAGCCCAACCAATATATAAAGCGCTATTTGCACTTGCGAACCGGTGTAAGTGCGGCCAGCAATTTCTACCGAACCAAGTGCTTGCGTCAAATTTCGCATTAATTGATTTCCTTTATGAACTCAGTATGAATTAAGCCATTACTTGAAATTGCGCTGCCACCATGAGGACCATCTTCGCCCTTAATGTTTGTAAATTTTCCACCGGCTTCACGAACGATAATATCGAGAGCAGCCATATCCCAGAGTGCAAGTGCAGGTTCAACTGCGAGATCGACTGCGCCTTCGGCAACCAACATATGTGACCAGAAATCACCATGGCCTCGGGTACGCCAAATTCGCTCTTGGAGTTCAACAAAATTAGCTCTGTGCGCACCCCAACCAATTAAATCTGAATGTGAAATTGAGGCGTCGCTTAACTTTGCAACTTTAGAAACTTTAATTGGCTTGATCTCTTTAGTACCAACATTAAATTGAGTCTTTGCACCTAGTCCATCGGCTGCCCACCAACGTCGCGCAAGAGCAGGTGCGCTAACTGCTCCAACAACAACTCTTCCATTTGGATCAATCAGTGCAATCAAGGTGGCCCAGGTAGGAACTCCACGCAGATAATTCTTAGTGCCATCAATTGGATCAATTACCCAGTAATACTTTCCAACAAGTGAGTCAGGACGACCAAACTCTTCACCTACGACTAAATCTTCGGGCCGAGATCTCTGGATCTCTTCTCTAATTGCGCCTTCAACTGCCTTATCAGCATCAGTAACCGGTGATAAATCTGGCTTAGTTTCAATTACAAGATCAAGTGCTTGGTATCGCTTGAGTGAGATTTGATCCGCGATATCAGCAAGGTGGAGGGCTAAATCTAAATCAGAATTTAAATCGCGTGCTCCGGTTGACATGTCGGAATCCTACTTCAGGCACGAAGCAGGCGGCGCAGACTTTCTAACCTTGATTTACTTCGTGCATCTAGCTCCCATGAATTTAGCGCGCAACTCTCTTCATTATGCGAACAATTCTTCGGGCAGTGTTCGATGGCTTCACTAAATTCTCCGAAGGCGCCTATTACCCGTTTGCTATCAACATGAGCGACTCCAAAGGATCGAACACCAGGTGTGTCAATTATCCATCCGCTTTCGGCACCGAATTCAAGAGCGAGTGCAATTGCGGAAGATGAAGTGTGGCGACCGCGACCGGTTGCATCGTTAACTGAACCAGTTGCGCGATCTGCGCTCTCAACTAAAGCATTTACCAACGTTGATTTTCCAACACCAGAATGTCCGAGCAATACTGTTCGTTTTCCAGCCAAGGCTCTGCGAATTTCATCTAACTCTTTACCTTTATGCTTTTTGACTTGAGTCTTAATAATTTGAATATCTAAATCTTTATATGCTTCGAGAAATTCTTTACCATCAGATAAATCGCATTTCGTCATAATGATGATCGGCGTAATTGCCTGGTCATACGCGACTACTAATGCGCGATCCACAAAACCATGTCGCGGTTCTGGATTTTCAGATGCGATAACAATCGCCATCTGATCAACATTGGCCACAATCATTCGCTCTTGTTCTGCATCATCATCAACTGTTCGTGTCAGTGCATTCTTGCGCTCTGTTACCGTAACAATTCGCGCCAAGGTTCCCACTTCACCTGAAATATCACCAACTAAACCAACAGCATCGCCAACAACTACAGATTTCTTACCGAGTTCACGAGATTTCATAGCGGTTATCTCTGGAATTTCACTTGTCCCAATACGCGCGGCAATTAAGCAGGTAACGCGACCGCGATCAACCGCAGTTACGAAAGCATCAGTAGCTTCGGAATAATCGGGGCGATCTTTTGTCCGTGGTCTTGTGCTGCGGGCTGGGCGGGAACGAACGTCATCTTCATCAAACTCACTGAAGTTACGTGGTTCGACCATTACTTACTCGCGCTAACTGAGTTAGTAGAACTACTTGAGTTGAGCATCTCTTGCCAGGCGCCAGGAAAATCTGGCAGCGTCTTCTGAGTCGTCGCAATATTTTCAACTTGAATGCCATTGATTGCTAGCCCAATCATGGCGCCAGCTGTTGCTAATCGATGATCATCATAAGTGTGGAAAATTCCGCTATGTAATGGCGATGGTGAAATATGAAGTGCACTCTCTTCTTCATCTACATCGCCGCCTAAAGCATTTAACTCTGTGGCAAGTGCAGCAAGACGATCTGTTTCATGAAGACGTAGGTGGCCAATGCCACGTAGCGATGATGGCGAATTGGCAAGTGCGGCAACGGCAGCGATAGAAGGAGTTAACTCACCAACATCGTGTAAATCAATATCAATGCCATGAATTTTTCCAGTTCCACTCACCTTAAGAGAAGTTCCCACAAAATCAATTTTTGCGCCCATCTTGCTAAAAATACTTCTAAGTTGATCACCAGGTTGGGCGGTCTGCTTTGGCCAATCAGTAATTAATACTTCACCACCAGAAATCATTGCAGCTGCCATAAAAGGCGCAGCATTAGAAAGATCTGGCTCGATAACTGCATCTTGACCTTGCAGTACACCAGGTGCAACGCGCCATTCACGGCGCCCACTTTGATCAACGCTACTTTCCACTTTTGCCCCAAAGACTTTAAGCATCGCAATTGTCATTTCGATATGTGGCGCTGAAGGCAGTGACTTACCAATATCTTTTACGGTAATTCCATTCTGGGTTGCGGGGCCAATCAGCAAGAGCGCCGAGATGAATTGGCTAGAGGCAGAGGCGTCAATCTCAAGTATTCCGCCTTTAATTGCGCCACTTCCATTAATAGTTAGCGGCAGCGAATATTTCTTTCCATGTTCAATCGTTACGCCCAACTCTTCAAGTGCGCTAATTACTGGACCAACTGGTCGCTCATGAGATCTAGCATCCCCATCGAAGTGAACAAGCCCAGTTGCAAGTGCCGCAACCGGTGGCAAGAAGCGCATAACAGTCCCGGCATTTCCAACATCAACACTTGCCGGTCCTAGGAATTTACCTGGGTTAATTCTTAAATCTCCATTTGCATCTTCAGTAATGCCACAACCAATTGCTTTGAGTCCAGCAATCATTAAAGCGGAATCACGCGAGTGCAGAGGCTTTCGGAGTAGTGAGGGAGTTGTAGCTAGAGCGGCCAAAATTAGCGCACGATTAGTCGCTGACTTTGAGCCCGGAATAGTTATGGTTGCAGAGATTGGATTGCTGCCACGAAAGGGCGCAGACCATAACTCACTTTTTTCGCTCACCGCGCAAGCCTACCTCAGCAGGTATTGTTGCCGTTATGTGCGGAAGATTTGCCCTTGTTAAGTCTGCTGGCGAATTAATCGAAGAATTCGAAATAACGGCTAATTCAACTTCTAAATCAATTCCATCGGATTGGAATATTGCGCCTACCCGCGAGATCTATATTGTAAGAGAATCGAATTTAACTAAGGAGCGGGAATTAGCAACGCTTTCTTGGGGGCTAATTGCACCTTGGAGTAAAGATCGAACCGAAGCGGTGCGCTCACAATCTCAGGCCATAAATGCGCGAAGTGAAAGTGTTCACGAGAAGCCAACATTTAGAAGTGCATTTAAATCTCGTAGATGTTTAATTCCTGCTTCTGGTTATTACGAATGGGCGACTGAACTTGGAAAATATGAGAGCAAACAGCCCTTCTACATTCAATCGCAAGTGGCAGATAAATCACTTGCCTTTGCTGGAATCTATGATCGCTGGATAGATCCAAGTGGAGAAGTTTTTGAAAGTGCAGCGCTAATTACAAGACCTGCGGTTGATTTCTTGGCAACTATTCATCACCGAATGCCAACGTTCTTACCCGAGGATCGGTGGGACGCTTGGCTCAATCCGAAGTTGAATTCCGTTGAAGAGGTTCGCGCACTCATGGAAGTTGATGAACCGGCAAGGGGATTGCAGGCTCACCCAGTTTCAACCAGAGTAAATGCCACAAGAAACACTGGTCCTGATTTGATAGTCGAGATCGATGTGAGCGAGCCCCGTACCCTTTTTTAGCGGGGCCACCATTTTCTTTGCTTTTTTATGCCAGGAATAAACTCTTGGGCGATTTTGTTGACTGTATTAATCCACGCATCCCAAAAAGGAGATATCTCTTGGCAGTAGCCTTACTTCCGATGTCATCAGAAATCGAGGTAAAAACTCCCGCGCAATTATTGGCGACGGAGACTGTTGTTGAGCGAACTGCTCGATTTGAGCGAGATGCAATGCAATATACAAATCAACTTTATGCAGCAGCAATGCGATACACAAAAGATCCACATAACGCCCAAGATTTAGTACAAGATACATATGCCAAGGCATTTACTTCTTTCCACCAATTTGAACCTGGCACAAATTTGAAGGCATGGCTGTATCGAATTCTTACGACCACATTTATTAATACGTATCGCAAAGATCAACGTCGTCCACTAATTTCTGATGGCGAGGTTGAGGATTGGCAATTAGCTTCGGCAGCAAGTCACACAAGCGATCAAGGCAAATCTGCGGAAGATGAAGTATTAGAAAATTTGCCCGATGGTGATGTAAAGCGCGCTCTCCACGAAATTCCGGAAGAGTTTAGGCTCGCAGTTTTCTATGCGGATGTTGAAGGTTATTCATATAAAGAGATTGCAGATATTTTAGGAATTCCAACCGGAACCGTGATGTCTCGGCTCCATCGTGGTCGCAAACTCTTGCGAGTATTGCTAGCGGATTATGCAAAAGATAGAGGGTTTGGAGGATCAGATGGAATGTAGCGATGTCATGCTTGCCTTGATTCTCTTTATAGATGATGAAATTCATGATGAAATTCAAGTTGAAACTTTCCAAACACATTTCCAGCAATGCCCACAATGCTTGAGCGAGATGGAGCATGAGCGCCAAGTGCTTACTCGAATGAAATCTCTCTTGGCTGATGAATGTTGCGAGCAAGCTCCAGAAGATTTGAATTCA
>CANNIM010000053.1 GCA_947505195.1 Actinomycetota bacterium
AGATACCCCTATGGGACTAAAAGAACGACTTCAAGGCGATTTAACCGAGGCTATCCGCTCACGAGATGAGCTTCGCTCCGGAACTATCCGCATGGTTTTAACTGCGATAACAAATGAAGAGGTTTCAGGAAAGAGCGCACGCGTTCTTGTTGATACCGAGATCATCACAGTTCTTTCGCGCGAAGCAAAGAAGCGGCGCGAAGCTGCTGATGCATTTAGAGATGCCGGACATGCTGATCGCTCAGAGCGCGAAACTAGCGAAGGCAAAATTATTACCGAATATTTACCAGAACAATTATCTGAAGATGACGTTAAGAAAATTATTTCTGATGCAATCACCGAAACCGGTGCCGCAGGTCCTGCGGGCATGGGTCTTGTAATGAAAGCAATCCAACCAAAAGTCGCTGGCAAAGCAGATGGTGGCGTCGTATCAGGCTTAGTTAAAGCTGCACTTACCGGAGGAAACTAATGAATAAATATGAGTATGCAACTGTGCCACTTCTGTCACACGCAACGAAGCAAATTTTAGATACTTGGGGTTCTGATGGCTGGGAACTCGTTCAAGTTATTCCAGCACCAGGAACCGGCGAACAACTCGTCGCTTACATGAAGAGAGTGATCGCCTAATGAGTAAAGTAAATATTCGCAAGAAGTTAAAAGAGATGGGCCTAGAACTTCCAGTAGCGGCAGTTCCACTAGCAGCATATGTTCCTGCAGTTAAAACTGGAAAGTTAGTTTTCACCGCTGGACAACTTCCAATGGTTAATGGTGCAATTCCAATTACCGGAAAAGTTGGCGCTGAAGTTAGTGTTGAACAAGCAAAAGAGCTTGCGCAAATTTGTGCACTAAACGCACTTGCTGCGCTAAATCTGGTTGCCGATGTTGATGATGTGGCTCGCATTGTTCGCGTTGTTGGTTATGTAAATGGCGCACCAGGATTTGTAAATCAACCTGCAGTTATTAATGGCGCATCAGAATTGTTACTTGCACTCTGGGGCGATGTAAATGGAAAGCATGCACGTTCAGCACTTGGTGTTGCAGAACTTCCACTTAACTCACCAGTTGAAGTTGAATTAACCTTCGAACTTAAAAAGAAGTAATTAACGACCGCGCTTCGACAGGCGGTCAATATCAAGCACAACAACTGCGCGTGGTTCTAGTCGCACCCAGCCACGGCCAGCGAAATCTGCAAGGGCTTTATTCACGGTTTCGCGGGAAGCACCAACAAGTTGGGCAAGCTCTTCTTGAGTTAGATCGTGGTTTACATGCAAGCCATCTTCTTTCTCGATGCCGAAGCGACTTCCTAAATCCATTATTGCTTTTGCTACGCGACCTGGAACATCAGAGAAAACTAAATCTGCGAGAACTTCATTGCTGCGACGAAGGCGCTGTGCCAAGCGACCAAGAAGTTGAAGTGAAACTTTTGGATGTTGAGTAACCCAACCAATAACTTTGTCATTCGAAAGTGAAAGTAAACGAGCATCTGTTACTGCAGTTGCAGTTGCGGTGCGCGGTCCTGGATCGAAGAGTGAAAGTTCACCGAACATTTCGCCAGGTCCAAGAATTGAAAGTAGATTTTCGCGGCCATCAGATGAAGTAGTTCCAAGCTTCAGCTTTCCTGATACGACCACGAATAAGCGATCACCAGCATCGCCCTCTTTAAAAAGTGTGTTGCCCTTTGAAACCTTTACCGGCGTCATTGATTCGCGGAGTGTGGCTGATGCGGCATCATCTAACGCGCTAAATAGTGGCGCTTTGCGAACGACAGCTTCATCGTTAGCTTCTTTGGAGTTAGGCATTTTCAAAGGATACCCGCAATGGCGCCATCAACTCCAATCGGGTTAACCTTTCCCGTATGAGCACCGAAGCCCGCGCGATCTATCGGGTCTTAACGAAAACATATCCAGATGTGCGATGTGAATTAGATTTTGAATCTCCATTTCAACTTCTATGTGCAACGGTGCTTTCAGCGCAATGCACAGATAAACGAGTAAACATGGTTACACCAAAGCTATTTAAGAAATATGGAACTGTAAAAAAGATGGCCAGCGCTGACGTTGCTGTTATCGAAGATTTGATTCATTCAACTGGATTCTTTCGTGGTAAAGCGCGAAGCCTTAAGGGCAGCGCTGTAAAGATTATGAATGAATATGGTGGCGAAGTACCTGGTGAATTAATTGAATTAGTAAAGCTGCCCGGTGTCGGGCGCAAGACTGCAAATGTTGTTTTAGGTCATGCCTTTGATATT
Source organism: Actinomycetota bacterium (assembly GCA_947505195.1). Lineage (GTDB taxonomy): Bacteria > Actinomycetota > Actinomycetes > Nanopelagicales > Nanopelagicaceae > AAA044-D11. The sequence continues at coordinate 2,249 of CANNIM010000053.1, forward strand.
CCAGGAATTACCGTCGACACACACTTTGGCCGATTAAGTCGCCGCTTCGGTTGGAGTGAATCAATGGATCCAGTAAAAGTTGAACACGAAGTTGGGAAGCTAATTCCACGCAAAGAGTGGACAAATCTCTCGCAACGAATGATCTGGCATGGCCGGCGCATCTGTCATTCCCGCAAACCTGCATGTGGCGCCTGCCCATTGGCTAAGTTGTGCCCCTCATTTGGTATCGGAGAAATGGATAAAGTTAAAGCCATGGTACTTGTAAAAACAGATGCGGATTTCCGATGAAAGTAATCTCGGTGCTAATGATTTCGGCGCTGCTTTTAACTTCATGCGGAAACTCGACTCCAAAGAACGTCGGTGGCGGCAGCGTAATCTCTTGTTCGGCTATTCCAACCGATGCAACTAAAACTTCTGGGACTACTCTCGAATGCTTAGATGGAAATTCCAAAGTTCTTCTTGAATCAATCAAGGGCCCTGCGCTAATAAATGTTTGGGGATCTTGGTGTATCCCATGCCGACAAGAGATGCCTTACCTACGCGCACTTGCCGCAACCAAGAGAATTCAAATTATTGGTATCGATGTTGAAGAAGCAGATATGGAATCAGCAAGAAAGTTTGTAATCGAACAAGGAATGAGTTGGCCAAATCTTTATGACAAGGATGGTTCTACTAAAAGCGCGTTCGGTATGGGAGTGCCTGTAACTTGGTTTCTAAATTCCAAGAGTGAAGTCGCATATAAGCATGTTGGAGTTTTAAAATCCGAAGCGCAATTGTTTGCCGAAGTTGAGAAGTATTTGGGAATTTCTCTATGAAATACAACTGGATAGATATCGTTCTGGCGCTCTTAATTTTGGGCGCCTTTATCCGTGGGTATCGCGCTGGTTTCCTAAAATCAATTTTCTCTATGGTCGGTTATGTCGGTGGCGGCGTACTTGGCCTAGCGATTGGCTGGAACTATTTACAGAGCTGGCAGAATATTTTTGGAAAGTTCGCACTCTTATTACTCGCAATATCTATTGGCGCTTCAATCGGCCAATGGTTGCTCTCTAAGTTCGCTGAATTTTTTCACAATCGACTCTTATTTGGAGCACTGAAGTGGCTAGATTCATTGCTTGGCGCAGCCTTTTCAGTAATTCGTACCGCCCTTATGGCTTATTTAGTTGCAACTATCTGTCTTGCAACACCATGGCAATGGACCGCTAAAAATATTCCGGCAAGTGGGATCTATCAAGAGATTGATAAATACACACCCCTAATTGTTAAGAACGTTACCAACAAAATTGAATCAATTAAAAGATAAACGAGTGCCAGCCCACACTTTGTGGGTCTACAAAATCATTATTAATGGCTAGCCTCTACTCCAAGCGATTTAAGGGAGAGTTGAGTGGCACGAGTTGTTGTTATGGGCGCTGGCATTGCAGGTCATACTGCAGCTCTGCATTTAAAGAGAATACTAAAGAAGAGTGATGAAGTAATTGTCGTTTCACCAAATTCAAAGTACAACTGGATTCCTTCAAATATTTGGGTCGGCGTTGGAAAGATGAATAAATCACAAGTTACATTTCCCTTGGCCCCGGTTTATAAACGGAAGAAAATAACATTTCACCAGGCACTTGCAACAGCGGTTCATCCAGCAGGCGATTCCCAAATTTCTTCGCCATATATCGAAGTCACCTATACCGATTCAAACAAAAATGGAACAAGTGCGAAGATTGAATACGATTATTTGATAAATGCAACGGGACCAAAGTTAAATTTTGCTGCGACGGAAGGGCTTGGGCCAGATGGACACACAGTTTCAGTTTGCACTTCTGATCATGCAATTGAAGCGGCACATTCACTTAAGGCTGTAATTGCAAAGATGAAGGCGGGCCAAAAGCAAACTTTAGTAATTGGTGTCGGTCACGGTACCTGTACCTGTGAAGGCGCTGCATTTGAATACACCTTCAACGTCGAACACGAATTGAAACAAGCGGGTGTACGCGACTTAGCTGAAATTATTTATTTAACTAATGAATACGAACTTGGTGATTTCGGCGTTGGCGGACTTATTTTTACCCAACATGGTTTCCAAACGACATCAAAGCTCTGGACCGAATCACTATTTAGAGAACGCAATATCCATGCAATTCTTGGCGCTCATGTTGAGAAAATTGAAGCTGGCTTAATTCATTACGAGCTCGTAGATGGCACAAAGGGAACGCTTTCTTTTGATTTTGCAATGTTGCTTCCGCCATTTCGGGGTGTTGATATGAAAGCCTTTGAGAAAGATGGCAGCGATATTTCAGCCGAAATCTTTGCGCCAAGTGGTTTCATGAAAGTCGATGCTGACTACAGCGGAAAGCCCTATGAAGAATGGCTGGCATCGGATTGGCCAAATACTTATCAAGTTCCCAAATTCCCAAATGTTTTTGCTGTCGGCATTGCCTTTGCCCCACCGCATCAAATTTCTAAGCCTAGAAAATCGCCTAATGGCACGCTCGTTGCCCCATCTCCACCACGTACCGGAATGCCTTCAGGAATCATGGGCAAAGTTGCTGCGGTGAATATTGCAACGCTTATTAAATCGGGCAATGGCGCAAAAGTTCGTTCAGCTTCAATGGCAGATATGGGAGCCGCGTGTGTTGCATCTGCTGGGTCAGGGCTGCGCAAGGGTTCTGCTGCATCAATGACTATGTACCCAGTTGTTCCGGATTATATGAAGTTCCCAACTACTGGTAGAAGTATCGATGACACTTTTGGCGAAATTGGATTAGCAGGACACTGGATTAAATTACTTCTGCATTACATGTTTATCTATAAGGCAAAGGCCCGCTTCGGCTGGTTCTTGATTCCGGAATAAGGAGAGGGCTATGGAGAACGGAACTGAGAGCATTAAACATGCCCCACTACCAACTGAAAAAACTCTGCGTTCCCGCAGGAATTTACCTTTTCAGCTCTGGCGCTTTGCTGCAATTAATATCAAAATGATAAAAATGATTAGAAGAGGCCACCACTAAGGTTTTGTGGTGGCCTCTTCGGCTAACTAATTACTGCTGTCATCTAGTGAATGCGGCTAGGTGATTGTATGAACCAGCAAGTAATCGGTCTAGAACTAGCTTTACATCAGCTGGTTGAGTAACTTTTAGAATCTTTTCGAGATCTGCAATATCTTTCTTCTCAACTGCGATACCGGCATCAAGTGCAGCGACAAGTGAAACGCTGCCTGAAGCAATTAGCTTCTTATAAAGAGCTGTGAGTGCGGCACTATTAAATTTTCCAACAGCCTTACCAATTGTTGGATCTTTAATTCCGTAAGTCTTTAATAGCGCTCGAAGCAGATCCATATGTGTTTGCTCAGCCTTGTTGATATTTGCGAACTGACGCAACCCTGTCTTTGCATAAAGAGTTGTATACACATCGCGTGCCAACTTCTCTTCTTCAACCATAAAAATAAGTGATGCCTTAGTTCCTGCTGGCAAGGTTGCGG
>CANNIM010000054.1 GCA_947505195.1 Actinomycetota bacterium
CAATCAATGTGCACCACTCTTACTTCAGATGTAAATGCCACCTTGCAACAGATTGCTGAACTCACTGCATCTGGTTGCCAAATAGTTCGCGTAGCGGTACCAAGTCAAGATGATGCTGACGCACTTGCCCAGATTGCTAAGAAATCACAGATCCCAGTTATTGCAGACATTCACTTCCAACCAAAATATATCTTCGCAGCAATCGATGCAGGTTGCGCAGCAGTCCGCGTTAACCCAGGAAACATTAAACAATTTGATGACAAGGTTAAGGAAGTTGCAAAGGCTGCGGGTGACGCAGGAGTTCCAATTCGTATTGGTGTTAATGCTGGTTCTCTTGATCCAAGACTCCTAGCAAAATATGGCAAAGCAACTCCAGAAGCACTTGTGGAATCTGCGCTCTGGGAGGCATCACTTTTTGAAGAGCATGGCTTTAGCGATATTAAAATTTCAGTTAAGCACCACGATCCAGTAACAATGGTTCAGGCCTATCGATTACTTGCCAGCAAATGTGATTATCCACTTCATCTTGGTGTAACAGAAGCTGGTCCAATTTTTCAAGGAACAATCAAATCCGCAACAGCATTTGGAATTCTCCTGTCAGAAGGAATTGGCGACACTATTCGTGTCTCACTCTCTGCGCCACCGGTTGAAGAGGTGAAAGTTGGAATTTCAATTCTCGAATCACTTAATCTTCGCCAACGTAAATTAGAGATTGTTTCATGTCCATCTTGTGGCCGAGCCCAAGTTGATGTTTATACCTTGGCTGAAAAAGTACAAGCTGGATTGCAAGGAATGACAGTTCCGCTTCGCGTTGCAGTAATGGGTTGCGTAGTAAATGGACCTGGTGAAGCGCGCGAGGCAGATCTTGGGGTTGCATCAGGAAATGGCAAGGGCCAGATATTTGTTAAGGGTCAAGTAATAAAGACTGTTCCAGAGAGCCAAATTGTTGAAACTCTTATCGAGGAAGCTATGCGATTAGCCGATGAAATGGAAGCTGCTGGAGTTGAAAGCGGAACGCCAACCGTAACTGCTAAATAAATTCGGTAAGGTAAGCCCATGTTAAAAATGTCTACCTTGCTGCTGCGCACCCTTCGTGATGATCCAGCAGATGCCGAGGTAGCCAGCCACCGCCTATTAGTTCGCGCGGGATACGTTCGGCGAATCGCATCTGGTGTTTATTCCTGGTTGCCACTTGGTTACATCACATATCGAAATATCGAGCGCGTAATTCGCGAAGAGATGGATGCCGCAGGATTTCAGGAAGTTCATTTCCCAGCCCTCCTGCCACGCGAACCATATGAAAAGACGAATCGCTGGGAAGAGTACGGACCAGATTTATTTAGATTGCAAGATCGTCGCGGAAATGATTATTTACTAGGACCAACGCATGAAGAGATGTTCACGCTGATGGTTAAGGGCGAATACTCTTCTTATAAAGATTTACCACTTTCGATCTACCAAATTCAAACTAAATTTCGTGATGAGACTAGACCACGCAGCGGAATCATTCGTGGGCGTGAATTTGTAATGAAGGATTCATATTCATTTGATATCGATGATGCTGGCTTAATTGCTTCTTACAATAAACATCGCGAAGCTTATATAAAAACCTTTGATCGACTTGGCCTTAAGTACAACATAGTTTCAGCAGTCTCTGGCGCAATGGGTGGTTCTGGTTCTGAAGAATTCTTGGCACCATGTGATACCGGTGAAGACACTTATGTGCTCTGTAACAAATGTGGTTATGCCGCAAATGTTGAAGCGATGGTTACGAAGGTTGCGCCATATTCTGGCGCTGCACCTGCAGCGATGGATGAATTCGATTCGCCTAATACTCCAACAATCGACTCACTTGTAGATTTATTAAATTCGAAATTTGGTACCGGACATCAAGCATCAGATACTTTAAAGAATGTGCTACTGATGGCCGATGATAAAGCAATCTCTGTTTTGGTTCCCGGAGACCGCGAAGTTGATTTAAAACGTCTACAAGCAAATTTGCCAGGAGTACAAGAACTTCGACTCTTTGAAGATGGAGATTTCGTAAAGTTCCCAGCCCTTGTCAAGGGATATGTTGGACCACAAGATGCTAAGAAACTGGGTGTTGCGCTTTATGCAGATCCAAGAATCGTGCCTGGTTCTCATTGGATTACTGGTGCAAATAAGAAGAACACACACGTTCGTTTCGTAACTAATGGTCGCGACTTTGAAGTTGAAAAATATTTAGAAGCAGCCGAAGTGCGCGCAGGTGATTTGTGTCCAAAGTGTGAAACTCCGGTGGTAATTGATCGAGCGATTGAAATCGGTCATATCTTCCAACTAGGCCGCAAATATGCCCAGGCTCTTGATTTAACTGTTTTAGATCAGAATGGAAAATCTCAAGTTGTTACAATGGGTTCTTATGGAATCGGAGTTTCACGCGCAGTTGCTGCTATTGCAGAGCAGACACATGATGAGATTGGCCTTAATTGGCCGCGCGAAATTGCCCCTGCAGATATTCATATTGTTGCAACTGGCAAAGAGGATGAAGTATTTAAAGCCGCACTTACCTTGGCGCAAGATTTAGAAGAGAATGGTCTGCGCGTAATGTTTGATGATCGCCGTGAAGCTAGCGCTGGTGTTAAGTTCAAAGATGCTGAACTAATCGGAATCCCATTTATTGTCATCGTAGGCAAGGCTCTTGCCGAAGGTAAAGTTGAATTTCGAGTACGCAATACTGGTGAAAAAACTGAGATCGAACTCTTAAAGGCCGTTACTGAGATAACTACAAGGGTATTGAATTCTTAATTAGTTAGGGTCACATGAGTATTGAAACCGTAATCTTTCTGGTGATCGCAGCGGGCTTTGCAGGTTTTGTTGATGCGATGGCTGGCGGCGGCGGGTTAATTCAACTTCCTGCGCTATTGATAGGCCTATCCGAAAAGCCAATTCCGTTAATTCTTGGCACAAATAAAGTAATTTCAATCTTTGGAACTTCATCTGCTGCAGCAAATTACTTTAGAAGCGTTAAACCTGATTTAAAGCTGACTTCTTATATGGCTCTTCCAGCTTTTCTTGGATCGGCCTTGGGCGCCAGGCTTGCAAGTTCTTTTCCAACTTCAGTATTTAGGCCGTTAATTATTCTCTTGCTTGTCAGCGTTGCGATTTATACCTGGCGCAAGCCAGAACTTGGAATTACTGAGAGCTTGCGATTCACAGATCGTAGGCGCCATCAGATAGTTGTTTGCCTTGGATTACTCATCGGCTTCTATGACGGAATCTTTGGGCCTGGAACCGGAACCTTTCTTGTCTTCTTATTGGTTGGTTTGGTCGGTTACGCATTTCTAAAAGCATCTGCCACCGCAAAATTGGTAAATATTGCAACAAATCTCGGTGCGATTATCTCCTTTCAATTAACCGGCCATATCTGGTGGAAGCTTGGACTCGCCCTCGCTATCGCAAATGTTTGTGGCGCCATCATCGGGTCAAGATTGGCAATACGTGGTGGTTCACCACTGGTACGAAAAGTATTCTTAGTAGTGACGACAATTCTGATTGCGAAAGTGGGTTATGATTGGCTCGCTAACTAAAACTTAATACTGGAAAGGCTAGGCGAGATGCCATTGAATGAAGAAGTAAGCGCCGCTATACGGCCAATAATTGAAGCAACTGGAAATTACTTAGAAGAGCTCACAATTACAACTGCTGGGAAAGTTAAAATTCTCACGGTAATCGTCGATAACGATACCCATTTAAATTTAGATCAAGTAACCGTTGTAACAAAGCAGATTTCTGAAGTTATCGAGGCGCTTCCAGTTCTTGGGGATGGTGCTTTTACTCTTGAAGTAACTTCACCCGGCCTTGATCGGCCCCTTACAAAACCCCGCCATTGGCGCAAGAACCTTGATCGACTGGTAAAAATCACAATGATAAGTGGCGCTGTTATTGAAGGACGTATCGGAGAATCAACTGAAACTACAGTTCTAGTTGGAACTGAAAAAATATCTTTCGAAGATATAAAGCGGGCCGTCTTAGAAATTGAATTCAAATGAGTGTAGATGTCGACGCACTTATTGCGTTAACAATTGAGCGCGAGATTCCACTCGAGAAAATGATTAGCGCAATTGAAAATGCAGTCACGGAAGCATATGTCGAGTTGGAAGATGCTAAGCCACAAGGTCGTGCAGTTTTAAATCGAGTCGATGGCGAAATCTTGATTCATGTTCCACAATTTGATGAAGAGGGCATTTATACCGAAACGCTCACTCATATGCCCGAAGGTTTCGAGAAAGTAATTAAATCAATCACTCGCAAAGAGATTAAACAGCGGATGCGAGCGGCAAAAGATGCAGACGTCGTTGAAGAATTTTCAGCTACCGTCGGCGATGTAATCTCTGGAGTAATTCAGCAAGGCCGTGATTCAACAATTGTTTATGTTGACCTAGGTCGTGTCGAAGGAAAAATCCCACCTGTCGAACAAGTTCCCACCGAAACTTATATACACGGTCAACGAATCAAGTGTTTTGTTGTAGATGTAAAGCAAGGGCTTAAGGGACCAGAGGTAACGCTTTCTAGAACTCATCCACTCCTTGTTAAAACTCTTTTCACACTAGAAGTTCCAGAGTTAAAAGATGGAATCGTTGAAATTGTTGGAATCTCTCGCGAACCCGGATATCGCAGCAAGGTTTCAGTTCGTTCACACCGTGCAGGTGTAAGTCCTAAAGGCGCACTTATCGGCCCAGTTGGTGCCCGCGCAAAGGCCGTTATGGATGAGTTAAATGGCGAGAAGATTGACATCGTTGATTACTCAGATAATCCAGCGGTTTATGTCGCAAATGCGTTAGCCCCAGCAAAAGTTTCAAGTTGTGAAGTTGTTGATCTTGAAAGTAAATCTGCGAAAGTAATTGTTCCGGATTATCAACTCTCACTTGCAATTGGAAAAGATGGCCAGAATGCACGTCTTGCAGCAAGGCTTACCGGATGGCGAATTGATATCCATCCAGATAATCCAGTGGAACGGATTCAAAAGCCAAAGCCAGAAGAGGTTGAAGCCGAGGGTGAATTTCCCGCATAATCTGAGGAATATTGGCGACTGATTGTGAACATCTGATTTTCGCGAGTAAGGTTGGCCCTTGATAGTTTCAAATGTGAGGGATAAGAAATGCCGATTCCGATTCGGAGCTGCATAGCTTGTCGCAAGCGAGAGAACTTCAGTGAACTACTTCGCGTAGTTCGGATCGGAAATCAGGTTCTGCCTGATGAAGATCACCTTAAATTTGGTCGCGGTGCTTGGTTACATCGAAGTTGTTTCGATGTGGCAAAGGAGCGCAGATCATTTCAACGGGCCTTTAGAACAGATGAGAATCTTTCTGCAGATCCGCTGGAGAAATTTTTAACTAACAAGTTGTAAAAATATGAGGAGCGAAAGCTATGTCAAGCAAGTCAAACCCAAATTGGGAAACTAAGTAACCATGAGCACCGCGCGCTCATGATTAAGGCATTAATTTAGGCTCCAATTAAGACGTGGGGCCAAGACAGGAAGGCAA
>CANNIM010000055.1 GCA_947505195.1 Actinomycetota bacterium
CTTCATTCGAACCCGCAGGTCCTGTAGCTCCTGCTGGTCCTGTGTTACCAATAGTTCCTTGTCCCCCGACAGATCCAGTATTTCCTGTTGTTCCAATTGGCCCTTGTGCTCCAGTTGCACCTGGAGTTCCTGTGGGACCTGCTGGACCAGTTGCTCCTGTAGCTCCTGCGGATCCAGAACCAGAAGAGCCAGGCGCACCAGTTGGTCCGGTTGCGCCATCAACTCCGTTTGTTGCAGTTCCTTTTGCGCCAGTTGCACCGGTTGCGCCTGTGGAACCATTGGTTCCATTGGTTCCATTGGTACCTGCCGTTCCTTTAAGCGATACGGCAGCGGGCCACTTTCCTTTTGTTTTTGGTCCATAAATATTCATAGCTTTTGTATCGATGAAAAAATCGCCATCGATTCCAAGAGTTAATTTAGGTGCGCCTTTTCCGCTTAATAAAGTGTTTATACCTGGTGTTACTACACGTCCTGCTTTGTTTATTGATATTTTCTTAAGGGTATTTGCTTGGGCGGTATTCAAAGATGTGAGTGTTCCTGTGAATAAAAATGAGGTAAGCACTAGAACGAAAAACCTTGAGCACTTCAGCGAAATCATTTCAAGCCACGTTTCTGGACTATTTGCTCCTTGATTAGGAGCGGTGTTAATTAGCATCTGCGCAATCTGTCGCTAGTTCAAGTGAATAGGTAGGTGCGACCTCTCATCTCTTGCTGAGCAAGATGAAGCGCGCTCAATACTCACAGTTTAATTTCAGGGTTATTAACTACTCTCCACAGATTAGGGATGTTCTATACGGGTATCTGGAAGTAACCGCTTCTAGGGCCGGGACAGATCGAAGATTATTAAAGTAATTTTCGAGTTAAAGGAGTAACAAATTATGAATAAGAAAATAGCAGCCGTTGTAATGGCATCAGCGTTATCACTCGGAACAATTGCAACAGCACAGGCTGATTCAGAACGTGGAGATGGAATTCAATCAAAAGTTGCAACGGTTCTTACAGGACTAGTTACAAAGGGAACAATTACTCAAGCACAAGCAGATGCAATCACTGCAGCGATTACTGCTGCTGCACCTGCGAGAGAAAAGATTGATGGCATCAAATCGATGGGTAAGAATTCCGCTGCGCATCAAGCTTTGATTATTTCCACTCTTGGAATTAGTGCAGATGACTTAAGTGCAGCACGTCTAGCAGGTAAATCTCTTGCAACACTTGCTGGTGATAAGAAAGCTGCCTTGATTACAGCGCTTGTCAATTTAGAAACCACCGAGATTGATGCAGCCGTAACCGCTGGAAAGTTGACTTCTGCACGGGCAACAACTGTGAAGGCTGGATTAACAGCCCGAGTTACAGCTCATGTTGAAGCGGTTCCAGGATCAAAGATCGCCGGAATGGGCAAGGGTAAAGATAAGAAAAGGTCATAAATTCAATAGCTACTCTCTACGTAATTCAAAGGGCTCTCACTAGAAATAGTGGGGGCCTTTTGGATTTTCTGCCATTATTGCGAAATGAGAATTCACATTGGAAGCGATCATGCTGGGCTGGAATTCAAGGGTGTAATTGTTAAACACCTTCAAGGAAGTGGCCACGAAGTAATTGATCATGGACCTCTTGAGTATGACGCGCTCGATGATTATCCAGTTTTCTGTATTCCTGCAGCGCAAGGTGTTGCAAAAGATCCTGGTTCACTTGGAATAGTTCTCGGTGGTTCTGGTAATGGCGAGCAGATGGCAGCAAATAAAGTTAAGGGAGTTCGGGCGGCATTAGTTTGGTCTCTTGAGACTGCAATTCTTGCACGTGAACATAACAATGCAAATGTGATCTCAATCGGTGGGCGTATGCATAGCGAAGAATTTTGCTTAGAACTTGTAGATAAATTTATCGCCACACCATTTCCTGGCGATGAACGACATGTGCGCCGAATTAATTTAATGGCAAAGTATGAAGAGACTGGAAAAATCTAAGCCTTAACGTATTTCAAATCTGTAACGATATGGCCCTTGCCAATCCCTTTGCCTTCAAATCTTGTTAGCGGGCGAAAATCTGGTTTAGGAATTACTCCCCCAATAAATCGGGAATCCTCATCGAACTTGCTCTGTGTCCATTGGGCATAGGGAACCCAATCAGTTGCGACATGAATATGGCCACCAGGCTTTAACTTTCGATACATCAAATCTACAAAATCGCTCTGAACAATGCGCCGCTTCCAATGTTTTTTCTTATGCCATGGGTCCGGAAAATAAAGGTGCACCGCATCTAGGCAATTGTCAGGCATCAAATCTTCTAAAACTATCCGAACATCTTCATTTATCAATCGCAGGTTTGTTAATTCAAATTCATTGATTCGGGCCAATAGCGAACCGATTCCGGGGCGGTGCACTTCAAGTGCGAAGAATCCGGTATCAGGAAAGGTGCGAGCTATTTCGGCGGTGGCCTCGCCCATTCCAGTTCCGATTTCCATGATTACTTGCTTACTTGTTGGAAATATTTCAGAGGGGATAATTTTGTGATCAGGAACTATTCCAAATTCATCCCAGAACTTCGCGGTGGCCTTTTCTTGGGCCTCGGTAATGCGAGTTCCACGAAGGCGAAATGACCTATTACTTAGGTTGTAAAGGCTGCCCTTCTCTACTGAACTCATGTGGGTATCTTAGATAAGGATAGGTAGGGTTGGCTCATGCCTGGATTAAATATTTCAAGAGCCGAAGCCCGTGAACGCAGCGCCCATCTATCTGTTGCTTCTTATGTAGTAACAATCGATGTCTGCCACGGCCCCGAAAACTTCATTGCAAAGTCAACCGTTAAGTTTGCTTGCAATAAGCCTGGATATGACACATTTGTTGATGCCGTTGGAAAGCGGATTATTTCTGCAAAGCTAAATGGCAAAGATATTGATGTATCGAACTTTGATGGCGAGAGCGTTTATCTGAAAGGTTTGGCGGCCGATAACGAATTAGTTATTGAGATCGAGGGCGATTATTCAAAGACCGGTGAAGGTCTCCAATATTCGGTTGACCCGGCCGACAATGAAGTTTATTTGTATTCCCAAGGAGAGACTGCATACATTCGCAAGATGTATCCATGCTTTGATCAACCAGATCTAAAAGCAACTTTCGAATTAACTGTTACTGCCCCAAAGCGCTGGGAAGTTATTTCAAACTCCCCCGTCAAGGCAAGGAAGGAAATTGCTGGTGATAAAAGCGTTTGGGAATTTCTACCAACTCCAAGAATTCCTACTTACATCACAGCACTGATTGCTGGTCCTTACTATCACGTGCATGATGAATACGTTGGCCAGAAAACTGTGCCACTTGGAATCTACTGCCGTAAATCTCTCGCCGAATCACTAGATCCAGAAGATATTTTCTTAGTTACCAAACAGGGCTTTGCTTACTTCGAAAAAGTCTTTGGTCTTGCCTATCCCTTTGAAAAGTATGACCAGATTGCAGTTGTCGATTTCAACTGGGGTGCGATGGAGAACTCTGGCGCTGTTACCTTCCTAGAGAATTTACTTGTATTTCGCAGCAAAGTAACCGAGCGCATGTATGACGCCCGCGCAAACACAATTTTGCACGAGATGGCACATATGTGGTTTGGAAATATGGTCACGATGCAATGGTGGGATGACTTGTGGTTGAACGAATCTTTCGCAGAATGGTCTTCACACTTAGCTTCTGCCGAAGGAACTCGCTTTACAAGCGCTTGGACTGGGTTTAACTCGGAGCGAAAGAACTGGGCTTATCGCCAAGATCAACTCTCATCCACTCACCCAATCGTTTCAGACATGATTGATATCGAGACTGTTAACGCTAACTTTGATGGAATTACCTATGCAAAGGGCGCTTCTGTTCTTCAACAATTAGTCGCACACGTTGGCCGCGATAACTTTATTACTGGCCTCCAAAATTACTTTGCAAAGCATGCATTCAAGAACACAACCCTTGATGATTTATTAGTAGAACTAAGTGCCACAAGTGGTCGCGATTTAAAGCCTTGGGTATCAACTTGGTTGCAAACAGCCGGCGTTAATACCTTGCGTCCAAATTTAGAGATCGCTGACAATAAATACTCAAAGATTGAAATCAAGCAGGAGGCTCCGTTAATTCCTGTTGGTTCAAAAGAACTTCGCCCTCATCGTCTTGCTGTTGGTTTGTATGATGTTAAAGGCAACGATGTTGTCCTTCGTAAGTCAGTGGAACTCGACGTCGCTGGTGCCTCAACATCAGTAACTGATCTTGTTGGCGAGAGCGTTGCCGACCTGCTTCTAATCAATGACCGCGATCTCTCATATGCCAAGGTGCGTTTAGATGATCGCTCAATTGCAACTTTGAAGTCTCATCTAGGCAATATCTCTGATGGTTTAACCCGCGCGATGTGCTGGGCAATTTCGTGGGATATGTTGCGCGATGCTGAAATCAGTGCAACCGACTTCATCGAGATCGCACTTGCGGGATTGCCTGGTGAAAGCGATATAACTGTCGTAACAGTTATTGGAAACCAATTAACTACCGCCGTTGAACTTTACGCAAACCCAACTAGGCGCGATGCACTTCGTATCGAGGTTGCTGATTCGATTGCCGGATTGCTTGCATCCGCTAAGGCCGAGAGCGATCACCAACTTCAATTCGCCAGAATCTTTTCAGGCCTTGCTGTTACCGAATCACACGGAACCCAATTACGGGCCTTGCTTGATGGAAAACTTGCTGGCCTTAAAGTAGATGCTGATCTTCGTTGGACATTTGTCCTCGCTCTCTGCGAGCGCGGATTGTTTACACGCTCCGAACTTGATGCAGAATTAGAACGTGACAACACAATTAACGGCCAACTCGGTCACACAACTTGCGTTGCTGCCTTCCCAACCGCAGAAGCTAAAGCTGCTGCCTGGAACTCATTAACTAAGGAAGACCTCACAAGCTCGATACGAGCCTCAATCCATCGTGGTTTTATGCGAGCCGGGCAACGTGATCTTCTAGCTAAATATGTTGATTCATATTTCGAATCCTTATTAACGATGTGGGATAACGCTTCATTTGATATCGGAAGCTCTTTCGTTGAACTCTGCTATCCAACTTACATAACCGATAAAGCAACGCTTGATAAGACAATCAATTGGCTTGCAACTACTGGCGAAGGGTCTGCATCGGGACTTCGTAGATTAGTTTCTGAGAGCAGAGATGCTTTATCTCGAGCACTAACTGCGCAAGCAAAAGACGTTTAAAAACTTACCTTTATTCGATGCGAGTAAGCGTTGAACGTTTTGCCTTGCGATCTGTCGTTGATAGAAGAACAACGACTGCAATCACTGCAAACAATAAAGATGGAACCCCAACGAAATAAACGAGAGCTTTAAAAGTTCCAAGCGGTTCACCTGGCAAAGAGCCATCTTCTTGGGTAATTCGATTTAATACGCCAGCGATTGATAACATGTGATTATCTTAGGCAACGCCGTGTTCAGCGCCAAATGGCCGAAGGTATGAGATCCATCTCGTA
>CANNIM010000056.1 GCA_947505195.1 Actinomycetota bacterium
CAGTTGTATTGGCTTGACGCTGACCCATTAGAACCAGAAGTTCACCCGACTCTCATTGGTGAAACAACTACTGATTTATGCATCGTTGGCGCCGGCTATACCGGACTCTGGACTGCGCTATTAGCAAAAGAGGCGAACCCAGAGCGCAGCGTAATAATTATCGAACAACTTGAAACGGGTGCTGGTGCATCTGGTCGAAACGGTGGCTTCTGCAGCTACTCTTTAACTCATGGTTTTATGAATGGTTACAGTCGCTTCAAAGATGAGATGGCAATCATTGAACGTTTGGGACGCGAAAATCTTGAAGCTATCGAAGCAACAATTAAGAAGTACAAAATTGATTGTGGTTTTGAATTAACTGGCGAGATTAGCGTTGCCAATGAAGAGTGGCAGATGGAAGGCATAATCGAGGAGGCCAATCTCCGTAACTCATTTGGCGATAACGTAGAAGTTTTAAGCAGAGAAGATATGCAATCTCGCGTCAATTCACCGTTATCTGTTGGTGGGCTTTGGGATCCAGATGGAACTGCGCTCGTTGATCCAGCACGTTTAGTTTGGGGACTTGAACAAGCTTGTATTGTGAGTGGAGTTCAAATCTATGAGAACACGAGTGCACTACGGCTAGAACGCACAAGTGATGGAATTATTGTCCATACTCCTTATGGAAGTGTAAATGCCCAGAAAGTTGCACTTGCAACCAATGTTTATCGATCACTCGTTAGAAGCGCTAAGAAATATGTTGTTCCAGTTTATGATTTTCAATTAGTTACTGAGCAACTGACGCCAGCCCAGATGGAATCAATTGGCTGGAAGAATCGCGAGGGACTTTCAGAGGCCGGAAATCAATTCCACTATTACCGCCTGACGAAAGATAATGAAATCTTGTGGGGTGGATATGACGCTATCTATAACTTCCGCGGAAAAGTTCGCCACGAATATGAGAGCAGCGCTGAAACTTACGCACACCTTGCAGAAGCATTTCTAGAAACTTTCCCACAACTACAAGGAATTAAATTCACACATGGTTGGGGCGGTGCAATCGATACCTGCTCTCGCTTCACTCAATTCTGGGGCCAGGCCCATCGCGGAAAAGTTGCATATGTAATGGGATATACCGGCCTTGGTGTTGGCGCCTCTCGCTTCGGTGCTCAAGTTATGTTGGATCTCTTAGATGGTGAAGATAACGAGCGGACTAGATTGCGAATGGTTAGAAAGAAGCCACTGCCTTTCCCACCAGAACCATTTAAATTTATCTTTATTCGATTAACACAATGGTCAATTAATAAATCAGATATGAATCAGGGCAAGCGAAACTTGTGGCTTAAACTTCTGGATTCGCTAGGGCTTGGTTTCGACTCTTAATTTAGAGGCTGGCGAAAGCGTCATCAATAATTCCAAGAGCTTGCTTTAACAAGTGCTCTGGCATTACCAATGGTGGCAACAAGCGAATTACATTTGAATAAGTACCGGCGCTAAGAATTAATACGCCATTTTGTTGGCAATATTTAATTACGGCGCTCATAGCCTCGTTGTTTGGTTCAATAGTTCCTGGTCTAACTAATTCGATTGCCTGCATCGCACCAGCGCCACGAACTTCACCAATTACGGGATATTTCTTAGCCATTGCCTGCAGCGCATTAACCATAATTTTGCCAATTACATTTGCGCGATCAACGAGCTTCTCTTCTTCGATTGTTGCGAGAGCGCCAAGTGCTGCTGCGCAGGCAACAGGATTGCCACCAAATGTGCCACCAAGTCCGCTGGCATGAACTGAATCAAGCATTTCAGCGCGGCCGGTAACGCCAGCAAGTGGAAAACCACCAGCAATTCCTTTTGCAGTAGTAATCAAATCAGCATCAACGTTCTCATGTTCTACTGCAAACATCTTTCCAGTGCGGCCAAAGCCAGTTTGAACTTCATCTGCAACAAAGACGATGCCATTATCTTTAGCGAACTTTGCAAGACCAGGCAAGAAACCCTTAGGTGGGACGATAAAGCCACCTTCACCTTGAATTGGTTCGATCACAATTGCGGCAACGTTCTTTGCGCCAATTTCCTTCTCAATCTTATGAGTAACAACGTCAAGGGTTTCGGTCGCACATGCTGAGGCATCACCATTGAATCTAAATGGATATGCCATTGGCATGCGATAGATCTCGCTTGCAAAAGGTCCGAAGCCCTCTTTGTAAGGCATATTTTTGGCGGTCATTGCCATAGTTAAATTTGTTCGACCGTGATAGCCGTGTTCAAAAACTACTACTGCTTGGCGTTTGGTGTATGCACGTGCAATCTTGATTGCATTTTCAACAGCTTCGGCGCCCGAATTCAGCAGAACTGATTTCTTCTTATGCGTACCTGGTGTGATTCGGTTTAAGGTTTCACAGACTTCGATATATCCAAGGTATGGCGCAATCATGAAGCAGGTATGAGTAAAGGCTCTTACTTGATTAATAACGTTTTCAACTACGCGGTCTGCGCTATTTCCGACATTTACAACTGCGATTCCAGCGCCCATATCGATGATTGAGTTTCCATCAACATCAACAATTACGCCGCCGCCAGCTTTTTCGACAACAACAGGAATCGCCATTCCGAGTGATGCAGAAACCGCTTCATTTCTCCGTTTGATAATTTCCTGAGACTTTGGACCAGGGATTGGTGTTACGAGGCGGAGTTCTTGCGGGATATTTGGACCGGTTGTCATAGGCGCAGTCTATCTGAGGCAAAACTTTTGCCTATTGTTACTTAGAATAGGGGAGTGTCCGCTCCTATCGATTTAGTCATCCTTGGTTCAACGGGATCAATTGGAACCCAGGCGTTAGAAATAGTTGAGGCAAACCCAGATAAGTTCCGAGTCATTGGACTTTCGGCAGGCGGTAAAAACCTTGAACTTTTAGCAGAACAGGCAAATAAATTTTCAGTACCGGTAGTAGGAACTACGGGTAATCGAGAGACCTTGATTTCTAAGTTAGGTAAGACCCAGGTAATCGATGGCCCAACTGCAGCATCGGAAATTGCGGCGATGACTTGTGGCGTTGTATTAAATGGAATTTCCGGATCAATCGGACTTGGACCAACGCTTGCGGCGCTATCGGTGGGAAATAAAGTTGCGCTCGCAAATAAGGAATCACTTGTAGCAGGTGGCGATTTAGTAATGGCTTTCGGACGAGATCAAATTATTCCAGTTGACTCCGAACACTCTGCTTTGTACCAATGTTTTTTAAGTGGCAAAGCTTCGGAAGTTAAGCAAATTATATTGACTGCCAGTGGTGGACCATTTAGAGATCGCGGTGACCTAACAGATATCACCGTTGCTGAAGCGCTAAATCACCCAACTTGGTCGATGGGTCCGGTCGTAACAATTAACTCTGCAACGCTCATGAATAAAGGCTTAGAAATAATTGAAGCGCACTATCTATTTGATCTTCCATATTCCAAAATCAGCGCAGTAATTCATCCACAATCTGTTGTTCATTCGATGGTCGAATTTGTAGATGGTTCAACTATCGCGCAAGCAAGTCCACCAAATATGAAGGGCCCAATTGCATATGCAATTTCTGGTGCCAGTCGAATTCCTAAAGCAACAAAGCCAATTGATTGGAATCAAAGCCACTCTTGGAATTTCGCACCAATTGATAACACAAAGTTTCCTGCCGTTGATTTAGCGCGCAGATGCGGTGAACTTGGTGGGGGACTTCCAGCGATCTTTAATGCGGCTAACGAAGTTGCGGTAGAAGGATTTCTAAATGGGGCAATCTCATTTGCTCAAATCGTTGATGTGGTTGATGCAACAGTTCAGAAGTTAGGTGGAAATTCACCGATAACAATAAGATCGCTCGCTGATGTCAGTGCTATCGAGAATGATTCAAGAGTAATATCGGCCCAATTAGTTCAGGAGCGCAAGTGAATTTTCCAGGTTTAAGTATTCTTGGGGTTTTAGCCTTCGTAGTTGCACTTCTCTTCTCAGTTATGGTTCACGAAGCTGGGCATTATCTAACTGCTAAGAAATTCTCGATGAAAGTTACCGAATTCTTTCTTGGGTTTGGAAAGCGGATCTGGTCATTTCAAAGAGGAGAAACTGAGTTTGGAATCAAGGCGATTCCTGCCGGTGGGTACTGTCGAATCTCTGGCATGTCAGTAAATGAAGAGTTGCCAGAAGAAGATAAGCATCGCGCCTTCTACTTAGCCTCTGTCCCAAAACGTTTAATCGTTCTTGGCGCCGGTTCTTTTCTGCACTTTGTTCTTGGCTTTCTAATTCTCTTCATTCTTCTCGCTGGAGTTGGCGTCACCACAGTCACTAATACCATCGGTGAAGTTGTCCCTTGCGTTCTCAATACTTCGAGCGGAGTTACTGATACTAAATGTTCGGCGACATCTACTCCTTCGCCAGCGAAGATTTCTGGGTTGTTAGCAAATGATGAGGTTGTCGCAATAAACGGCAAAGAATTTGATAATTGGTCTGATTACACGACAACTATTCGCGCTTCAGCAAATCGAGAGATAACTCTGACCATAATGCGAAATGGTGAACGCCTTTTAATTCCTATTACTCCCGCAGCCCGAGTTCTGGATGGAAAAAAGATTGGCTATCTTGGAGTGATTAATAAACTTGGAACTCGGAAAGAGGGTTCGTTTAAAGCGATTTCAAATAGTGCGCGCATAACCAAGGATCTACTAAATAACAGCGTTACATCATTGATCTCTCTACCTACCAAAATTCCAGCGCTTGTTCGCCAGACTTTTGGCAACGAAACTCGTGACGCTCAAGGTTTGGTCGGAGTCGTCGGAGTTGCAAGAGTTAGCGCCCAGACTGCAAGTGATCCAGGTTTGCAATCTCGAGAGAAAGTTGCCACTTTCTTGATCATTATTGCCAGCCTAAATATCTTTGTTGGCGTCTTTAATCTACTTCCACTACTTCCACTTGATGGTGGCCATATGGCAATCGCGATTGTTGATGGATTGCGACGTTTACGAGCCAAGCAGAGGAAGCAGAGTCCGCCAGCACCGATTGATGTCGAAAAGCTCATGCCCCTGACCCTCGCAGTTTTTGCGCTATTGGCTGTTCTCTCACTTCTATTACTTGCTGCAGATATATTCAATCCAATAAATCTCTACCAATAATCTAGGATGCAACCATGGTAAATCTCGGAATGCCAAGCACGCCACCACCAACTTTGGCGCCTCGTCGCATGAGCAAGCAACTTAAAGTTGGAAAAGTTTTAGTTGGCGGAGATGCACCAGTAAGCGTTCAATCAATGTGCACCACTCTTACTTCAGATGTAAATGCCACCTTGCAACAGATTGCTGAACTCACTGCATCTGGTTGCCAAATAGTTCGCGTAGCGGTACCAAGTCAAGATGATGCTGACGCACTTGCCCAGATTGCTAAGAAATCACA
>CANNIM010000057.1 GCA_947505195.1 Actinomycetota bacterium
AACAGTGGGGCGATAGGCAGAACGGTCAGATTATCAAAGCGAGAATCTTCGGGGATTGGCAAGGTATCTGTGACGACTACTTCGCTGACATTCGAGGCCTTCAACCGTTCTACTGCTGGACCTGAAAATACTGCGTGGGTCGCTGCAATGATTACATCCTTCGCACCATCTGCATAAAGTGCATCAACAGCTTTAGTAATTGTGCCAGCGGTATCGATCATGTCATCAATAACTACGCAGGTCTGGCCCTTAACATCACCAACAACTTTGCCAGTAACTGATTCATTTGGAATTCGTGGATCACGCATCTTATGTATGAAGGCGATTGGGCAACCACCAAGTAAATCTGACCAACGTTCAGCGACTCGAACTCGACCAGAATCTGGTGACACAATAGTTAATTTGCTGCGATCAACTTTGCTGCCAACATAATTTGTAAGTAATGGCAGCGCAAAGAGGTGATCAACTGGACCATCAAAGAATCCTTGAATTTGTGAGGTGTGGAGATCAACAACCATTAAACGATCGGCGCCAGCTGTTTTAAATAAATCAGCCATCAACCTTGCAGAGATTGGTTCACGTCCACGATGCTTCTTATCTTGACGGGCATATCCGTAGAACGGTGCAACAACAGTTATTCGTTTTGCTGATGCGCGTTTAAGGGCATCAACCATAATTAATTGCTCCATGATTTGTTTATTTACTGGAGCAGAATGCGATTGGATTACGAAGGCATCGCTTCCGCGAACACTCTCTTCAAAACGAACAAATATTTCACCATTAGCAAAGTCATATGCTGATGTTGGTGTGATTGGAATACCAAGTTCGGCGGCGACACCTTCAGCTAACTCTGGATATCCGCGACCAGTAAAAATACGTAGTCGTTTCTCCGAAGTGAGGCGAAGTTCGCTCATCTCTTAGCTCCCTTGTTCCGAGGATTCATTAGCGCCCGCAGCTTTTGCTGCCTGCGCAGATTTCGTGCCGGATCTCTTTCGAAGTACCCAGCCAAGAATATTGCGTTGCTTAGATCTTGCAACACCCATCGCTCCTGCTGGCACGTCGTCAGTAATTACCGACCCAGCCGCAGTGTAAGCGCCATCGCCGATCGAAACTGGCGCAACTAACATGGTGTCGCTTCCGATTCGAACTTCGTTACCAATCTTTGTCTTATGTTTTTCAACACCGTCATAATTTACAAATACTGTGGCAGCACCGATATTCGAACCAGAGCCAATTTCAGCATCTCCAACATATGAAAGGTGTGGGACTTTCGTTCCTTCACCAATTTTTGAATTCTTAATTTCAACATAAGCACCGGCTTTTGCGCCTTCGCCAAGGAGCGTTCCTGCTCGAAGATATGAATATGGACCAACTTTTGCCCCGGCCCCAATTTCGCAATCAACGCAATTTGATTCAATTACCGAAGCTCCTGCTGCAACGTTCACATTCATAAGAGTTGTTCGAGGTCCAATTATTGAGTTTGCTCCGACAGTTGTTGTTCCGGCAAGCCAGCTCTCGGGAAATATTGTGGCATCGGCAGCAATCTTCACCGTTGAATCAATCCAGGTAGTTGTTGGGTCGATTATTTCAACCCCATTTAACATATGTTCATAATTAATTCGATCGCGCATAATCGCGGCACACTCTGCGAGTTGAGATCGATCATTAATGCCAAGAGTCTCACTGTAATCATTTGAAAGAATTGCCGCTGCCTTGCCGCCGGCTGCTTTAATATCCGCAATCACATCTGTTAAATAAAGTTCACCTTGTGAGTTATCCGCCTTCAGCTTTGCAACGCTAGAACGAAGTGAAGCGATATCAAATAGATAGACGCCGGTATTAATCTCATCAATTAACTTGATCTCTTCTGGCGCTTCGCGCTCTTCAACTATCGCAACGATTTCGCCCTTTTCATCGCGCACGATTCGGCCATATCCTGTGGGATCTGGTAATTCTGCTGTTAACACTGAAGCGATGTTCTTCGCCTCTTTATGTGCGGTTATGAATTCGCTGAGAGTTTCACTCCGAAGAAGCGGAGTATCTCCTGCACAGATCAATACCGTTCCACTTGCGCTCAAATCTGCGAGCGCTAATTGAACTGCGTGGCCCGTGCCATTTCGTTCTGCTTGAAAGATTGGGACTGCACTTGGCGCAATCTGCTTAACATGTGGCTCAACGGCTTCTCGTCCGGCGCCTACAACTACGCGCAATTCGCCTGGATTCAACTTATTTACTTGGGTTAAAACGTGGTCAAGAATTGTCTTGCCAGAAATAAAATGTAGAACTTTTGGAGTTTGAGATTTCATGCGAGTTCCCTCGCCAGCTGCCAGCACGATTGCTACTTCAGGTGCACCGAGTGACTTGCTCAAGTTCCACTCCCGTCCTATTTATTAACTTTGGTGGCTCCGCCACCAGGTATCGATCCTGGACCCTGGGCTTCAAAGGCCCATGTGCTAGCCACTACACAATGGCGGAACCTGAATTCTCCCCTATAACTATCGATACCACCAAACTCTAAAGCGTTTCCACCTAACTAAAGCGTTTCTATTACTCGGGCCCCATGTACCGGACCACTCGCCCGCACCACTCCAGCAACAACCCCACTAGAACTAAGGGCCACAGTTAAATCCATCGATTTCTCTTCATCTTCAACTAAGAATGCAACGGTCGGGCCTGACCCCGAAACTATTCCACCAAGCGCGCCGTAATCTCGACCAACATCTAAAACTAGGCGAAGTGCTGGACGAAGTGAACATGCAGCTGCTTGCAGATCATTTGAGAGCGCCATTCCCAGAGCTGTTGCATCACCTGCTCGAAGTGCTTGCATCATCGAATCACTTACTTGTGGATTTGCGATATCTAAACCTTCACGTAATCGATCGCACTCTTGATAAACCGCTGGCGTTGAAAGTCCTTGGCCGGAAAGTGCAAGAACCCAATGATAATTTCCACGGTTTAACGCTGGCGTTAATTGATCGCCACGACCACGACCAATTGCAACTCCACCTGAAATTCCAAAAGGCACATCGCTTCCTAATTGTGATGCGATTGCTTCCATCTCATCCCGAGATAAGCCGATATCAAATAATGAATCCATCGCAACAATAATTCCGGCAGCATCTGCGCTGCCACCGGCCATACCACCAGCAACTGGAATCTCTTTCTTTAAATGAATTGCCAGATTAGTTGTCAGATCAAATTTATCCACCATTAATTTTGCGGCACGAACTGCAAGATTTTCATCATCTACTGGAACACCGTTTGATGTTGCACCCGAAAGCGTTAGCGCGATGCCGGAATTTTCTGGCGCAAATTTGATACTGACATCATCGAATAATGAGATAGCTTGAAAGACTGTTGTGACCTCATGAAAGCCATCGCTGCCCAGCGGGCCAACGGCAAGTTGCAAATTAATCTTTGCCGGAACCCGAACTACTACTCCGCGAACGCTCATTTAGAAAGCGTAATCGCAATCTTGATGAAATCCGAGAGTTCTAACGCTTCACCACGAATTGTTGGATCAATCCCGCTCGCTTCAATAATTGTGCTGGCAGCGGCGCTACCTCCACATAAATCGCTAAGTGCCGCCCGCATCATTTTGCGGCGTTGGGCAAATGCCGCATCAATAATCTTGAATGTAGATTTACGGAGCGTTTCATCCCCAGCGCTTTCATGTCGCACAAATCGCACAAGTGAGGAGTCGACGTTGGGGACTGGCCAGAATATTGATCTACTGACTGTTCCGGCTGATGTTAAGTCCGCCCACCACGCAGCCTTAACAGAAGGGCTCCCATAGGTTTTGCTATTTGGTTTGGCTACTAAGCGATCTGCAACTTCGCTCTGAACCATAACTACTCCCACACGAAGGGTTGGAAATAACCCTAGGAAGCGAAGTAAGACTGGAACCGAAACGTTGTACGGCAAATTTGCTACCAGAACTGTTGGATCGTTTGGAAGTTTTGAAACCTGCATGGCATCTTGGGTAATAATTGTCAGCTTTGTTTGGTCAAAACCGTGGCGCTTTGCAGTTTCTGGAAGTTCTGCGGCTAGTCGCTCATCAATTTCAATTGCAATCACCTCTCTTGCACATTCCAACATCGCGAGAGTTAGCGAACCAAGACCGGGGCCGATTTCTAGCGCAACATCACTTGGCTCAACACCTGCGCTCTTGACTATCTTGCGACAGGTATTTGCATCTACTACAAAGTTTTGACCAAGTTTTTTAGTGGGGCGTACTCCAATTCGTTCAGCGATTTCCCGAATTTCTGCTGCGCCTAATAAGTTGCTCATTTATGCGAATGGTCCAAATAGCCGTTCGCAATTATTTGAAATCGCAGTTGCTAACTCATCTAAATCTTCACCACGTTCCTGCGCCATAAAGCGCAGAATAGTTGGGATTTGGGCCGGCGTATTTAGCGCTCCACGATGTGGCATCGGTGCCAGAAATGGCGAATCAGTTTCAACTAATAATTGGTCAAGTGGAACAAGTTTTACCGCTTCGCGAAGTGCGGGTGCGTTCTTAAAAGTGAGGGTTCCGGCAAATGAAAGAATGTAGCCCTTTTCAATACATTCCCGGGCCATATCAGCATCACCGGAATAACAGTGAAGGATGGTTTTTTCTGGGGCGCCCGCTTCAACTAAGACATCAAGAACAGCGCGGTGGGCATCTCGATCATGAATTACTAAGGCTTTATTTACCGATTTAGCCAGTGCAATATGGCGGCGGAATGAATACTTCTGGCGCTCTTGTAGTTCTGGTTCGGTTCGAAAGAAATCTAAACCTGTTTCACCAATTGCACGAACTCGTGGATGGTTTGCAAGTCGTTCGATAATCGCTAAGTCTGCTTCTAAATCTGCGACGACTGGTGCTTCATTTGGATGCAGCGCTACTGCCGCTAAGACATTTGGCCAACTTTCAGCCATCTTCACGCACCACTCTGATTGTTCAGCCGAATAACCAACTTGCACGATGCGATCAATCCCAACACTTCTGGCCTCTTCTAACACCGCTCCGACTTCTGGTGCATCTGGCGCGGTATTAGTAACAATCTCAATATGTGCATGCGCATCTACACACTTAACGTTTAGCGGTTCTGGAAGCGGAGCTGGTTGGCGATCAATATCGCGATTGTGACGATCAGCCATTCGTTATTCCAATCTTGGAAATAAGACTGCGCCCTTTGTAACTTTGCAGCCCGCAGGCAAGGTTCCCCAAGTTGCAACTTCAGAAATT
>CANNIM010000058.1 GCA_947505195.1 Actinomycetota bacterium
GCAATTAATGGTGGAAGCGCCCAAATCACTGGAAGCTTTAGCCAAGAAGATGCTTCAAACTTGGCGAATGTATTGAAGTATGGTGCACTTCCCTTAGCGTTCGATCAAGGTGAAGTACTGCAAGTTTCACCAACCCTTGGTGCTGATCAACTTCAAGCAGGTCTGCTAGCCGGCTTACTTGGTTTCGCATTGATTTTCTTGTATTCATTTATGTACTACAAGGGTCTTGGACTCGTAACCGTTGCTTCTTTGGTCGTTGCTTCAGCAATTGCGTACCTATCATTCTTGCTTCTCGGAGAATGGATTGGCTTCACTCTCACTCTTGCTGGTATCGCTGGTGCAATCGTGGCTATTGGTATCACCGCGGACTCGTTCGTTGTCTTCTTCGAGCGTCTACGTGATGAAGTACGCGAAGGTCGTTCACTTAGATCCGCTGTTGAAAGCGGCTGGGTAAAGGCCCGACACACAATCATCATTGCGGATATGGTTTCGATGATTGCTGCAGCCCTTCTCTACTTCTTTGCGGTCGGTGGAGTTCGTGGATTTGCATTCACACTTGGGTTAACGACCCTTATCGATCTTCTCGTCGTATTTGCTTTTACTCATCCGCTTGTCGCAATTCTTGCAAGAACTTCATTCTTCGCTAGTGGGCATAAATTGTCAGGGTTTTCAGCTAAGAGCTTAGGTATGAAAATCAAAACAGATGGTTCACCAGAGTTGAAGGGTTAATAATATGAGTTCACTTTCAGGCATTGGCGGACGGTTGTATCGCGGTGAAACTTCCATTGATTTTATTGGCAAGCGACGTCGTTGGTACGCCTTCTCAGGGGTCATCACTATTATTTCAGCGATTGTTCTCGGCACCCAAGGCTTGCATTTGGGAATCGAATTTAAGGGGGGATCTGAATTCTCCATAACAAAAGTTGGGGCGACTATAGAAGATGGTCGATCCGCAATTTCTAAGGCTGGAGTTACCGGCGAAAGTGTTGTTCAAAAAGTTGGAAACGATCGCATCAGAATTCAAACTGGGGCTTTGGATTCCTTCGCGACTGTTAAGGCCTCACTGGCTGAAAGTTTCGGAGTGAACGTTGATGATATTGATACTCAGATTATCGGTCCGTCTTGGGGTAAAGAAATTACCAAGAAAGCGCTCTACGGCTTAATCGGATTTATCTTGGTTGTTATGGTCTTCTTAACTGTCGCATTTGAATCGAAGATGGCGATTGCCGCCATTGTCGCAACTATCCACGACGTATTTATTACAGTTGGAATTTATGCACTAGTCGGCTTCGATGTGACACCAGCTTCAGTTATTGGGTTTTTAACGATTCTGGGCTATTCACTTTATGACACTGTTGTAGTGTTCGATAAAGTTCGCGAGAATACAAAATCCATCACCAGCACTGGCAAGATCACATACTCTGCTGCTGCAAATCTAGCTGTCAATCAGACCTTGGTGCGATCCTTCAACACCTCTTTAATTGCGCTACTGCCTGTTGCTTCGATTCTCTTCGTGGGTGCAGGATTGTTAGGCGCTGGAACTCTTAAAGATTTATCACTTGCACTATTCATAGGTCTTGCGGTCGGTACTTATTCTTCAATTTTCATTGCTACTCCAATTTTGGCTCAACTCAGAGAACGTGAACCTGCTATGCGCGCGCTAACTAAGCGGGTCGCTCAACATGCACCTGGAGCAGTAACTCTTGAAGCAAAAGGTGGACTAAACGGATCTAACTCTGGCTCTGAAACTAAGGTTTCGTGGGCTAGAGGTCCTCGTAATCAACCTAAACGCAAAGGTCGCTAATCTTTTAATTTCGGCTTAGCTCTTTCTGGTTAGTTAAGATAGAACTATGAATCCGGTTCTAGATGTTCTGGCTAAGGCGCTGATTTCGCATCATCCTGAGGCCTCTTTAATCGAACTAGAACGCGCCTACGATATTGCTGCGGATGCTCATGAAGGGCAACTCCGGAAATCCGGTGAGAAATATATAACTCATCCGTTGGCGGTTTCAGAAATTTTGGCAGAGATTGGTCTAGGCCTTGAAACAATCATCGCTGCTTTATTGCATGACACCGTTGAAGATACGAAGTATTCATTAGCCGCACTTAAGAAGGATTTCGGAAAAGAAGTCGCTAATTTGGTAGATGGTGTTACGAAGTTAGATAAATTGAATTATGGCCCAACTGCTGAGGCTGAAACGCTGCGAAAAATGGTTATCGCTATGTCTCGTGATATCAGGGTACTTGTTATTAAATTAGCCGATCGGTTGCACAATGCCAGAACCTGGCAATTTGTTGAGGTTGAATCTGCGCAACGTAAAGCGCGTGAAACTTTGGATATTTATGCGCCACTGGCGAATCGATTAGGTATGAGCGCCATCAAGTGGGAGTTAGAGGATTTATCATTTAAATTCCTGGAACCAAAAATATATGATGAGATTGAAAGGTTAGTTCAAGAGCGAAGTCCCGCGCGAGAAGCTATGACTGGCGAGGTTTTGCAACTCGTTGCTAAGGATCTCAACGCCGATGGAATCACTGCAAAAGTTCTAGGTCGACAGAAACACCTATACAGCGTCTATCAAAAAATGGTCATCCGAGGTCGCGATTTCAATGAAATCTATGACTTAGTTGGTATTCGGGTTTTGGTGGAAAGTGTTCGAGATTGTTATGCCGTCTTAGGAGCGATTCACGCAAGGTGGAGTCCGATCCCAGGACGGTTCAAGGATTACATTGCAATGCCGAAATTTAATCTTTACCAATCACTACATACAACAGTTATTGGACCAAATGGGAGAGCTGTCGAAATTCAAATCCGAACTTTCGATATGCATGCGCGGGCAGAGTATGGAATTGCTGCGCATTGGAAGTATAAGTTGGCTTCGGTCGGAAAAGACGCTACAAATAAACCAGAGATGATTTGGTTGAAGCAATTACATGAATGGCAACAGGAAACTGAGGATGTGGGCGAATTCCTCGACACTCTTCGTTATGACCTTAGAACGCCAGAAGTATTTGTATTCACTCCGAAGGGGAGTGTTGTTGCTCTTCCTTCAGGTTCTACCCCTGTCGATTTCGCGTATGCAGTTCATACCGAAGTAGGAGATAGGTGTGTGGGTGCAAAGGTAAATGGAAAATTGGTGCCTTTGGAGTCCATCCTTGCAAATGGTGATGTTGTTGAAGTTGTCACAAACAAGAGTCCAAATGCAGCGCCAAGTAGAGATTGGCTCAATTTTGTATCATCGCCAAGAGCGCGTTCAAAA
Organism: Actinomycetota bacterium; assembly: GCA_947505195.1. Taxonomy (GTDB): domain Bacteria; phylum Actinomycetota; class Actinomycetes; order Nanopelagicales; family Nanopelagicaceae; genus AAA044-D11. The sequence continues at coordinate 3,261 of CANNIM010000058.1, forward strand.
ATTAAAGCGTGGTTCTCAAAAGAACGCAAGGAAGAAGCGATTGATGCAGGACGGGAATCAATTGCGCGGCAGATGAGAAAAGTTGGGCTACCTTTGCAGAAAATTTTTGCAGGTCAAGCATTTCTAGAACTGTCACACGATCTTCATTATCCAGATATTGAGAGCATGTATGCGGCTGTTGGTAATGGCCATATAAGTGCGCAATTTGTTATCGAAAAGTTAGTGGCAAACACGGATTTGCACGAACCAGATGCTGAGGTTGAAAGCCATACAAATCCGGTGCATTCCTTTGAACATGTCAGGCGTAATTCATCTGGCATAGATGTTGAAGGTGCTGATGATGTTTTAGTGAAGTTGGCTCGCTGCTGCACACCAGTTCCAGGGGATGAAATTGTTGGATTTATCACCAGAGGCAGTGGCGTATCGGTGCATCGTAAAGATTGCATAAATGTTACAGATTTACGTGAACATCAAGGAGATCGCATAGTTTCTGTAAGGTGGAATAACTCGGCGAAAACCTCATTCTTGGTGAACATTCAAGTAGAAGCGCTAGATAGATCCCGCTTACTTTCTGACGTAACTCGGACCCTTTCGGATCAACATGTAAATATATTGAACGCCGCAGTAAGCACTTCGAAAGATCGCACCGCGATTTCGAGATTTACTTTTGAGATGGCAGATGCTTCGCATCTAGATGCAGTTTTAGCGAGCGTGAGATCAGTTGAAGGCGTTTACGATGTTTATCGCGTAACCAACAATTAAGAGCTAATTGCTTTTGAAATCCGCCAGTCCCTTTTGAGCTTCAGCTAGCCAAACTTTGCGAGCTTCTGCAGCTTCTCGTGCAGTTTTGGCTTTTGAGGTGTTGCCTGCAGCTTCTGCCTTTGCGGCCTGTGCTTCATAGCCCGCGATGGCATCAACAAGTCCTTGAACAACATCATTTGCTCGAGCGATAGCAGTCGGATCAGTGCGACGATTCTGCTCTTCAGTAAGCGTGTGAATTTCATCTTCCACTCGTGAAAGACGGGTATCGAGTGCGGCCTTCTTGCTGCGTTCAGTCATGCCAATTTTCTGCCATTGCTCCATAAGAGCGCGGAAATTCTTCTTAGCGCTCTGTAAATCGGTTATTGGAAGAATCTCTTCGATCTTTACAATCAACTCTTCACGCTTTGCAAGATTCGCCGCCATTGTTACCTGACGCTTATCAAGATCACTATTTTTTGCAGCAAAGAATTGATCTTGCGCTGCTTTGAATCGGCCCCAAAGTTTTGCATCAACGCTCTGCTTGCCACGTCCAGATGCTTTCCATGCATCCATAAGTTCTTTAAATTTATGGGCGGTTGGAAGCCATTCCTTTGAATTTGCTAACGCTTCCGCCTGCTTAACAATCTCTTCTTTCTTGGTTGCAACCTCGTGCTGCACAGATTCGAGGGCCGCAAAGTGGGTACGACGGCGCTTATCGAACTTATTGCGAGAGGATGAGAACCGCTTCCAAAGTTCGGTATCAGTAGTCTTATCTAGGCGGGGAGCTGCTTTCCATTCATCGAGCAGAACTTTAAGACGCTCGCTTGTAGCTTTCCAACTCTCTGAAAGTGCGAGGGATTCCGCTTCAGCAACTAACTTCTCTTTGACGATTAAGGAAGCTGCGCGCTTTGCTTCGCGCACTGCTGATTCAATATCTTTGCGCTCTTGATATGCGGCGCGATGGTCTTCAATTAAATTTGGGATCTGGTCTACAGAGGCGGCGAGGGTTGCTAAATCGCCAACGCCATTTAGATTTGCGACGGTGTCGCGTAATTTCACAACAGCTTCGGATGCGTCGGATGGCACCATTGCACCACTCTTGATGCGAGCAGCAAGTAGCGC
>CANNIM010000059.1 GCA_947505195.1 Actinomycetota bacterium
CAAGAACGCGTGCGCTCTTTCCTGAAACCTCTTCATTTGTTATCGCAGTTAAAACCATGCGGATAGTTCCGGAGCGAAGCTCATCTCGTGAGCGGATAGCCTCGGTTAAATCGCCTTGAAGTCGTTCTTTTAGTCCCATAGGGGTATCTTCTCACGCCTATGAGTTACAAACTACGCGAGGTCACGGTCCCGGTTCTTCCAGCGGGCCACCGTTCGATTCGCGTGCTGCATTTTTCTGATCTGCACTTAACTCCAAGACGTAAAACCGAAATCGCAGATATCAAATCCTTTGCTGATTTAAAGCCAGACCTAGTTATAAGCACTGGTGATTTCATGGCGCACAAAGGCGCGGTACCAGTTGTATTAGATGCGTTGCATCCGCTCTTTGATATTCCTGGTCTCTTTGTCTTCGGATCAAATGATTACTACGGACCTAGACCGAAGAACCCATTCTCTTATTTATTCAAAGATAATGGCAAACGTAAAATAGGGCCAGATTTAGATTGGCGAGGTTTGCAACAATCACTTACTGGAATTGGTTGGCTTGATCTAAACCATTCTCGCGAAATCTTGAAAATTAATGACACAACTATTGAAGCGCGTGGAACAGATGATGCACATTTGAATATGGATTATTACCCTGAAGTTGCTGGTGCACCAGATAAGAAGGCCGATCTTGCAATCGGTGTAACACATGCACCTTATCTTCGAATTTTAGATGCGATGAGTAAAGATAATTTGGATTTAATTTTTGCTGGTCACACACATGGTGGACAAGTTCGCTTACCTTGGATTGGTGAAAGTAAGGCGCTTACAACTAATTGTGATTTACCAACTTGGCGGGCCCGCGGTTTAACTCGTGAAGCCAATGAACCTTGGTTACATGTTTCTGCTGGAATGGGAACAAGCCCATTTGCTCGAATACGCGTGGCATCGCCACCAGAAGTTTCCTTAGTGACGCTTGAAGCCGGGTTTTAAATAATTTGTAAATTGTGCAATCTCGATCATCCCAGCGTTTTGATAAGCCTTAATTGCCCCGATATTTTTATGATCAACACCTAGTGAAAGCGTTTTAATTCCAAGTTCATTTGTTCTAGAGATAAACCGTTTGACGAGTTCGGTGGCATAACCTTTTCCACGCATTGATTCGACCGTCGCCACTGAAGAAATTACGTGTGACCCTGAGGACCACTTGACTAAAGCCCCAATTGCACTTACTTCGCCCGCTTCATTTCGAACGCAACCCCATTGGATAACTTCAGGATTCCCGGGATAGACCGAAGAGGTTGGTGCATTCTCATCTAATATCTTTTTAATTAGCGCCTCATCGGCTAACACTTCGATACTTTCAAAGCCCGGAATTATTCTGGTATCAATTCCATATGTGTCGAATTGATTTGCAATTTCTAAGTGGCCAAATTTTGGCCCAAATTTGCTGAATCCAACTGCGCATTTTTCCCAGCGGGGATCAATATGTGGGTTTGGACCATAAGCATGGCCGTAGGTAAAACCTGATTGCATCGTAAAAGAGAATGAATCCTCGCTCTTAAATGCTTCCACGAAATCTTTGGAATTCGCTTCAGAAACAAAGATGCCCGGACCGTTTGTCTCACCGAGCTGTTCGCGTGCCCAACCAAGTGCGATTGTTAAATCGCTGGTCTGGTTAAAACTCTTTGGCAACGAGTTCTGCAATCTGAGCAGTATTTAAGGCTGCACCTTTGCGTAAGTTATCGCCGCACAAGAAGAGATCAAGAGCGTGCTTATCATCGAGGCTGCGACGAACCCGACCAACCCATGTTGGATCTGTGCCAACAACCTCGGCAGGAGTTGGAAATTCATAATTCTCTGGATCATCGACAAGTTTTACACCAGCTGCGTTACGCAGAACTTCTTGCGCATCTTTTCGCGAAACTTTCTTCTTAAAGATTGCGTGAACGGCTAGTGAGTGTGTTGTTAATACTGGAACTCGAACACAAGTTGCAGAAACTTTTAGATCTGGCATGCCAAGAATCTTTCGAGATTCATTGCGAACTTTAAGTTCTTCAGATGAGTAGCCCTCTTCTTTTAGCGAGCCAGCCCAAGGAATAACATTTAGCGCGAGTGGCTTAGGAAATGGGCCATTATCTTTTATATGTGCCTTTGAATCATTTGCAACATCACCAGAGTTTGTTCCGGCAACTGCAGAAATTTGTGCGCGCAGGGCGTCGATACCAGATTGACCAGCGCCTGATGCTGCTTGATATGAAGCAACAACAAGTTCTTCCAAACCATATTCCTTATTAAGTGCGCCCATCGCAACAATCATGGAAAGCGTTGTGCAATTTGGATTTGAAATAATTCCCTTTGGACGCTTCTTCGCTGCCTTTGGATTTACTTCTGGAACAACAAGTGGAACTTCGGGATCCATACGAAATGCACCAGAGTTATCGACAACTATCGCACCTCGTGCAGCAGCAATTGGTGCCCACTCGGCAGAAATTTCATCTGGAACATCGAACATTGCAATATCAATTCCATCAAATGCTTCTGGCGACAGTGCAACAACAGTTAACTCTTCACCACGACACATAAGTTTCTTACCAGCACTTCGTGCGGATGCGATTAAACGAATCTCGGCATAAACATTTTCGCGCTTACTCAAGATATCGAGCATTACTGTGCCAACGGCGCCAGTCGCACCAACAACTGCTAGAGATGGTTTTCTGCTCATCGACCTGTTCCCCCGTATACAACGGCTTCAATTTGCGCAGCATCTAATTCAAATGCGGTGTGCGCAGCACGAACGCCGTTATCTAAATCTGTAGCGCGGCAAACTATTGAAATGCGTATTTCTGAAGTTGAAATCATTTCAATATTTACACCGGCATCAGCAAGGCAGGCAAAGAATGTTGCAGTAACACCAGGGTGTGAGCGCATTCCAGCACCAATTAGTGAAAGCTTTCCGATTTGATCGTCGTATTGAATTGATTGGAATCCAATCTCACCTTGTATGCGCTGCAAAGTTGTAGTTGCCAGCGAACCTTCAGTCTTTGGCAAGGTAAATGAAATATCAGTTAATCCAGTCGCGGCTGCAGAAACATTTTGAACAATCATGTCGATGTTGATGTCGGCATCAGCGATTGCTTGGAAGATACGCGCCGCAGTTCCGGTGCGATCGGGAACTCCAACCACGGTTATCTTTGCTTCGCTCTTATCATGGGCGATGCCCGCGATGATTGCTTGTTCCATATCGGTTCCTCCTTCAGGATGATCTTTGACCACCCAGGTTCCTTCGTTATTTGAAAATGATGAACGTACGTGAATTGGCATGTCATAACGTCGCGCATATTCAACGCAACGCAGGTGAAGAACTTTTGCGCCAGATGCTGCAAGTTCGAGCATCTCATCATATGTAACTGTCTTTAACTTTTTTGCTGCAGGTACTACACGTGGGTCTGCAGAGAAGATGCCATCGACATCGGTATAAATCTCGCAGACATCTGCTTCAAGTGCCGCTGCTAACGCAACTGCAGTTGTGTCAGAACCACCGCGACCAAGTGTTGTTACATCTTTTGTATCCTGACTAATTCCTTGGAAGCCAGCAACAATCGCAATCGCACCTTCATTAAGAGCTTCAGTAATTCGAGATGGTGTCACATCGATAATGCGAGCGCGGCCATGTGTTGATGTTGTTATTACTCCGGCTTGTGATCCAGTGAAAGAACGTGCTTCATTTCCTAAATTTCCAATTGCCATTGCAAGTAGCGCCATTGAAATTCGCTCCCCCGCAGTTAACAACATGTCGAGTTCGCGGCCATTTGGAAGTGGGGTTACTTGATTAGCGAGATCTATTAACTCATCTGTTGTATCGCCCATTGCAGATACAACTACAACGACTTGGTGGCCAGCGCGTTTAGTGGCCACGATGCGATTGGCGACCCGCTTGAGCCCTTCGGCATCAGCAACGGAGGAGCCGCCGTATTTCTGAACTATTAGACCCATGACAATCCCATGTGCTAAATATCCACTATGAGGAGAGAGCGATGAAACCTAATTTGGGTTTATCTCAAATAATGAAACGCATAGGCGTATCAAATAATGAGAAATATCTGAAACTTAGTTCTCTACCGTTCTTCGCCCCTCAAATGCTCGGCCAAGAGTTACTTCATCGGCATATTCCAGATCTCCGCCAACAGGTAATCCGGATGCCAAGCGGCTGACCTTCATCCCAAGTGGCTTAAGCAATCTGGATAAATAAGTAGCCGTAGCTTCGCCTTCAAGGTTTGGATCGGTGGCAATAATAATTTCTTGAATCTCGGTTGCAGCTAAGCGAACCATTAATTCGCGAATGCGCAGATTTTCCGGGCCGATGCCATCGATCGGTGAGATTGCACCACCGAGCACGTGATACTTGCCGCGAAATTCGCGCGTTTTTTCAATTGCGATTACATCTTTACTCTCTTCAACAACGCAGATAAGAGTTGGGTCTCGGCGCGGATCACGACAGATTCGACAGAGTTCCTCTTCTGAAATGTTTCCACATTCAGTACAGAACTTAACTTTCTCTTTTACCGTGCGCAGCACATCAGCAAGACGTGAGATATCAACGCGTTCGGATTGAATAATATGAAAGGCAATTCGTTGTGCTGACTTTGGCCCAATACCGGGCAGGCGGCCTAGTTCATCGATTAAATCTTGGATGGCACCCTCATACATTCGTGGTTAGTCCTTCTTGGTTTCACTAATAATTTGGGCGCCGAGTTCACGCATCAATAGCTCTTGACCAGACATTTGATCAGCATCAGATGGATCTTCGGCTGCGCGCACCGATGGTGAAGATGTATTCGCACTTGCATCGACAATACATTCGATTTTTAAATCAAGGCCAGTTACATCAACAAATGCCGCACGCAGAATTTCATCACTTCCGGAACGAGTAAATGAATCACGAGCACCAGCGTTAACAATTCCGATTGTAATTGCCGTCTCGTCGACAGCTAAGACATGCGCACTCGAACTTAGCAGCGACCAAGTTAAGCGACGACGCTTCTTCACATTCTCAATTACCTCTGGCCAGAATCTACGGAGCGCAGCAGCATCGATTGGTC
>CANNIM010000060.1 GCA_947505195.1 Actinomycetota bacterium
GCAATCTGATTCAACTCAAGGTCCGTTGTCACCATGAAAGATGCAGTTAATAACTCTTTTGAAATCTTTACATGGGATGTGTCCACACCATGAAGAGTTAGCCAAGAATCATAATCAGCCCAGTCGGTCCCAACAGCTGCAATCAAATATGGATTTAGGCCAAGTGCACCAATCCCGAATGCAATATTTGCCGCCGTGCCACCACGTCTTACATCAAGTCCGTCGACTAAAAACGAGAGTGAGACTTTATCTAGTGAACCAGCGACCAAAGAATCGGTGAACTTTCCCGGAAAAGTCATTAAATGATCGCGCCCGACAGAGCCGGCACAGGCAATTTTCATAGTGAATTAAATAACTGTTTAGTTAGTTAAAGGAGTCGCCACAGGCACATGAGCCTTCGGCATTTGGATTATCGATTGTGAAGCCTTGCTTCTCGATAGTATCCACGAAATCAATTGAAGCTCCAGTTAAATATGGAGTGCTCATCTTGTCGGTTACAACTTTAACGCCACCGAATTCTGTAATTGTGTCGCCATCAAGAGCGCGGTCATCAAAATAGAGTTGGTAGCGAAGACCAGAGCAACCACCTGGTTGAACAGCAACGCGAAGATTTAGATCGTCACGGCCTTCTTGGACTAGGAGCGCTGCAACTTTTGCGGCAGCAACATCGGTCAAAACAATTCCGGTCGCAGGTGCGGCGGTGATTGTTACGTCTTGTGAGGTCTCTGTGCTCATTGCTCTCCCAAACTTATTCGCTTTGAAAAAAGGTAAATATTCGGCTCGTGAATAGGTTAAGGCTACTCCATAATGTCCCCATGGGCTCATCAAGACTTTCCGATTTACTACTTCTAGGTCAGGGTTCTGACCTAAAGAGTGAACGTGGAGTTTCCTGCACCGGTGAACTTCCCGAGAGCAGTGACCCAGATTTAGTTAAAAGAGCCTTCGCAGCAAAGGCTGCCCTAGGAAGTCGCGCTCTGGTCTTGGGCCATCATTATCAGCGAGATGAAGTAATCCAATTCGCTGACATAACTGGTGACTCTTTCAAATTGGCGCAAGCTGCTGAAGCGAACACAACCGCGGAGTTTATCTTTTTCTGTGGTGTGCACTTTATGGCCGAGAGCGCGGATATTTTGACAAGCCCAAATCAGAAAGTCATTCTGCCCGATCTTGCGGCTGGCTGTTCAATGGCGGATATGGCGACTGCTAAACAAGTTGATGATTGTTGGAAGGTCTTTGAAAAACTTGGACTTGCAAGTAAGACCGTTCCAATTACATATATGAATTCATCTGCAGCCATTAAAGCCTTCACTGGAAAAAATGGTGGCGCTGTCTGCACTTCCTCAAATGCAACTCGGGCGATGAAGTGGGCATTTGAAAGAGTCGAGAAGATTCTTTTCTTGCCCGACCAGCATCTTGGCCGAAATACCGCGGTATTAAACCTCGGACTGCGACTTGAAGATTGCGTAATTTGGAATCCGTGGAAAGCAAATGGTGGACTTACTGATTCACAGATTTTGGGAGCTAAAGTTATTTTATGGCGAGGCCATTGTTCGGTCCATGGTCGTTTCACAACCGAGAATGTCAATCAAATGCGGGCTAAGTTGCCGGGAGTTAAGATCTTGGTTCACCCTGAATGCCAACATGAAGTGGTTTCAATTGCTGATGTAGTAGGCAGCACTGAAATGATTATAAAAACCATTGAAAATTCACCAGTCGGAAGCAAGTGGGCGATCGGAACCGAGTTGAACTTAGTCCAGCGGCTGGCTAAGAACTACCCTGATCGCGAAATTCACTTCCTTGATAAGACCGTCTGCTATTGCTCAACTATGAACCGCATTGACCTGCCACATCTTGTCTGGGCGATGGAATCTCTGGTTGATGGGCGCCTGGTAAACCAAATAAGCGTGGATTCTGAGAATGCTAAATTCGCAAAAGTTGCGCTTGAGCGAATGCTCGCTCTACCGTAGTCACATGACAAAATCAGTAGATAAGAGCTCAGAACAGAACCCAGAGAAAAAGGGGAAGGCAACGCCAAAGCGCAAAGACGCTGTTGCTAAGACCAAGATTAATTCAATTACCGCACCGGTTTCTAAAGCTGATCGCACAAAAAATCGTGAGTCTCAAAAGCTTGCACGCGCAGAAGCACGAGCTGCATATATGCGAGGCGATCAAAGTGCGCTTCCTGCACGTGACCGCGGTCCAGTCAAGAAATTCGTTCGAGACTATATTGATTCTCGTCGCTCTCTAGGTGAATATTTCTTACCACTCATGATTATCGTTCTGCTTCTTACAATGGTTCCATCTGTAGAAATTAGATTTTTTGCAATCGTTCTAATGTACTCAGCAATTGGATACTCAATTATTTACGGTGCTTTCGTAGGTCGCCGAATTAAGAATTTGGTTGCCCAGAAGTTTCCAGAAGAATCTACTAAGGGACTAGCTTTATATGGCTGGTTGCGTTCAACTCAGATGCGCCGCCTTCGCGCACCTGCACCTCAGAAAAAACTTGGAGATAGCATCTAACTGAACCAAAATATTTAAGCTCTTGGATTCGGGCTCTCGGTCTTATCTGGATTAGTTTCTGGAATAGAACCAAGAGCCTTATCTATTTGGCCCATGATCTCAGCGCTTAGTTTTACTCCCGAAGCTTTTACATTCTCTTTAACTTGGCTTGCTTTTGAGGCCCCCATAATTACTGAAGAAACATTTGGATTAGCCAAGGCCCAAGCAAGTGCCAACTGTGACATCGAAAGATCAACTGAATCCGCAATCGGCTTTAACTTCGCTACTGCTGTTAGAACCTCATCGCGCATCCAGCGAGAAATCATCTCGGCGCCGCTCTTCTTATCGGTTGCCCGTGAACCAGTTGGAGGTTTCTTACCTGGCAGATACTTGCCCGTCAAAATTCCTTGCGCAACTGGCGACCAAACTATCTGTCCAATTCCTTCACGCTCACAAAGCGGGACAACTTTTGATTCAATTACTCGCCACAACGCTGAATACTGTGGTTGGCTTGAAATAAATCGATCGAAATTATTTGCCTTTTGAATTTCAAGTGCCTGGCTGATCTGCGGTGCGCTCCACTCTGAAAATCCGATGTAGTGAACTTTGCCCTGTCGAATTAAATCATCGAAGGCACGAAGTGATTCTTCAACTGGAGTTTCATAATCGAAGCGATGCAATTGGTAAAGATCGATGTGATCGGTATTTAGACGTTTCAATGAAGCGTGCACTGACTCCATAATATGTTTGCGTGAAAGGCCTCGGTCATTTTTCCCCGGACCAGTCGGCCAATAAACTTTGGTGAATAATTCATAACTCTCGCGCTTAACTCCCTTTAGCGCTTTACCCAGCACGCTCTCTGCTTTAGTGCCTGCATATACATCTGCGGTATCAAATGTTGTGATTCCAACATCGAGCGCAGCGTGCACACACTTGATTGCGGCATCTGCTTCGACCTGGGAACCATGAGTGATCCAATTTCCATACGAAATTTCTGAGACATACATTCCTGATGAACCGAGGCGGCGATATTCCATGAGGAAAAGCGTAGTCTGTATCCCATGAAGCGAAAGCTATTTTCAGCAGTACTTGCAACTCTACTTCTCAGTCTTCCCACGGTCGCTTTCGCTGATGGTGATGAGAATGAACCCGAACATTCGATCCAAGACGCTCACGAAGGTGTCGAAGGTGGCGAACTATTTGCAGCAGGCGCAGGTGTAGTAATTGCTCTAGGAATCGCATTCACGGTTGGTCGCCGTTCCCGCAAAAAAGATTGATTTAGTGCTAATTTTCGCCTACTGAATTTACTCAGTATTTTCAGTAGTAATGCGTTTAGCGAAGTCCGGTGAAACCCCGGCGCTGTCCCGCAACTGTAGAGATTCGATTCAACGTTTCGTTGAGTACAAATCCGAGCCAGGTCGCCTAACTCATTATTGATGTATCCGACCTCGGAGGAAGGTCGGGCCTCAAGAGAAATTTATTTTTCTTTTTGCCCAAACTTCCTCCCTCAAAAACTCTTGAGGGAGATTTTTAATGTTTACGATGTTTAGGAAGAAAAGTTCTTCAGTTTTTCGAATATTTGCAATAACAATTGCACTTTCAGTTGTGGGTTTAACTCCCACTTCTGCAGCTAGTGGCAACCCGCAACGCATCATCTCGCTTTCACCAAGTGCGACAGAAACACTATTTGCAATTGGTGCCGGTCCCCAAGTAATCGCCGTAGATGATTTATCAAACTTCCCTGCCAGCGCGCCGATCTCAAAGCTCTCTGCCTTTAGCCCAAGCGTTGAAGCGCTCCTAAATTACAAACCAGATCTAATTATTTTGAATGCAGATGCCACAAAAGCGCTAGAGGTAAAGGCAGCGCTCGAGAAATTGAAGATAAAGGTCTTTTTAGAGAAAGCCCCAAAGGATTTAAGCCAGGCATATGTTGAAATTACAGCCCTTGGGCGAGCAACAGGAAATATCGCAAATGCGCAAACTGTGGTCACAACGATGAAGAGCAAGATTCGCGCAGCCATAAAAAGTGGGAGAAAGGCCAAGAAAATATCTTTCTTTCACGAGTTAGATAACACTTTGTATACCGCGACCTCAGATACTTTTATCGGCAAGGTTTACAAGGATTTTAACTTAATCAATATTGCAGATCCTGCCGCAAGCGCTGATTCGGCTGGCTATCCACAATTACAATCTGAATATTTGATTAAATCTAATCCCAGAATCATATTTTTATCCGATGCCCAGTATGGCGAATCGCTAGCCACTCTAATGAAACGCCCAGGTTGGAATGGAATCGCGGCAGTGTCAAAGAAGAGCGTTATTGCTCTTCCGGAAGATATTCCATCACGATGGGGGCCACGACTTGTTGAGTTCTATGAATTCATAGCCGCGGCTATTGGAA
>CANNIM010000061.1 GCA_947505195.1 Actinomycetota bacterium
CCAATATTTCCAAGTCCCAATACCGCAGAACCATCGGTAACAACGGCAACGGTATTTCGTTTAATTGTTAAGCGGCGCGCATCAGATTTATCAGCAGCGATTGCTTGAGAAATTCTGGCAACACCAGGTGTGTAAGCACGTGATAAATCGTCGCGAGTTTTTAGCGGAACCTTTGATTGAACTTCAATTTTTCCACCAAGGTGCAATAAGAATGTTTGATCACTAACTTTACGAACAGTTAAATCGGGATGACTCGCAATTGAAGCGGTGATGGCTTCTGCATGTTCGGCATCAACTGCATTACAAGTTACATCTATTACGACGTGATCTAAGAAAGATTCGACTACGTCCAGCGCTGTAATTGCCGCGCCAGCAGCAGTAATTACCGAAGTTACTTCAGCAACAGGTTGGGCAGAAGGCGGGCCTTCAACACGAATTGTTATTCCGTAACCTGGGCTAGTTGATGCCATGGTTTACACAACTCCGTAAAGTCGGTCACCAGCATCGCCGAGACCAGGCACGATATATCCTTTTTCATTCAACTTTTCATCAAGAGCGCCAGTAACAATTGTGATTGGCAAATTCTTTCCACCAAATTCTTTTTCTAGCAATGCAATTCCTTCAGGAGCAGCCAAAATTGTAATTGCGGTTATATCTGTTGCACCGCGCTCAAGTAGATAGTTAATAGCTGCGACAAGTGTTCCACCTGTAGCGAGCATTGGATCAAGGATGTAGCACTGACGTCCAGTTAAATCATCAGGCAATCGGTTTGCATATGTAGATGGTTGAAGAGTGTCATGATCGCGAATCATGCCTAGAAAGCCAACTTCAGCTGTCGGCATTAACCGCGCCATTCCTTCAAGCATTCCAAGTCCCGCGCGCAAAATCGGGACAACAACTGGCCTTGGTTTTGTGAGTGCTACACCTTCTGCAATCGCAACCGGAGTTTTAACTTTTATTGGAGTTGTACGCACCTCGCGAGTCGCTTCGTAAGCGAGCAAGGTAACAATTTCCTCAGTCAATTGGCGAAAAGTTGGCGAGTTTGTTTTCTCATCCCGAAGAACGGTCAACTTATGTGCAAGTAATGGATGGTCCGCAACATGAATCTTCACGACTCATACCTTACTCGCGCTTAGTGGGCTTGTCGCTTGCCCGCTTTAGTGTCAGTATGAAGCCCTGAAAAGATTGGAAAGTTAAGAAATATAGGTTCTGGAGGTGAGCGCAATGGCTGAAGATTTTGGAATCATTGCGTGGCACGAAGAAGGTCGTTGGAATGTGGCAGAACTAACGCACGCCAGAGATCTTGGTTCAATCATGGATCAACTTAATTCGCAGGCAACCAACGGTGGCGCAATTGCCCTGATTGCAATTGAAGAAGATTACTTCTTAGTTGTACGAGCTCTTGGTTCACATATGCAGATGATGATTAGTGATGTTACTTATGCACTCGAATCCGATCTCGCATCTGACTTAATCGAAGCTTTAGATTTGCCATTTCCTGAAGAGGATGATGATTCACAACCTGGCGGAGATATTGATTTACTCTCTGATTTAGGAATGAGTGCAATGGAACTTGAAGCGCTATGTGATGATCCAGAACTTTTTCCTGATGAACAATTAGATGCCATTGCTTCAAAGTTAGGTTTTGGAAATCAATTTGCCGAACTTTATGAAGGTCAATAAAGATTGTCGTTAATTTCTAACTCTTACGAAGATGAAATGCAGCAAGCAATTGAAGTTGCCAAATCTGCGCTCGCAACTGACGATGTTCCGGTCGGAGCACTTGTATTCAATTCAAGCGGAAAGTTAGTTGGTACTGGAAGTAATCGTCGTGAATTTGATAAAGATCCAAGTGCGCATGCTGAAATTATTGCGTTACGTGCCGCTGCACTTATGAATAATTCCTGGCGCTTAGATGGACACACAATTGTTGTAACCCTTGAACCTTGTGCGATGTGTGCTGGCGCTATTGCGCAAGCGCGGATTAAGACCTTAGTTTTTGGAGCATGGGACGAAAAAGCAGGAGCTGTCGGTTCGGTATGGGATGTGTTGCGCGATCCAAGGGCGCCACATCTTGTTGAAGTAATCTCAGGTGTAAATGAAAGTGAATGCGCGGCGCTATTAAGCGAGTTCTTTAAAAAATATCGTTAACGAGCAGTGTGATGGCTCGGTTACTCTTAGCTCATGACAACTTACGCTTACCTGGGTCCTGCGGGGACTTTCACAGAGGCTGCGTTGCGCCAGATATCAAAGGCCGAAGATGTACTAGTTCCGTATTCAAATGTCACAGCAGCGCTTGATGCAGTGCGTGATGGCAAAGCCGAAAAAGTCTTGGTACCAATTGAAAATTCAGTAGAGGGCGTTGTATCAAGAACACTTGATGAACTCGCTGTTGGGACACCGCTAGTTGTCACAGCAGAAACAACGTTGCCAGTTTCATTCTCTTTGATGGTTTTGCCCGAGAACGCCGGCAAGCCAATTACAAAGATTGCAACTCATCCACACGCCGAAGCGCAATGCCGCTCTTATGTAGCAAAAAATTATCCGCAGGCTGAAGTGATTGAAATGTCATCAACTGCAGCGGCGGCTAAAGGTTTAAGTCAAGGTAATTATGATGCGGCAATCGCTTCTGAAATTGCTGCAGAAAATTATGGGCTCAAGGTTATTGCCGGCGGTATTGGTGATAACAATGGCGCCGTAACGAGATTCGTAATCGCCCAAAAACCTGGTGCAACTCCAAAACCAACTGGGAATGACCGAACTTCACTTGTTGCCTTTATCGGAATCGATCACGCAGGAGCGCTTCTTGAAATTCTTACTGAATTTGCTAAACAAGATGTGAATTTAACTTTTATTCAATCTCGCCCAACTGGTCGCGAACTTGGCCATTACCATTTCATAATTGATGCCGAAGGCCATATCGATGAACCTAAAGTCGCAACTGCCGTTGAAGGCGTTCGCAAAATTTGTGAAGACATTCGTTTTCTTGGTTCATATCCCCGTGTTGGCAAAAGTAACTAGGTAGGCTTGCACACGTGATTGACTTAAAAATACTGCGCGAAAATCCTGATGCAGTACGCCACTCCCAAAAAGTACGTGGTGAAGATACGGCAGTCGTTGATCTACTTCTAGAAGCAGATGCGATTAGTCGCACAGCGTTAAGCGAATTTGAAACCTTACGTGCAGAGCAGAACGCCCTATCTAAATCAGTTGGCGCTGCAAAGGGTGGCGAGAAAGTGGCTCTTCTAGAGAACGCAAAGGATTTGGCTAACCGAGTTAAAGCTGCTGATTCAAAACGGAGTGAACTCGAAGAGGTTGCACGTGGGTTGCTTTTAAAAATTTCTAACTTAATTGATTTAGAAGCACCAGTTGGCAGCGAAGCAGATTTCAAAGTTATAGAAGAGATCGGAAAGCCTCGAGATTTCAAGAGTGAGGGCTTCGAGCCAAAAGATCACGTTGAACTTGGAAAAATCCTAAAAGCAATTGATACCGAGCGCGGCGCTAAGGTTGCAGGCTCTCGTTCCTATTATTTAACCGGCCCTGGGGCAATGTTGGAATTCGCGCTAGTTAATTATGCGATTGCATCTGCAGTGAAAGCTGGATTTATTCCAGTTATCCCACCAGTACTTGTAAATCCAGCAGCGATGGAGGGCACAGGCTTTCTTGGTCAAGCAGCAGAAAATGTTTATCATTTAGAAGAAGATGATGTTTATTTAGTGGGTACTAGTGAAGTTCCACTTGCTGCGTATCACATGGATGAAATTGTTGAGAACTTACCAATTCGATATGCCGGTTACTCATCATGTTTCCGACGTGAAGCCGGTACTTACGGTAAAGATACCCGCGGAATTATTCGAGTCCATCAATTCGATAAAGTTGAGATGTTCTCATTTATCAAACCTGAAGATGCAAAGGCTGAACACCTTCGCCTGCTTGAGTGGGAGAAAGATTTCCTAAAAGCCATGGAAGTCCCGTTTCGCGTAATTGATGTCGCATCCGGAGATTTAGGTTCAAGTGCTATTCGTAAATTTGATTGTGAAGCTTGGATTCCAACTCAGGAGGCATATCGTGAAGTTACAAGCACATCTAATTGCACTGAATTTCAAGCTCGTCGCTTAAACATTAGGTATCGAGATGAGAGTGGAACCAAGCCTGTGGCAACGTTAAATGGCACCTTAGTTGCAGTACCAAGAATGATTGTTGCGATTCTTGAGAATCACCAGAACAAAGATGGTTCCGTAAATGTTCCAAAGGCGCTTCGTCCTTTCTTGGGCGTGGATACTTTGGTGCCTTCTCTATGATTTCCGGTAAACGCCCTAAGTTAATTGCAACTGATTTAGATGGAACGATTGTTCCGCACCTGGGCCCAATTTCAGATCGCACAATTGCCGCATTTAAAAAAGCCCATGAACTCGGTATCGAAATATTTTTTATTACTGGGCGCCCACCACGTTGGATGGTTGAAATCAGAGAAGCCTTCGGTTTCGGTAATGCAATCTGCGCAAATGGCGCACTCTTATATGACTTGATGAACGATAAAGTATTAGAAGAATGGTTAATGCCAACTGAAATTCAATTAGAGATTATTAAGCGCTTGCGAATTAGCCTTCCGGGAATCCACTTTGCTCTGGAATACGGTGATGAATTTTATCGAGAAAAGCACTACACAACTAAGTGGGATATTGGCCGGGATAATGTTGGCGTTGATTCGATTGAAGAAAAAATTACCAAGCCAGCATTTAAAATGTTGGGCCGTTGTGTAAATAATGAATTTACCTCAGACCAAATGTTAGAAATAGCGCTAAGAGATTTAAGCGGAATTGCAAACATCACTCATTCGAATTCA
>CANNIM010000062.1 GCA_947505195.1 Actinomycetota bacterium
ATTTCCATCTCTCTTGTGATCTCCTGGAAATTATCGCCAGTGATATCTGCGATTAAGAGTCGGATTGAATTGGTTCCACAATCAATTGCGGCTACGCGACTCATTTACTTTCCCCATCTGTTATCTGGCATGGATCACTTAGCCACCATTTAGGCAGCGCCGCTAAAGCTTCATCTCCAAGTGGGTTAACACCTGGACCAGCACTTAGGGAATGTGCAACAAGTGAGTGTAAACATTTAACGCGATCTGGCATACCACCGGCAGTTATTCCTTTTACTTCTGGAACATCCATCCCTAAATCATTACGGGCAGCTTCATATTGTTTGTGGGCGCTTTGGTAAGCGGTGGCCAAATCTTTATCTGTGGCTAGGCGATCTTGCATCTCGGCCATCATTCCTGTTGTTTCAAGGGTTGAAATTGCACCAGTAAGTCTTGGGCAAGTTGCGTAATAGAAAGTTGGGAATGGTGTGCCATCAGAAAGTCTTGGTGGTGTTGCAACAACTGCTGGTTTTCCACAAGGGCAACGATATGAAATCGCGTGAACATCTCTTGGTGTGCGACCGAGTTGGACTTGAATTACATCGAGATCTTCTTGAGTTGGCTTCTCGTTCATTTATCTATATTTGTTGTTGTAATCGAAGCAATTAATCGGCCATACCAAGGAAGCCCATTTGGTATTTGAGTTGAAATCGGGGCTGCTGGTCCTGCCTCTTCAGAATCTGATTTTGGAACATCTAAAACTACATATTGGCGCTCACCTGGAAATACAAAGTGCAATCTGGTTCTTGCTTGAGTTGCAACGTATTCTGGATCGTTCCACTTTGCGAGTTCATCGCGCGCTTTCTCAAGTGCGTTATTGCTGTCATTAACTTGGGCGCGCAAGGAATTAATTTGTGCGCGCTGGGCAAAGTAATGTTGAAGCGGTGGTGCGAGCGTTATAGCAAAGATAAATGCAAGAGTTACGACCGCTAACCAGCGGACCGATGTACTGCTTCTGCCTTTAGCCATTAAAACGTGGGAATGCAGCGCGGCCCGCATATTCCGCAGAATCGCTGAGTTCTTCTTCGATACGTAGAAGTTGGTTGTACTTAGCAACGCGCTCACTTCGAGCAGGTGCTCCGGTTTTAATCTGACCACATTCAAGTGCGACAGCAAGATCAGCAATCGTTGTGTCTTCAGTTTCACCAGAACGGTGGCTCATCATTGAACGATATCCGCTGCGATGTGCAAGTGATACGGCATCAATTGTTTCAGTCAAAGTTCCGATTTGATTTACCTTAACTAGAAGTGCATTTGCAGTTCCAAGTTTGATTCCCTTTTCAAGGCGCTCTGGATTTGTAACGAAAAGATCATCGCCAACGATTTGAATCTTGGAACCAAGTTGCGCAGTCATCTTTGCCCAACCCTCCCAATCATCTTCATCGAGTGGATCTTCGATTGAAACGATTGGATAAGAAGCGACTAAGTCAGCGTAATAAGCG
Source organism: Actinomycetota bacterium (assembly GCA_947505195.1). GTDB lineage: Bacteria > Actinomycetota > Actinomycetes > Nanopelagicales > Nanopelagicaceae > AAA044-D11. The sequence goes on from CANNIM010000062.1 coordinate 1,482, forward strand.
ATCATTTCATCTGCAGAACGCTTATTGCCTTCGAAGGAATATTTGCCATCTTTATGGAATTCAGTTGCTGCAACATCCATTGCTAGCGCAATATCTTTGCCTGGCTTAAACCCGGCCGCAGTAACTGCTTCGAGAATTAAATCTAGCGCTGCACGGTTTGAATCTAGGTTCGGTGCAAAGCCGCCTTCATCGCCGATACTTGTTGCCAGGCCACGTTGTTTCAAAACTGATTTGAGGCTGTGATAAATCTCGGCGCCCCAGCGAAGTGATTCTTTAAATGATTCGGCGCCAATTGGGGCAACCATAAACTCTTGTATATCAACGTTGGTATCTGCGTGCGCGCCACCATTGAGAATGTTCATCATTGGTACTGGAAGTGTGTGCGCTGTTGGCCCACCGATGTAACGGAAGAAAGAGAGATCAGATGATTCTGCTGCTGCACGAGCAACTGCAAGTGAAACACCTAAAATTGAATTTGCACCAAGGCGGCTTTTATTTTTTGTGCCATCAAGATCAATCATCTCTTGATCAACTAAACGTTGGTCTTGTGCGTCATAACCAGAAACTGCTGGCGCGATTTCATCATTAACAAATTCAACGGCCTTCTCAACACCCTTACCGAGGTAACGCTTGCCACCATCGCGAAGTTCAGCTGCTTCAAATGCACCAGTAGATGCTCCGCTTGGAACGGCTGCGCGAGCACTTGAACCATCTTCGAGAACTACTTCAACTTCAACAGTTGGGTTTCCGCGCGAATCTAAGATTTCGCGTGCGTGGACTGCCTCGATTAGCGCCATGGTGCTCCCTTATATTTAATGTGTTTTCTAACGCTAATTCTAACGGGCTATTTGGACTCGTATTTCTTAATTTCGCCTATGTAACCCTTAATTGCCGAGCGCAGAGCGGCTTCGGGATCGATATCAAGGGATAGTGCTTGGTCTAGAACTCCGAGTAACACCTGACCCAATTCTTTTTCAGTAGTTCCAGGTGCCAATTTGACTGGATGTTCAATCGCTATTTGATGGCCATATTTCTGAGCCCGATAAATCAATTTAGTTGCAAGGGCTATTGCCGGTTGGCCAAGTGGAACTCCTTCGGTCGCTGAAACACGTCCCTTTTCAGCAGCTTTCTGCGCTTCCCAATTTTCTAAGACTTCAGCGCTTCCGGAAACTTTCACATCGGCAAAGACATGTGAGTGTCTGCGAACCAATTTTTCCGCAACTACTTTGGCAACATCTTCTACGTTAAATGGATCAGTTGGATGTTCTTCAGCCATTCTCGCATGGAAGAAAACTTGAAGTAGTACATCTCCAAGTTCTTCGCGCATCGCTTGGCGATCGCCCTCTTCTACTGCTTCGATAAATTCATATGACTCTTCCAACAAGTATTTTAGAAGAGTTTCATGGCTCTGTTCGGCATCCCAAGGGCATCCACCTGGGGAACGAAGTTGATCCATAACCTCACGTAACGCCTCTAACTGTGAGGTCGGATCCGACATCCTTGTTACTTCTTTACAGCTGCGTTATCTGTAGCTGGAGTGATATTTCCAGTTTCGTAATCCCAACCACCATATCTTGGGTTAATTTCTACTTTCTTCTCTTTTGCCATTGCAACCAATAACTTCTGAATTCCGCTGCCATCAGTACTTGGATCGCCTTGGGACTTTAACGCTTCGCCAATTTTTTCAGCAATTAGCACGGTACGAAGATATCTTGGGAAATCTTTTGGTGCGATTTGAGCGCCCACAAGCGAGATGGGTAATTTATCTTCGCCACCAATCTGCAAAATAATATCTGCCTTGCGCGCAGCAACTTCAGAATCTTTTAGCTTCAGGGAAATCTTTTCAGCAATATCATCAAACAAAACTGAGATAACATGAAAGCGAATTGCATTTGTATTTAATTCTGCACCAGAAACAATGTTCATGCTGGTCGTGTCAACCTTTGCGCGCTCTTTTAGTATTTCGTCAATAGTTCCTTGAACGGTAGCGATTGGGATATCGGTCTTACCGATAGTCGCTGCGGAATTCGAACTTGAACAACTGGTCAGGACTAACATGAGTCCGGCACCAAGCAATGCAACAATCTTCTTTGAGTTATTCACAAAATCCCCATTCAGGTATCGTTAAGTCGTTTTCTTAACCGGCCCAACGATTGAAGTTAGAACCTCTATCGTCCATGGCAGTGCTGAAGTATCCCCTATTTCCCCTCCCTCAATCCAATTTGGAGAGCTCTTACGCGCAACCAATACGGTAGATGAGGCTACTTTCACGATTGAACCAGGATAAATTCGGTTTAATCTCATCACTGCAGAATCGGGCAAATTCAGCGGTGCCAACCTTAAGAATTTTCCTTGCAAGACAACTTCTGTTAATCCAAAGCTCTTAGCCATTGTTCGCAAATGTGCAACTGCCATTAAATTTTCTGCCTCAATTGGAAGTTCACCGAAGCGATCAACGAGTTCGGCTCGAATTGCATCTAACTCTGTTGGATTTTGGGCATCGGCCATTCTACGATAAATATCTAGGCGCAAACGTTCAGAAGTCAAGTACTCAACTGGAATATGTGCTGTAACCGGTAATTCAACTTTGCACTCTTTAAACTTACTTTCATCTTCGTTCTGTGGAACAAAACCAGTTTTATACTCTTCTACGGCCTCCCCGACCATTCGCATATATAAGTCGAAACCAACTTCTGCGATATGTCCTGATTGTTCGCCACCCAATAAATTACCGGCTCCTCGAATCTCTAAATCTTTAAGTGCAACCTGCATTCCAGAACCTAAATCCGTATTTGTGGCAATTGTTGTGAGTCGGTCGAGGGCAATTTCCGTTAGCGGTTTATCGGCTGAATATAGAAAGTAGGCATATGCACGTTCGCGGGAGCGCCCAACACGTCCGCGAAGTTGGTGCAGTTGAGATAGCCCAAAAGAATCTGCGCGATCAACAATAAGTGTATTTGCATTTGGAATGTCAATACCACTCTCAATAATTGTTGTGCAGACCAAGATGTCAAAGTCGCGTTCCCAAAATCCAAGAATTGCATCTTCAAGTTCACGCTCTCCCAATTGTCCATGCGCTACTCGGATTCGGGCCTCTGGTACTAATTTCTTAAGTCGTTCAACTACGCCATCAATACTTTCAACGCGATTGTGAATATAGAAAATCTGACCATCGCGTAACAATTCGCGGTGAATTGCGGCCGCGACTTGTTTGTCGTCATACGGTCCAACGTAAGTAAGAACCGGATGTCGCTCTTCTGGTGGCGTGGCTATATTCGACATCTCGCGAATTCCAGTAATAGCCATTTCAAGTGTTCTTGGAATCGG
>CANNIM010000063.1 GCA_947505195.1 Actinomycetota bacterium
TATTTAAATCACAGAATGAAACCTTAGCTCCTGCATCTGCTGCATCTTGCACAACCGCACGGCCGATTCCATCAGCGCCACCTGTCACAAAAATATGTTGGTCTTTTAACTTCATTTCTTACCTACTATTTTGCTTTCGCATTTGCTATGGCTCTCTTAAATTCTGCGACGCGCCTAGGAATTTCCGCAAGACCACCCGACAACAGCGGACTACCAAGTCCGAAACCAGATACTCCCGCAAGTACCCACTCTTCAATTGTGTCGATTGATATTCCACCAGTTGCCATCCAGGTATTTCCAGGAAAGGGATCACGAACTGACTTTAAATAATTTGGGCCAAGTGATGATGCTGGAAAGAATTTCAACATATCTGCACCGAAGCGCAGGGCATCAGCAACTTCGGTTGGTGATGCAACACCTGGGATTGAGATAAGGCCGGCTTGCTTTGTAGCTTCGATAACTTCTTGGGAAACATGTGGCGAAATAACAAACTTAGCTCCAGCATCTTTGCCTGATAAAACATGGGAGCGAGTCATTGCAGTACCAAGCCCAACATGCACAGTTTTATTTGATGTATCGGAGGAGAACTCTTCAATTAAATCAAAGACTGCGGGAGTTGTAGTTGTAAATTCAATTACATCAACTCCGGCTGCAATCAGCGCACTTGCAGCAGAACGCGCCTCATCGGCGGTCTTAGTACGAATGATTCCAACAAGTCCCGATTCAAATGAAACGTCGCTATTTGAATTAGCCATTTATCTCTCCACTTCGTAGAACACCATTTTTACCTGTAATCATAAGGGCCCAATCGCCTCTCGTTGCCGCAACTGCAGCGCCACATTTACTTCCTTGGGCAATTGCATCTTGAATTGAAAGTCCACCAATTAATCCAGAAATAGTCCCCGAGATGAAAGCATCTCCAGAACCAACTGGGTCAACAAGTTTTACCTTTTGTGGCGTGAAATTAAATCTTTTGCCATCATGCAAAATTCGCATCTCATCTGGACCTGCAGTCATGATTACGGTTTTTACCCCAAGTGCTGCAACAGTTGCCAGGTTTACTTCTGGATCTTTCAATCCAAAGATAATTTCATATTCATCGACGCCACCACTGACAACATCTATATCTCTGATGATTGCGTTAAGGGCCGTGCTGGCCTCTTCTCCGCTCCAAAGTTTCTTTCGGTAATTTAGATCAAAACTGATACCGACCTTATTCTTCCGTGCAACCTCAATCGCATGGATTACAGCATCTTTACTGGTCTGCGATATCGCAACACTTATTCCAGTGACGTGCAGCCACTTGGAATTAGCCAGGACTTCATCATCTACATCGGCTGGTGAAAATGTGGAGCCCGCGCTGCATTTACGGAGATAAGTGTTAACGAATGGCTGGGTTCCACCATGATTTCGAACCAAGGCGCCGGTGTAATTATCACAACGAATAAAGTGATCGGCTTTCAATCCAACTTCTAAGAATTTATCTCGAACCGCATCACCAAGTTCATCTGGTCCAAGCTTTGTCTGGAAAAAGACATCCAATCCAAGTTGGTGGGCTGCTACTGCAACATTGGCTTCAGTACCAGCCGCTGTCATTGAGTAAGTTTTTGCCGTGATAACAGAATCGCTATCTACTGTCATGAAGAGCGCGAGAGTTTCACCAAAGGTGTAAAGGTCGTAACTTTTAACCATCAGTAAGTTGCCCGACCACCTGAAACATCGAAGGTGAAACCAGTTGTGAATGAACAGGCCTTAGATGCAGCAAAGGCGATAATTTCGGCGACTTCATTTGGTTCACCTAAGCGACCAACTGGAATTTTTGAAACCATGTATGCCTGAACATCCGGTGCAACTGTTTCATTAATCGGTGTCCGAATTACCGCGGGAGCAACAGCGTTAATTGTGATTCCAAATGTTGCGCACTCTTTCGCAACGCCCTTAACAAAACCAATTACACCCGCCTTTGATGAGTTGTAGGCAGACATTCCGGGGTTACCTTCTTTACCTGCAATCGATGCCAAGTGAACAATGCGGCCATATTTATTCGCCTTCATTGACGGCATTAGCTCTTGAGTCAACCAGACTGTTCCGAACAAGTTAATTTCAATTGTTTTCTGGAATGCTGACCATTCAACTTCTTCGACAGGCTTGCCAGTTGGTCCAGAGATTCCGGCAGAATTTGCGAGCGCATGAATCTGACCATGCTCGGCCAAGACTTCGGCGACGACTTTCTTTACTCCGGATTGTGATGAAACATCCAAAACTTTGTAACTTGCCCTGCCGCCGGCTGCGGTTATTTCTGCAACCGTTGCTTTCAACCCTGCCTCATTTAGATCTAGACAAACTACCGTTCCGTCGCGCTCTGCGATTAACTCTGCAGCCGCCTTGCCGATACCGCTTGCGGCCCCTGTTACTAGTACAACTTGCCCAGCAAAGTTAGTTAAGTTAGAAGCGGCCATCAGATCTAAATCTCCATCTCATTATTTAAATTCTTCTCTAAACCGATAGTAGTCCACTCGCCCCATCGTTTATAGTGCCCGTATGAGTTTTGACGTCAATCTTAAAGTTTGGGACGAGCGCCGTTGTCAGGTCGGTGAAGGTCCAGTTGCTATCGGGACCGACAATTCCGAAATATTGTGGGTCGACATCATGGGCAAATTAGTTCATAAGCGAAATTTGAAAACCGGAGCAACAAGTTCCTATGAAACAGCAGAACATGTTGGCTTCGTTATCCCATGTTCCGATGGTTCAGAGATATTGGGAACAGCTAATGGACCAGTCCGTAAGAATCCAGATGGTTCCATTACTAAGTTACCAACACTGGTTGATGCCGATGGATCAGTTCCACCATTTCCACATCGCTGGAACGATGCGAAGGTTGCGCCAGATGGCCACCTATTTTTAGGAAATATGCCTTACGGATGGGCCGAGAATGTAAGTGCTTGTGGTCTCTATCGTCTTGATAAGTCTGGCGCGAAGTTAACAAAAGTTTTAGATGGCGTCTGGTTAAGCAACGGACTAGCTTGGTCGGCTGATGGCAAGGTTATGTATTACATCGACACTCTTGCAAAATCTATCGACACCTTTGATTACGCAGATGGCGAGATTTCAAATCGCAAGGTGCGCTGGAGAGTAACCGATGATTCCCAAGGTTTGCCAGATGGCATGTGCATTGATGCCGAAGATGGGATTTGGGTCGCGTTCTGGAGCGGATCTTGTATGCGACGTTTCGATAAAGATTTCAACATCACTGATGAAATTAAGATGCCGGTACCTATGGTTACAAGCGCAGCATTTGTGGGACCAAACTTTGAACAAATGGTTATTACATCTGCACACGATGGCGTTGCTGATGCTGGGGCCGATTGGGGCAAAACTTTCATCTGCACTCCTAAAGTTCCAGGCGTAGCTCCAACTCTTTTTCCCAACTAATTTAATTATCCAAACTAGCTAATAAGAGGGAATCAAATGACCGAATCAAGTAACTGGCCATCTACTCGCGATCCCCAGGGTCCGATGAAGAAATCAATTTCACTTCTTACCAAGCAGAATATTCAGAGCGGTGATGCTGATGGGTTGCCTGAATCTACAAAACGCTTTGCTGATGGCTCTCGTTGGAAGATTGAGATTCCTTCAGTAGAAGGCCCGGCTGCCTTTAAAGTCGTCCTTGAAGAAGCGAAAAAATATAAGTTGCCAGTTGCCCGTATTTCACAAGGTTCAGGAATCATGATGTTGACCGATGTTGAAATTAAAGAGATGGTTGCAATCGGTAAGAGTGAGAATATTGAAGTCTGTTTATTCGTTGGCCCACGGGCTTCATGGGATATCGGCAAGCAAGTTCTCTCATCTGCGGGTGGCGTTGCTAATCCAACTCTTCGTGGTGGCGATCAACTTCGTTTTGCAGTTGAAGATGTTCTACATGGCGCACAACTTGGAATTCGCTCAGTTCTAGTTGGCGATATGGGACTTCTAAAAGTTCTTGGCGATGCCAAGCGCAATGGCGATCTGCCAAGTGATTTCATTCTTAAAACTTCAGTTGCGATGCCATGCAATAATCCAGCAACTGCAGCGCTAATGGTTTCAATGGGTGCCTCAACTTTGAATCTTGCTACTGATCTTTCACTTCAACAAATCGCTGCTATTCGCGCACAAGTAGATGTTCCAGTTGATGTATATGTTGAAGGTCCAGATGATTTTGGTGGAGCAGTGCGACATTATGAAGTTGCCGATTTGGTCCGCGTTGCCGCACCTATTTATCTCAAGTTCACAGTGCGAAACTCTCCAGGACTTTATCCATCAGGAACTCATATTCAAGGCGTAGTTGAATCAACTGCTCGCGAACGTGTTCGTCGGGCATCGATTGGTTATTCAATGTTGACTCGATATGGCTTTGAAAAATAAGCAATGCCGAACCTTCTAATCTTTGGTTCGACCGGAACTCTTGGTGGGGCAATCCTTGAAAAGTACCGTAGCGAAAAGTGGGATGTAACCTGCGCAGTTCGCAAAGTAGTTAACGATTGCGATATCCAATTACCGCTTACTCCGACCGTGCTTGTAAACAAAAGGTTTGATGCCGTTGTCTTTGCTCAAGGCGCCAATGTAAATGGGTCGGCAATGTCGACTGGCACTAAAGAGTTGAATGAGCTATTTGAAGCGAATGTAACTGTTATTGCCGA
>CANNIM010000064.1 GCA_947505195.1 Actinomycetota bacterium
GCGGCAAGTGTGGTTGCACTTCTAATCGCAGTTCCCGCAGTTATCTCACTCTTCCCAAGTGACAAGACCTCGCCATTGGCTCCGTCAAGCCAAGGTGTGGCCCCTTCAACAGCTGATCAAAACTCGCAAGTTGTCGCTACAAAGACAACTGGTGTTTCTCTAGTTGTTACAGGTATTTCTGGAAAATCTTGGGTGGGAATCCAAGATGAAAGTGGCGCACAAATATTTAGTGGGTCAATCAAGGCGGGCGAGGCTAGATCATTTGACGCAGATCAACTTCTTCAGGTAACTATTGGAAATGCGGCGGCGGTATCGCTCAATGTAAATGGCGAAGAAATCGGAATACCTGGCGGAGTTGGGGAAGTAGTTCACCTCTCCTTTAGCCCAGCGAATTCAAATAACGGTTAAGCACAACTTAAAACTTAACCCCCTGTAAGATGGCGCAGATGAGCGCCGAAGCCGTAATTTCTAAGAAGAGTAGAACTGTCGCACTCGTAACCCTTGGTTGTGCGCGAAATGAAGTTGACTCTGAAGAACTTGCCGGTCGCTTAGCTGCTGATGGTTGGACCTTGGTTGATGATCCCGCACTTGCTGAAGTTGCCCTAATAAATACTTGTGGCTTTATTGAAAGTGCAAAGAAAGATTCAGTCGATGCCCTTTTAGAGGCTCATTCCCTCAAATCTAATGGCACTACAAAAGCCGTTGTAGCTGTTGGTTGTATGGCTGAACGATATGGCGATGAACTTTCAGATGCGTTGCCCGAGGCCGATGCAATTCTTGGATTCGATGATTACGAAGATATCTCACTTCGCTTGCAGACAATTATTTCTGGCGGATCTATCGCTGCACATAAACCCAAAGATCGTCGGGCACTTCTTCCAATCGCTCCAGCTGATCGTCAGAAATTAGTTGTACCCAACTCTCCGAGCCCGGCTATTTATCGAAAAAGATTAGATAACGCTCCAATCGCTCCACTCAAAATTGCCTCAGGTTGTGATCGCAGATGTTCGTTCTGCGCGATTCCGATGTTCCGTGGCTCATTTGTTTCAAGGCGCCCAACTGAAATTATTGAAGAGGCGCATTGGCTTGCTGAACAGGGGGTTACTGAACTATTTCTCGTCAGTGAAAATACGACTTCTTACGGCAAAGATTTTAAAGATTTAAAGGTACTTGAAAATATGCTTCCTGAGATCGCAAAAATTAAAGGTGTAGAACGAATCCGACTTTCTTATCTACAACCAGCCGAAATGCGACCATCACTTATCCAAGCAATGGTCTCAGTCCCAAAAGTTGTGCCATATTTTGATCTCTCCTTCCAACATGCAAGCCCTACCGTTCTGCGCAGAATGCGCCGCTTTGGTGACACAGATTCATTCCTACATTTAATCTCCCAAATTCGTGCGTTATCGCCACAAGCAGGTATTCGCTCAAATGTAATCGTTGGATTTCCTGGTGAGACCGAAGCTGAATTCGAAGAGCTTGTAGATTTCATATCTCGGGCTCGCCTAGATGCCATTGGAGTTTTCGGCTATTCCGATGAAGATAAAACCGAAGCTCTAACCCTTGAAAATAAGGTTGATCAAGATGTAATCAATTCACGCGTGGAATTGCTCTCTAAGTTAGTAGATGAATTTCTTATGCAAAGAGCGGAAGAGCGAATCGGTGAACATGTACGTGTTCTTATTGAGGATGAAGAAGGCCAAGAAGGCCGCGCCGAACACCAAGGTCCAGAAGTTGATGGCTCTACCTTTGTAAAGGGCCGCGCTAAATATAAAGTTGGCGAGTATGTCGATGCTGTTGTTACCGAAACCTCCGGTGTGGATTTGATTGCGGTTCCACTTTGAAATATTTAAACCTGCCAAATACCTTAACTATTTCCAGGTTGGTCGCGGTCCCATTCTGCTTATACGCACTCTTTAAGAATGGTGGAGATGACTCGCTTTGGCGGATAATTGCCTGGGGCGGTTTCTTTACCGTCGGACTTACCGATTTCTTTGATGGTCGAATTGCCAGATCACGTAAGCAAATAACAAGCTTCGGAACTTTCCTAGATCCGGTCGCTGATAAGGTCGCAATTGGCGCCGCAATGATTGGCCTCTCGATGCAGGGCAAATTGTGGTGGTGGGTAACGATTCTAATTTTGGTTCGTGAAGTATCGGTCACAATTCTTCGCCTCGCTGTCATCAAAGATGGGGTAATCCCGGCAAGTAAAGGTGGAAAGTTAAAGGCTACTTTCCAAAGCTTCGGAGTTGGTTTCTATATTTTGCCGCTGCCAACTTGGTTACACCTTCCACGTGATGCATTTATGGCTGTCGCTATCTACCTAACAATCACGACTGGCTTTGATTACTTCAAGAAGGTCTTGAAGAAATGAAGTCGGATTTAGAATTAGCAACAACCGTCATTAAACAATTAAGAAAATCTGGCAAGACTCTGGCCGTAGCTGAATCATTAACTGGTGGCGGACTAGGCGCCGCACTTACGGAAGTTGCAGGATCATCTGAAGTTTTCCTTGGTGGCATTACAACTTATAGCGATGCAAGCAAAGTTAAATTATTAGAAATCCCAAAGCGGTTGATTTCAAAGCACACCGCAGTATCTGAAGAAGTTGCAAAAGCGATGGCCGAGAGCGTGCGCAAAATATTTAAATCTGATTTTGCTATTTCAACTACTGGGGTAGCGGGTCCGGGCAAGGCTTATGGAAAAAGCGCCGGTTCGGTATGGCTCGCGATTTCCACAAAAAAAGAGGTTATTGCCATTGAGCTTTCGATAGCGGGCGATCGCGCCACGGTAAGAAAGGCCACAATTGAGAGCGCATTAGCCACTTTTTCGCGTATCCTTCTCTTGTGACTCTTCTTCGAACCCATATCGGCAGCACCCTGCGCCAAGCGCGAATTTCTCAAGGGCGCACCCTTCGCGATGTAGCAAAATCTGCACGCGTCTCACTGGGTTATTTATCTGAAGTAGAACGTGGCCAGAAAGAAGCATCTTCGGAACTTCTAAATTCAATCTGCCAAGCGCTAGATCTTTCACTGTTAACAGTTATCTCAGATGTATCACTTGCAATTCGCGCAACAGAAGCTCCATCACTTAGCGTTGTAGAAGCCGCCGCTTAGCTTTTTTGCTAGCGACGAAAGTTTCGGATATTGGATTAAGCGATGACTGTGGCTCCAGCCCAACGTTCAAAAACAGCGATCCTTTTGGGTGCCAAAATAGTCATCACCGAAGTTGGCTCATACGAATCCAATATGGTCGATATCGCCGCTCGTGCTCAAGTCTCAAGAGCCACGGTTTATAACCACTTTGCAGATAAAGAAGAGATGATGTTTAGCCTTCTCGAATCTGAAATTTTGCGCCTTGCAGATCTTGCAGCTAATTCACCAACTCCAAAGGATGCGCTTCTAGTTCTATCTAGAGAGATTTCAGGGGATAAGGCGCTCCGAAAAATGACCGAGACTGATCCTGAAGATATCGCCAGCTTTGTAACAATTAGCGAGCATCCACTCTGGGCAACGGTTCAAGAGTCCCTAACTAAGATTTTTGGTTTGAATAATTCAAGTCTGGTATTGCACTGGTTAATTGGTCAGATTGCCTCACCGTTGACCCCGGCTGAATCAGCACACCAAGCCGAACAAATCGCCAGATCACTCGCGCAGTAGGTTTAACAATAGGATTTAGAGGGCAAAATAAATGCGGATAACAGAGTTGCGCGCTCGCATGGCCGAGTATTTCCCAGACCCAACAACTTATAGCCGCGACACCGTTCACTCTGAATTAGGTGGCTTAACGGTTGAAGAAGCCCTTTTAACGGGCCAAGAGCCAGGAGATATCTGGAAGGGCATAGTCGCTCATAACCCACAGATGCCAGCCAAATTTAGGTAGCCAATATCCAGAATGTGAATAAGTGTTAGAAATTATCAAAATACAGTTGTATTTTGTGAATTAAGAGTTAGCCTTCAGAGATGAAGTCAACCCTTCGAAAACAGGCGATTCTTGACCGTTTGAACTCATCTGGTGAAACGGCTATCTCAGATCTTGCAAAAGAATTTGGCCTTTCAGAGATGACGATTCGGAGAGATCTAGAAACGTTGGAATTCGGTGGCTATGTCCGCCGAGTAAGAGGTGGAGCAATCCCATCTCAGAGTCGCTCATATGAACCGCCAATAATTACAAGGACTGGCTTCGAACATGAAGCAAAGATGCGAATTGGACGAGCTGCTGCCGCTCTCTTATCCGATAACGAGACCGCAATTATCGATGTTGGGACTACCACGCTTGAGTTGGCTCGTGCAATTGATGCAAAGTTACAACTGACTTTGATTACGAGTTCCATTTTAATCGCTGGAGAACTTTCAGCGAAACCAAATATTAGAACAATTGTTACTGGTGGAATTCTCCGCAAAGGGGAGATGAGCTTAATCGGCGCTCGCGCTGAAAGTTCTTTCTCAGATTTAAATTGTGACACTGTCTTCTTAGGCGTTGCTGGCATAAGTTCTAGTAAAGGGCTAACTGAATATAACCTCGATGACACAAGAGTTAAACAAGAAGCGATAAGCGCAGCCAGCCGAGTCGTCGTTCTTGCTGATGCCACAAAAATAGGAAAAGTTGCCTTTGCAAATGTAGCCCCGATTGATGTTGTAGATATTTTAATTACAAATGCTTCACC
>CANNIM010000065.1 GCA_947505195.1 Actinomycetota bacterium
AGGATTAGCACCCGCGCGCGAACAAGTTATCGATGCAGCTTTTGCTGCCCGAGTTAATACTTCACGCAAAACTTCACCATGTAAAGATGCAAGCCCACGTTCCACAATTGCTTCGACAACAATCGCTCCCACAGTATCGCCGGCACCAACAGTGTCAACCACTTCAACTTTCACACCAGGAACACTTACTGAACCTTGCGCGGTAATTCCGATAAGCCCATAACTTCCCTTTGTAATAATCACTAACGCTGCGCCCTCTTCAAGCCATTGCGCTGCAACATCTAATTGATCGCGATCGGGATACAACCAAGCTAAATCATCTTCGCTGACCTTTATCACCGCAGAAATCGCGGTCCACTTTGCAACTGCGGCCTGATACTTATCGCGATCACTCATGACGGAGGAGCGAACATTTGGATCGAAAACAATTGGTGCAACTTCAGCGACCTTCATCGCCCACTCATGCAAAATACTTGCCGCTGGTTCCACGATCGTTGCGAGTGTTCCAATCTGCAATACCGCTGGCTTTATCACAAGTGGATCTGGAAGCCAGTCATGTGAGAAATCAAATGTTGCCGAACCATCAATCGCAAAAACATATGACGCAACACCTTCGGCATCCAATGAAACATCAGCTGTGCAAGTTGGCTTATCTGTGAAGTGGGCATATTTTAAATTCACACCGTCATATAACAATTCCGCTTTCGCTTTCTGGCCATATGCATCGCTAGAAATTCCGTCGATAAAATATGAATCGAAACCAAGTAGCGCTAGCGCCTTTGCAGTATTTGCCGGCCCGCCGCCAACGATTGCAACTTTCTTATCGCCGCGAGGAATTAAATCGATTAATACTTCCCCACAAACCCAGATCTCTTTACTCAAGCGACCTCACCTTTACGTGCGAGATATTCAGTCAAAACTTCCACACCAAGCAGATGATCCTGAATTTGCGGCAGCCCGCTTACCAATAAAATTCCAGATAAACCTTTTCCAAGAACATTTATCGGCAAGCCTCCGCCGTGAATTGCATATTGCTCTTCCTCAACACCGTGCTTTGCAAACCAATCAATATTTGTCTCTTCGGCTAAAACTCTTTCGTGAATTGATGAGTGCCCAGTCAATAAAACAACGCGAGCCTTGCGTCCCATCCACCAATCGTTCTCGGTATTAGTTCCTGGCAATGAAGCGTGAAAAACAGTCCATTCACCAATTCGAACTTCGATCGCTGCTTTTAATCCCCGCGATGTTGCAAGATCAAATGCAATCTGTCCGATTTCAAGTGCCGCCGCAACGCCAAATGCGGGCAATACCAACAACTCTTCTTCGGTTTTTAAACCAGCGCTTGTGAATCCGCCTGTTGTTCCATTTATCTTGTCATCAATTTCAGCCATGGCCGTAGCCTACTGACCACGCAACGTCGCCATATCTATCGATAACCCATGCGGAATATTCGGCTAATTCGCCCTTTGAAAACCAGCCCGCCCCATCTCGCCCCGCAACAACCAACGCTGTTGCCAACGCATCGGCCAAACCACCATCTGGGCCAATCACCGTTGCACTTCTCGCACCAATCGCAATCAATCCGGTGTGGGGATCACGAATATGTGAACCGCGTTCATATGTTCCTGAAGTCGCAATTGCGCCACCATTTAATTCAAATACTTTCAAAATAACTTTTGCGTCAATGGGTGAGCGGATTCCAATTTTGTGCGGCCCACCAAATAACGAAAGATCTCCAGCACCATTTACCTGAATAAATGTGGCACCGTGTTCACGCAAATTTGCAATCGCTTTATCTGATGCCCAGCCCTTTACATAACCCGAAGGATCAAAGCCACCTTCTACGCACCAAGGATCAAATGAGCCATCGGTAATCTCTTTGGCTTGCAAACATAGTTGCCAAACTTCCTGTAAAACTTTTGAACAGTCACCAATTTTTATCTCGCCTCGACGAAGCCGCGAAACTTGTGAACCCTCTTTATATGTCGAGAAAACTTCATCGACTTCGCGAAAATATTCCGCGCACTCATCAATCCCGGCTTCTAACAAATCTTTATCTGGGCCGTCACATTCGATAAACACAATCGTTCCCCATACTGGGATCTCGCGCATTACCTTCACAACTTCTGTGGCCATGTCCTTACCTTAAATCAAAACCTCATCCCGCAGGGCAGCCTTCAAAACCGTAGTCCTTAAATCTTTGCGTAAGCAAACATCGGTTTTGCACTTCAAAGTTCTAGAAAGCTCACTCTTAAGCGCTGCCTTCTGATCATATAAATCTCGGAACCCAAGCGAAGTTTTTATATCCATATCTATTAAGAAGTCAATGTCACTCTTCGGATTCTCATCTCCCCTTGCAACACTGCCGAAGATCGCGATATTCGACGCCCCATATTTAGAGCAGATGGACTTCAATTCACCAGAAATATCCATCAACTCCCTGAGACGCTTCTTCTCACTTCTTTTTGTCGTTCCAAAGAATTTAACAAGTGGGCCACGCAGAGCCTTTACTCGAAGAAAAGAACTGGATTTTCCAGTCTTCGCTGCTTCAATCGCTCTTAGAAGTGCAATGGTTTCCGGAATCAAGACCTCAATAGCCCACTTGCTCTTTTCATAACCTTCGGGTGAGTAGGTGTGAGCCAGGTTGTTTCGAATCTCTCTAAATTCTCGCCAGTTGATCTGCTTATGTTTGGCTTTAAACTCTCGTGAGTAATTGTGGACAATCTCTGAAATATGAAAAATTGTATTCTCACGAATAGCGTTGAACGCGAAAGATTTTCTAATAAGTTCCTTTTCAAATTCAATGACTTCAAGCATCTCTTTGAAAAGATCTGTAATTGTTTCTAACCGATCTTTCTCGCCCGCATTCATGCCGCAACCATACTGCGCGAATTAATTTGCACACAGAATATAGATTAATTGTGGAAAAGTATTAAAACTACTTTCTGTAACTTAAAGACCGGCCTTCTTCAAGGCAGATTGCAACGATGTGTACCAACCATTTGATGTGTAAGAAGCGCCACCAACACCAGAAATTTGATCTGATTGCGCCGCTAAAGTTTCTTGCACTAAATATGGAATTGCCTGTTGCGAAATACTTCGTGACCTGGAATCCCCACTTGGTGATTGCAAAGCAGAAGCCGCAACTATTTTTCCATCTTTAACAACTATGCGAACTTGCACCGGACCCCAACGAGTCGACGCAGTATTTCCATCGAATGTTCCACTGATCCCGGCAGAAGCCGCAGGTGCTTGAGTTTTTGCCGGCGTCGCCTTCTTAGTTGCTGCCGCTTTTGTTGGCGCACTCGAAGCCTTTGTTGGTGTCGCCGCAGCAGGCGCCGTAGAAGCCACAGCCTTCCCTGGCAACGCAGCCAAACCAACCGGTCCAGAGCCGCCAAACTGCGGTGGTGTGATCGCGAATACCGCACCAAGTCCACCAAGTGTTCCCACACCAATCAATAATCCACGTTTCATCTTCTGCCCCTAATCGCTTTGCAATTCACTTTAAACGGAATGAAATTCAAATGCTTCGTCATGGAATCTATTCTTCGGAATCCCCGCATCCTTACAAGCCTTTCGCACCACTTCTACCAGCGGTGTTGGACCGCAAACATAAACATCAGAATCAGCAAATGCCGGCACAAGTTTGCTTATATGTTTTGCATCCATCGGATGCTCTTTGCGTGGTCCAACCAAGTAATGAACTCTTGCCCCACGCGACTTAGCTAATTCATCTAATTCATCGCGCAGAACTAAATCCTCTTCCTTCGATGCCCTAAACAGAACATCAATCTGCTTTAAGCCATCAAACTCTTCTAAGAGCGCCCGCAGCGGCGTTATTCCAACTCCTCCACCAACTAAAACAATGTGCCCCTTTGTCGCTGCCGCAGCAA
This sequence comes from Actinomycetota bacterium, assembly GCA_947505195.1. GTDB lineage: Bacteria > Actinomycetota > Actinomycetes > Nanopelagicales > Nanopelagicaceae > AAA044-D11. Next base: position 3,894 of record CANNIM010000065.1, read on the forward strand.
CAAAAGTTCCATATGGTCCCTCAAAAAATACTCGCGTCCCCTTCTTCAAATCCTTAACCATCTTTGAATGATCCCCAAGTTCTTTCACGGTGACCCTCAAATATTTATCAGTTGGTTCAGCCGACAATGAATAAGGATGCGAAATCCACCATAGCCCCTTCTGCATAAATCGCCATCCAAAGAATTGCCCGCCCTGCGCCGCCAATTTATCGAGCTTTCGCCCCTTCATAATTATTGATGTAACCCCTGGACCTTCATGAACTATTTTCTCAACTCTGACTTTATGTCGCAGCGATCGCCCAGTTGGAATAATGAAGCGCCAAACAATAATTATTGCAATCGCATAAAAATACAAAAATTCCCAATAAGCCTTATTTAGCGGATGCCCAATAAACATCGGACCAGTCAATATCTGATGCATAAATGAAAGCGAGATTGCCAGATATGTATACAAATGAATTGTCCACCATGTCTCATATGACATCTTTGCTCGCACCTTCTTATAAGAAGTCACACCGGCAATCGCAAAAAATATAAATGCAATCACTGCCGGCAGCATCCAAGGAAAACGCAGAATCATTCGCCAAAGTTCTACTGCCAGCGGCACCTGATCAACCCCTGCATATCCAACTAGAACAAATAAAACATGCACAGTAATTAGATAAAGAGAGTAAGGCCCAAGCTTGCGATGCCAAA
>CANNIM010000066.1 GCA_947505195.1 Actinomycetota bacterium
CTTTGCAACCAAATCATTAAATGCCAAACCTGCTTTGTCGCGTTCGCCATATCCAAGCCAACAAATACGTGCTGGCAAGCCTTGGAAGGCAACTTTCTCCTGCGCCATCGTTATCCAACGATGCAGACCTTCATTTTCTGGGAAGAGATCAAGTACCGCTTTATCGGTGCGATAAATATCTTTTGGATCTCCTGATAGTGCAACCCATCTAAATGGACCTTTACCTTCGCAGAATAGTGGGCGTATATATGCCGGCACGAAACCAGGGAAGGCAAAAGCGCGACTAAATCCACCTTGACGAGCTTCGTCGCGAATTGAATTACCGTAATCAAATACTTCTGCGCCCTTATCCATGAAACCAACCATGGCCTCAACATGCTTCGCCATTGATTCCTTGGCACGCTTTGTGAAATCTTCTGGTTTATCTTTTGCTAGTTGCTCGGCATCATGAACATCAACACCGATTGGTACATATGAAAATGGATCGTGTGCCGAAGTTTGATCTGTGACGATATCAATTGGGACATCCATTGATAGCAACAGCGGGAAGAGTTCTGCGGCATTGCCTTCAAGTCCTACTGATAGCGGACGTCGATCACTCTTAGCCTTTAAGACTCGTGCAATCGCATCGCCAAGGTTGTCGGCGATTTCATCCAAATATCTAGTTTGAATTCGCTTCTCTAATCGTGATTTATCGATATCAATTACTAAGCAAACGCCACCATTCATTGTCACTGCTAGCGGTTGGGCGCCGCCCATTCCGCCGCATCCTCCAGTAAGAGTCAGAGTTCCTTGAAGAGTGCCGTTAAATTTCTTGGCTGCAACTGCAGCGAATGTTTCATATGTTCCCTGCAGAATTCCTTGAGTTCCGATATAGATCCAAGAACCAGCTGTCATTTGGCCATACATAGTCAGACCTAGATGTTCGAGGCGACGAAATTCTGGCCAGTTCGCCCAATCCCCTACTAAGTTTGAATTTGCAATTAGTACTCGCGGCGCCCATTCATGTGTTTGGAAAACGCCAACTGGTTTTCCGGATTGCACCAACAAAGTTTCATCATCGCTTAAATTTGTAAGTGATTTTACGATTGCATCGAATGAGGGCCAGTTACGAGCCGCTTTCCCTGTTCCACCATAAACAACGAGTTTCTCAGGATGCTCTGCAACCGCAGGATCCAAGTTGTTGTGCAACATTCGAATCGCTGCTTCTTGGCCCCAGCCCTTGGCTGTTAACTTTGAACCAGTTGCGGCATGCAAGATTCGGGATGAATAGTTCGGATCGCTCATTTGGCGAGAATATCGTGCCTTTACTTCGAAAGAAAGTGACTGCTATTCGGGGAAATGACAAGCAACTTGTGATGCACCAACCTGTAGTAGCAATGGTTCTGTTGTGAAACAGGCTTCCTGCGCCTTCCAACAGCGGGTATTAAATACGCATCCCTTTGGCGGATTTGCTGGATTTGGTAGATCACCTGACAGGACTATTTGTTCGCGCTTCTCTTCCAATAATGGATCAGGAAGCGGGACCGCCGATAGCAGCGCTTTTGTATATGGATGATGTGGTGCATTGTAAATATTTTCAACATCTGCAACTTCCATAATCTTGCCAAGATACATCACAGCAACTCGATCAGAAATATGTTGCACTACAGATAAATCATGGGCAATAAAGAGATAGGAAAGTCCGAAATCATCTCGCAAATCTTCAAGCAGGTTAATTACTTGTGCCTGAATCGAAACATCAAGCGCTGAAACTGGTTCATCACAAACAATAAACTTTGGCTTCATCGCAAGTGCGCGAGCGATACCAATACGTTGGCGCTGGCCGCCAGAGAATTCATGCGGATATCGGTTGTAGTGCTCGGGATTTAGCCCAACTCGTTCCATAAGTTCTTGAACAGCCCTCTTTACGCCGCCGTCTGGAGTGATGTTCTGAATTTCATATGAGGAAGCAATAACCGAACCAATAGTGTGGCGTGGATTTAGTGAAGAATATGGATCTTGGAAGATCATCTGCATCTTTGTGCGCAGTGGCTTCATCTTGCTATTGGAATACTTCGTAATATCTTCGCCCTCAAAAGCAATTGATCCAGCTGTTGGCTCGTACAATTTCAAAATTGTGCGACCGACAGTTGATTTTCCACAACCGGATTCGCCTACTAAGCCAAGTGTTTCACCTTGATTAATTGAAAAACTTAAACCGTTAACCGCTTTATTGTCGCCCTTTACGCGCGAGAAAATTCCTTGTGAAGCTAGCGGAAAGAACTTCTGTAAATCTCTGACTTCAATTATTGGCGAGCTCATGCGCCCTCCCCTATGAAGCACCGTGATAAATGTCCGTTGCCCCTTGAAGTTAAGTCAGGCATCTGGGTTTCACATTTAGAGCCGTCGACTTCACTTTTGCGAGTGCACCTTGGATTAAATGAACATCCCGTTGGAAGTGCAATCATTGATGGTGGTTGTCCCGGTATTGCTGATAAGCGATTCTTATGTGGTCGATCCATTCTTGGAACAGATGCGAGTAGCCCTTGGGTATAAGGCATCAAAGGGTTTGCGTACAAATCTCTGACGTTTGCGCTCTCAACGATGCGCCCCGCATACATAACATTTACGCGATCAGCAGCGCCCGCTACTACGCCCATGTCATGCGTAATCAAGATCATCGCCATCTTAAATTCTTGTTGTAAATCAGCAAGCAACTTAATAATTTGGGCCTGAACCGTTACATCCAATGCAGTAGTTGGTTCATCGGCAATCAAAAGTAATGGATTGTTAACTAGCGCCATAGCAATCATTACGCGTTGGCGCATACCACCAGAAAATTGATGTGGAAATGCCTTCATGCGAGTGTCAGCACCTTGAATTCCAACCAGTTCTAACAATTCTATTGCGCGGGCTTTACTTACTTTTAAATCAACTTTGTTATGAATCTGATGAGCTTCAATAATTTGATCGCCAATTGTGTAGAAGGGATGAAGTGAAGACATCGGATCTTGGAAGATCATCGCAATATCTCTGCCACGATATTTACGAAGTTCATTTCTCTCCATCGAGATTAAATCAATTGGTCCGTCATGCGATTCGAACATTGCAGAACCTGAAACATTGGCAGTACGGGGTGGAATCAGGCCCATCAAAGCTAAATTTGTGACGGTTTTACCAGAACCAGATTCTCCAACTATCGCGAGAGTTTCACCTGCGCTAATTTCAAATGAGGTTTCGTGAACCGCAGAAACTAATCCGTCTGGTGTTGGAAAATCGACCGATAAGTTCTCAACTTTTAGAAGGGTCATGCGACCCGCACCCTAGGATCAATATATGCATAAAGAATGTCGACGATTAAGTTCATGATTACAACGATGAAAGCTGCTAAAAGAGTTGTGGCAACAATTATCGGTAAGTCATATTTCACGACTGCGCTAATTGCCAGACGTCCCAAACCTGGAAGATTGAATACAGATTCAGTTAAAATTGCGCCACCAAGTAAGCCAGCAAAATCTAAACCTGCCATCGTTGCAATTGGCGCCAATGCGGCACGTAAGGTGTGCTTGCCGAGAATTACACCTTCAGATAAACCTTTTGCACGAGCGGTCCGGATGTAATCTTCATTTGAAGTATCAATGACAGAACTGCGAACAAACCTTGTATAGAGCGCGGCATAAGCAAATGCCAAGGTCAACCATGGCAAGAATAGAATCTGTCCCCATTCAAATGGATTTTCCAAGAATGGCGTGTAGTTTCCCGAGGGGAATGGAATCAATTTCCAACGAATAACTACGAAGACCAATAACAAAAGGCCAGTTAAGAATGTTGGAAGAGAGGTACCGATAAGAACGAATACTGTGCTCAATCGGTCAACAATGCGACCACGGAATCTCGCTGCAAGAATGCCTAGCCCTATTCCAAGTGCCAACCACATAAAGATTGCGCCGATTGCGAGTGAGAAAGTAACAGGAAGCGCTTCGCCAATCAGGCTAGTAACGCAAGCATGTTGTTGGAAAGAATAACCAAGTGACGGTGCAGGGCAATTGATTAGCGCCGCTCCTTCACCAAATGATCGTCCGAAGAAGAGACCCTTTAGAAATATAAAATATTGTGTGAAGAACGGTAAGTCATAACCGAGACGGCGGCGGTTGGCTTCGATGATGCCAGGATCATTACAGTTTTTTCCGCAGGTAAGTGCGGCAGGATCAAAAGGCAGAAATGCAAAAATTACATAAACCGCGAAACTAACGGTGAGAAGAATAAGGAGTGAAACAGCTAGGCGCCTAGAAATGTATGCAAGCACGGACTTAAATTACTCCTTTAATCAAATTGTTTTTCATTACATAGAAGATGGGCGCGAGAGATTTTTCACTCTCACACCCACCTTCGTATTTACGTATTACTTACTTGATGTAGATGTCACCGAATGATGGTGCACCCTGTGGCTCCCAGAAGTACACACCGCCGAGGCCAGAGCCCCAGATTTCTTGTGTCTTTGAGAATACGCCAGGGATAACCCACATTTGATCCATTACATATTGATTGAGCTCTGCCCACATCTTTCCTTGCTTCTTACGATCTGGTTC
>CANNIM010000067.1 GCA_947505195.1 Actinomycetota bacterium
TCACCAGCAATAATCGGGCGTTTTATTTCGAAACGTTGTTCACCGTGAACTACTCGAGTCCAATCAAGGCCGCTGCCTTGTAATAAAGATTGGGATTGGTCGAGAGTTATAGAAATTGAGAAAGTAGGTGGCGCAATATCAAAGTTACTCTCGCCAAGAACTTCAGCAAATTTTTGAATTGCTTCTTTTGTAACAGTTACAGAATCGGCACTTGTGAAGGTGCGCCCGACTAGGTCGGGGTTCAACATCAGATTAGCGAGTCTCGCGGTGTGTTGTTGAAAGCTTGCAACGTGGGCAGAACTTCTTGAGTTCAAGACGGTCTGGATCGTTACGACGATTCTTCTTTGTTATGTAGTTACGTTCTTTGCACTCCACGCAGGCCATAGTGATCTTTGGGCGTACATCCGCGCTCTTACTTGCCATTGTGGTGCTCCTTCAATTGCGTCTCAATTAAGAGCGCTAGGTTACTTCAACCTGCGCCTTTTGCGAAAATTGCTCGTAATTAACTCGTACTTAACTAGTAGCGGAAGCCGGATTTGAACCGGCGACACAACGATTATGAGCCGTTTGCTCTACCAAGCTGAGCTATCCCGCCAAGGATTGAACTGGAAATACTTATTTATCTTGAAATAAGTTTAACCGAGCCCCCCAACGGAATCGAACCGTTGACCTCTTCCTTACCATGGAAACGCTCTACCGACTGAGCTAGGGGGGCATTTGAAGTAGAGGGTGAGCCTACAACCACTCTTGAAATGGGAGAAATTTCGGCTTAAAAATAATTACGGAACCGGCGTTTAAGCCAGATAAATGGCTTAGTAATTCGTGAACCAAATCTTGCGCCTTGTTCAATCGGCGAGACTTTTAAAACTTGATTCATAGCTGGTTCGCCGGGAGTGAACACATCATGCAGAGCGGGAGAAGATTCATCTAACGAATCAGCGATGATTCCGATATTTGAAACTAAAGAAATACCACGGACAATTTGCTCTTGATCAACGTCATCGGATGCTCCCATTAATGAATCAGCAAGTGCAGCTCCGGCAATTCTTGCATCTTGTGTTGCAGATCTTGAATCTGCGATTCCTTGCGCAGTTTTAATCTGTTCTACTTTAGAACTAACAGCAAAACTTGCGGCAGAAAGCGCTTGTGCAATATCGCGTTTTGTCTCTTCTGCAATTCCGCCCTTAACCGCAGAATCAAAGAGCGTCCGTGCAATTGTTCGTACTTGAACAACTGTGTGTTCAACCGCAACACCTCTCACATAAAGCTCTTCTGCTTCATCAACCTCGGCAGTTGGAAACCATTTCGCATGTCCTCGAGCTTCAAGTGATTGGGCTCGGACTCCCGGAATTTCTTCAACTAGCAACCGTGCTTTCGCCAACCAATGTCCTGCCTCTTCTTGATCAAAACCGGCAGCAACGCCCTCGGACATTTCTCCCAATAACTTTGCGCATTTATTTGCAAGTGAACTTATTTTGTCTACCGTGCGGGCGGCGGGAGTTTTGCCATTTGAAAAATATGAGAAAACAATTGCAACTGCGGCCCCGATAAGTGTTGAAGAGAGTCTAGAGAGCGCAGTGCTCTCACTTAAGCCAGGTCCTATAACAATTAGTGCAGTAACAGGAACGTTTACTGAAGCAACTTCTCCCAAGTGAAGTGCGCGTGCAACCACAGAACAGAAGAGAACAGTTAGCGCTACTGAAACAATTCCAAAATTGAATAGGGAAACACAAGCGAGCGCCACACCAGCGCCAATCGCTGTTCCAACAATTTGGCCAAAGCCTTCCCGAACCGATTTATAAAGCGAAATTCGAATACTCAAGGCGCAAATAATCGCGGCCACGACGCCACCATTTTTAATTAACAAGTCGCCTACCTGCCAAGCGACACCCGATGCAATTGCGGAAACGAAAACTAGTCGCACCCAAGTTCGGCGATCCGTAAAGAGTTTGATAACTCGTTTTAGCAATTTGCGCACGAGGTAATTCTATCTGTGGCAGGCCCAGCAAAGATTGCGTAATATGCGGACATGTCCAGTGGAATTAGCTCAAATAACTCAAATAAGAAGTATCCCGTGCAGATTGATAATGCCAAACTGGCTTCTGAAATTGATCAGACTTCATTTGAAGTTCTACGCCACGGTGCAACTGAGCGGCCATTCACAGGCGAGTACACAGATACCGAAAAAGTTGGAAGTTACCGATGCAAGGCATGCAACAGCGAGCTATTTAGAAGTGAAACAAAGTTTCATTCCGGCTGTGGTTGGCCCTCCTTCTATGCACCAACTACCGATGATGCTGTCGAGCTAATTGAAGATCGCTCTCTTGGCATGCGAGTGCGCACAGAAGTGCGTTGTGCAAATTGTGGATCGCATTTAGGACACGTCTTTGAAGGTGAAGGTTATGACGTACCAACTGATCAAAGATGGTGCATCAATTCCGTCTCGTTAATTCTAGAAGAGAAGTAGAACTACTTAGGGATTCGTAACCCTTGCATTCCTCCATCAACAGTTAACGATGTTCCAGTTGTTGAACCTTGAAGTGGGCTGGCTAGATAACAGATTGCACTAGCTACTTCTTCTGATGAAACAAGTCGACCAAGTGGTTGACGCGCTTCAAGTGCTTTTCTCTCGGCCACTGGATCTGCTGCTTGTGCAAGCAAACGTTGCACCCAAGGTGTGTCAGCAGTTCCTGGATTAACGCAGTTAACGCGAACGCCATCAACAATATGATCATTAGCCATTGCGAGAGTTAGTGAGAGAACTGCACCCTTAGATGCGCTGTAAACCGCACGCTTTGGAATTCCCGCAGTTGCAGCAACAGAACATGTATTAACAATTGCTGCTGACTTGCTCTTACGCAATAGTGGAAGCGCTGACTTAGAAGTGCGAACAATTCCAAGAACATTAACATTCATTACTTTTAGCCACTCTTCAGATGAATTAGATTCAATAGTTCCAACTGCGCTAATTGCAGCGTTGTTAATAAGTATGTCTAACTTAGTGATGCCTTCGAATGCTTTAACGACTGATGCATCGTCGCCAAGATCGCAATGAACCCAAGTAGCAATTCCTGACATTCCACCTTCTGCAAGATCTAGGCCGTAAACCGTTGCGCCTCGCTCTTTAAGAATCTTTGCGGTTGCAAGTCCGATTCCCGAACCTGCGCCAGTCACGACTGCGGTTAATCCTGCGAATTCTGTACTCATGCTGTTATCCATTCTTTACCGGTAGGAAATGTGAAGTCTGAAATTGTTTGGGCAAACATTTCGCCACCAGCACCAGGCTTAAGCGGCGGCATGTAGTGCGCATTTTTAATGATTGTTGGTACTACAAAATGTTCGTGCAAGTGATCAACAAACTCAACAACTCGATCAGCATGATGGCCGGTAACTGCAACAGCATCAAACATCGCAAGATGTTGAACTAATTCACATAGGCCAACTCCTCCAGCGTGCGGACAGACTGGAACTCCAAATTTTGCCGCCATCAAAATATTTGCCAAGTTCTCATTTATGCCGGCAACACGAGTTGCATCTATCTGCATAAATGAAAATGATTTAGCTTGCAACATCTGCTTAAAAATTATGCGATTCATGCCATGTTCGCCAGTTGCAACACGTACTGGAGCAATCGCTTTTGCAATTGCAGCGTGACCAAGAACATCATCTGGATTTGTAGGTTCTTCAACCCAATGCAGATTTACATCACCTATTCCCTTGATCCATTCAATAGCTTGGTTTACATCCCAAACTTGATTGGCATCAATTGCGATTTTAATATCTGGACCTACTGCTTCACGAGCAAGGTGCAATCTGCGCTTGTCATCTTCAAGGCTTCCACCACACTTTAATTTAATTAACTTATACCCATCGGCTACTGCCTCTTTAGCAAGGCGAACCATTTTCTCGTCGGTATATCCGAGCCAACCCGGAGTTGTTGTGTAAGCGGGTAATCCAACTTCTAATAATTTTACTTCGTTAGCGGCGCGGTTTGGTTCTGCCTTGCGCAAAATTTCTAACGCTTCATCAGGAGTCAGCGCATCAGTTATATAACGGAAATCAATAAGTTCGACAATCTCTTCGGGTGACATATCTGAAAGAAATTTCCACAATGGTTTCTTCGCATGCTTTGTAACAAGATCCCAGACTGCCGTTACAACGGCACCTGCGGCCATTTGAGTTACGCCTTTTTCTGGTCCAAGCCAGCGAATTTGAGAATCTCTAACTAAGCTCTTTGCAAATTCGCCCATGCTCTTTGATAGGTCAGCAATGTCGCGGCCAACGGCATATGGGGCAAGAAGCGCGATTGAATCGCATTGCAAATCATTTCCGCGCCCACAGGTAAAAACAAAGCCATGACCTTCAAGGCTTGGGTCATCAGTTTCTAGAATTACTAGTGCCGCTGAATAATCTGGTTCCTTATTCATTGCATCAGAACCATCAAGACCACGAGATGTGGGAAATCTGACATCTATGGTTTTAAAGCCGGTGATCTTTGGCATGCCATTCCTTTGCAATTTTGGACGTGAA
>CANNIM010000068.1 GCA_947505195.1 Actinomycetota bacterium
GCAATATTCTTAGCAGCGAGGATTTCTTTAACTGCAGATTTAACATCAGATTCGTCAATCAGCTTCATCGCAGTATCTATTTCTTCCATCGCCCCATTCAGCTGGTTTGACCAGGAGGAGCTATTTTCTTGAGATGTCATTTAGATACCTTTCGCTCGAAAGTGAACAACAGTAATTACGGATTACGCTGATTTACTTTATCCATTACCTGCCCCATTAACAAGGTATTTCATTAAAGGAATCAAATCCAAAGAAGTTTGCGATTTCCCAAAGTCATAGACCCGCTGTTAGTAGGATTTTGGTCGAACTTCGCCGTGTAGCTAAGAAATTAAATTGCGGCACACGCAATTGATTCCTAAGATTCTGTGATGAGAGAACGGATAAATGCGGCGCCAGCAGCCCTTGCCTTCTCGCTTCTTCTGGCCCTAAACCAAGGTGCAAATTTAGCTACAGCCGCAGAAAGTCCATCCGCTGAATTCATCGTAGTTTTTGAAGATAAGGTCTCGCGCACTGCTTCAAATAAGATTATTACCGATGCTGGTGGCGAATTTATTCGAGGCTTTGCGCGTGTTTTCAATGGCTCGGTTGTATTTGGCAAACCTGCCAAAATGTTTGCACTTGCAAAAAACCCAAATGTTATTTTGGTTGAAGAGAATCTCGAAGTTTCGATCACCGCAATTCAAAATTCTCCGCCATGGGGGCTCGATCGCATCGACCAACAGGCACTCCCATTAAGTACAACCTACGACGATGGTGATTTCCAAGGTGCCAATACCAAGTCTTATGTTGTTGACAGCGGCATCGACCCCTCCAACGTTGACTTCGAAGGTCGTGTTGCAACTGGATACGACGCCGTTTTAGATGGACGTGGTTCCGGAGATTGCCATGGCCATGGCACGCATGTTGCTGGAACCATCGGCAGTAAAACTTTTGGTGTCGCTAAGAAAACGAACTTAATTCCAGTTCGTGTTCTCGACTGCGACGGCTCTGGCCTTTACTCATCTGTTATCGCAGGCCTTAATTGGATAGCAGGAAACTATCGCGCTGGTGACGCCGCAGTTGTGAATATGAGCCTTGGTGGCCCAGCAAGCTCTTCTCTCGATGAAGCTGTAAGCAATTTAATTTCTAGAGGTATTCCAGTTGTTGTAGCCGCCGGCAACGACAACGTAGATGCTTGCGACTATTCACCCGCACGAACTCCAGATGCAATTACAGTGGGCGCCACAACAACCGATGACAGCCGTGCAAGCTATTCCAATTATGGATCTTGCCTAGATATTTTTGCACCAGGAACTTCGATACCTTCTACTTGGCTGGGTACTAACTATTACTCAATAATTAGCGGCACATCAATGGCGGCACCGCATGTTGCTGGTGTTATCGCCCGCTTCATCGGTCAATACCCTGGCCTAACTGCGGCCCAAGTAACTAAATCTATTAAAACCAGTTCAACTAAGAATGTAGTTACCTCACTTGGAACTGACTCACCAAATCAACTGGTTTATCTCTCTGTCATACCCGACATCACAAACGTTTCATTAAGCGTTGCCTCTAGTGCAAGAACTGTTTCATCACGACAACTAATAACGATTTCGGCCGTATCTAACGTCGCTGGCAAAATTACTTTCAAAGCAAATGGCAAGCCCATTCCTGGTTGCAAAGGTGTAAAAACAATTTCCTTAACTGCAACATGCCAGTGGAGATCCTCGGTTAAAGGCACTAATCAACTCAGTGCCCAAATTGTCCCAACAGAAATACTGGATAACGAGATAGCAACTTCCAGTAATTATTCGATTCAAGTAACACCTCGAACCGGTGCACGTCGATAAGTATTTATCTCAAAGTAACCCAAAGTAGTTTGCAATTTCGCAAGATTTTCTTACATTTCAAACTCAACTTGCTATACGCTTTCGCCAGATGGTCCGGGAATTTCTTCCCGAAGCCACCTACCCTGGTTAGAGGGATTTGGTCCAGCTCACTCTCACCGTTTCTTACGATGAGCGATTAGCCAACTTATGACTGCAATCATAATGTTGGCGATAATCGCAGTAATTGCGATTGCATTCCCATAATCCATAACATCCTCCCTTCTCGACATCCCCTGCGATTAGCAGGGAGAGCAAGTGAGTGAACGCTGGCGGCGTGCTCAACTTGCTTCGAGAAAGAAACGGGCAGGCGAAAACTAACCCGATGCTTAATTAGATATTTTTTGCTACTAACTAAATGTGGAAAACTAAAAGCTGTTAACTACTTGTTCTTATTCATAACCAGATAAAACTCGGCTAAATTCCACTCACCAGATACGCCACCTTCATCAATAGATTCATAAGTAAGGTCTGTTAAATGCACCTTGCCATCGACGTCTATCGGCCTCGCAAGTGCAACATTTACATTGGCAAATTCAAAGGTTCCATTTGCGCAATCTGGATCGCAATCATTGGCGAAATATTCGCCAACCCCAGTTGCCCCCGATGCTTCCCACGTGCTCCACTCAATCTTTCCGATTCCGGTATTGCCATCAGCGCATGCAAAATAAATTAGCTCTGGCTTCTGTTGTTTTGGAATCTCGCAGACAAATGTGTAGACATCCTCCGATAAAACCCCATCAATTGAAATTGGGTCACCTTTAGGAACGACGAAATCAGAATTCTGATCAACCTTATTCGACTGCTCTACTCCGGCCCCAATAATCCCTGAAATCCCGGACAACAAAGCACCACCAAGCAGAACTACAACCAACCCAATGGCAACTTTCTTCACAAAGTTATTCTTCACCCTCATCGAAGACAACTTCAGCTAATGAAGCTATGCGTCGCTCGATTTCTTGCGCCTCAGAAACTCGCCCCTTAATCACAAGGATCGATGCCACCTGTCGCTCCATTTTAATTACGGCCCGCCAATTCGGATTCTCCACCCGCACCATTCGCGACTTCGCATCTGCAAATAACTCCAGCGCTTCGTCATACTCTTCCAAAACTTTCTTCGCCAACGCCATACGTGCAAGCGCCCACATCTTATGGAAATCATCTTCCGCAGTATCAGCAAAATCCATTGCAAGTTGGGCATGATGTAAAGCTTCCATGCCATTACCCAGCCAGTAATAACAGAGCGCAATCTCTTCATCGCAGTGCACAATCTCACCCGGCATCTTCAACGTCTTATAGATCGCCCGGGCCGCTAAGAAATTCGTCAGCGCCTCACTCCAGCGCTTTAACTTTATTAACGCACTTCCCGCATTTGCATAATTAATCGCAACTTCACGATCGGCAACATCCGGATTCGCTTCTTTAATCGCAGCAACATACGTCTCATGCGCCTTCTCATATTCCTTCGCGTCATACCAAGAATCACCTTCACACCGAAGTTGCACAATCGCTTCAGTCGAACCAATCTCGCGATACAAAACAACTGCGCGATCCAACGCCGCGGCAGCATCAGTGTGACGTCGCAATCTATTTAGCGAATACCCAATGCCGGTATAAATATGTGCCAAGGTCGAAGTATTTGCCTGGGCACCAAGTGCTTCATACAAATCCCGCGCAGTCTCGCACAACGCCAAAGATTCGGCATGATCCCCGCGATTAAACGAGCGATAACTCAATTGAATTAACGCATCAACTTTCTCTTCACCCTCGCAATTTGAAGCCGTCTCCCAAAGCTCGGCCTCTAACTTCTCATCCTCGTTCTTCATGCCACCTCTTCTTTCGCATCGGTTACTTCTATAGTTGAATTCAACTTAATCCCTCGACCAATAGAACTTCTTCTCACATTTCATAATCTTCTTACACATCGCATCTAACGAAATCGCCCCGTTATATTGCTCACCGATCGCATGCCAAGAATTTGTTCCAACCACAAATCCTTCATTGTCCACCAGCGGCCCACCACTATTTCCATGTGATACCGGGGCCGTAACTAGAACTTCAGTATCTGTTCCATTCATAACATTTCCAAATGAAACTGATCCTTCATATCCATCTGCAGTTCCCGCCGCCATCACCCAATACCCAGGGTAGGGAAGTGCCTGAGATAGCGGAAGTGGTTCTATAAGCGCTTCGGTCATCAGGAGCGCTAGATCATGTTTCTTATCCCAACGAGAAACATCTGCTGCATATTCATTTCCAAAGTAAGTCTTTACTTTCACTTTGCCTTTAGAACTCAAGCAATCCTCAATTACGTGGTGATTCGTAACTATCGCAGATAAGTATTTCTTCTTATTAGTAATCGGTAAATCAATTGACCAGCCACTTCCTTGCCATGTCTTACCTTTTTTAACATCACAATAAATCGTGGCCGTTGATTCCAATACGCTACTAATCAAAGTTTCAATACTTCTTGGCTGAACAAAGCCATCTTCAGTTGGGTCTGTATTGTTGTAATTCAAATACGGTCCAATACCCAAATAAACTCCGCC
>CANNIM010000069.1 GCA_947505195.1 Actinomycetota bacterium
GAATTACTAAAACCTTTGGTTCCTTTACCGCCAATGACGAAATAAATTTAAGAGTTGAAACTGGTCAGATACATGCGATTCTCGGCGAAAATGGCGCTGGGAAATCAACCCTCATGAATATTGTTTATGGCTTGCTCAAGGCAGATTCGGGTGAAATATTGGTCGACGAAAAAGTCATCAATATTTCTGATCCGAGTGATGCGCTACGAGCTGGCATTGGAATGGTGCACCAACATTTCATGCTCATCCCTGTTTTCACTGTTGCAGAAAATATTGTCCTAGGACATGAAAAAACCGGGAAATTCGGAGCGTTAGATATTGAAACTGCGCGATCGGCGATAAGAGAGGTATCAAAAGATTTCGGTTTTGAAGTAGATCCGGACGCGATTGTTGAGACCCTTCCCGTTGGTATCCAACAAAAAGTAGAGATTATTCGGGCGTTGATTTATGAGGCTAAAGTCTTGATTCTCGATGAACCAACTGCGGTACTGACGCCACAAGAAACTGATGAGCTTTTGAAGACGATGCGAGAACTAAAAGCCAAGGGGACCTCGATCATTTTTATCACTCACAAATTGCGTGAAGTTAGAGAAGTTGCTGATCAAATTACAATTATCAGACGCGGAAAAGTTGTAGGAGCTGTCTCTCCGCAAACATCTGAAGGTGAACTTGCCTCACTGATGGTCGGGCGCACTGTAGATTTAGCTCCCGAAAAGCACAAACATAAAATTGGCGAGCCTATTCTTGTCGCAAAAGATTTGACTGTTCGCAATGCTTTAGGAGCAGCTGTTGTGAAGAAAGTTAATTTCCATGTGAATGCTGGTGAGGTTCTGGCAGTTGCTGGCGTGCAAGGAAATGGCCAATCCGAACTTGCTAGAGCTCTTATAAATTTAGAAGACCACATCGAGGGTTCAATTCTGTTGAGTGGTGAAGAGATCCGTGGCAAAAGTATTTATGGCTCACTACATGCTGGAATTGCATTTATTCCAGAGTCACGCGAGTTAGATGGTCTCGTAGGAAGTTTTTCAATAGCCGAGAATTTGATTCTTGATTTACATGATCAAGCACCATATACAAAGGGGATTACGCTTTCAGCAGGAGTTGTTCTGGCTGAAGCAGAGAAGAAAGTCAAAGAGTTTGATATCAGAACTCAAACTGTTTCAGATGCTGTTTCGACACTTTCCGGTGGAAACAAGCAGAAAGTCGTTATTGCCCGTGAGTTATCGAGGCCGGTCAAGGTTTTAGTTGCCTCCCAACCAACCCGGGGTCTGGACGTTGGCTCGATCGAGTTCGTACACGAACGCATACTTGCTGAACGCGATGCCGGTCGCGGCGTCATACTTTTTAGCACCGAACTTGATGAAGTTATGGCTCTGGCTGATCGAATTGCAGTGATGTATCGCGGCGAGATTTTAGATATTGTGGATTCCAACGTTACACGTGAAGAGTTAGGTCTCTTAATGGCAGGCGTAGCTTCCAAGAGGGTGAGTGCCTAATGCGAACTTCACTCTCTAAATTTGGTCAAGCAATAAAATTGCCAGGTTTATCTTTCGCTTTGGCCTTCACCTTGACTGGATTTATCATCGCTTTTTCAGATGCCAAGGTTCTTAGCAAAATTGGGTCACCATTAGAATTTATTAAGAGCGCTGGGGCTACTGCAGGGAATGCATATCTTGCACTTTTCCAAGGTTCTATTTTTGATATAAATTTAACGAAGGGCCATAATTTCTTCCAGGGTTTCTACCCGCTATCTGAAACAATTGTTATTGCTACACCACTAATTTTAACTGGCCTATCAGTTGCACTCGCATTTAAATCTGGCCTCTTTAATATTGGAGCCCAGGGACAATTCATTTTTGGCGCGATTGGCGCTTCCTATGTTGGTTTTCATTTCCAACTTCCAATCGTTATTCACGTTATAGCTGCAGCGCTAGCAGGAATGGCACTTGCTGCAATTTGGGGTGGGGCAGTGGGGTTATTGAAAGCGAAGACCGGCGCCCATGAAGTTATTTTGACGATTATGATGAATTACATCGCTGGATATTTTATTTTGTGGATTCTGAAGACAAGCCAATTTTTGCGTCCAGGACGAATCGATCCGATAGCTCCCGAAGTTAATCAAAGTGCTCGATTGCCGTTGCTCGCTGGTGCTAATTTGCGAATTCATGCCGGAATATTTATTGCTCTCGTTGCCGCACTCTTTGTTTGGTGGTTACTAACCAAGACAACAATTGGTTATAAATTTCGCGCAGTTGGTGCCAACGGCCAAGCGGCAAAGACCGCAGGAATTTCAGTACCTTTCGTTCTGACAGCGACGATGGCAATTTGCGGTGCACTCGCAGGATTGGGTGGCGCGGTTCAAGTTCTTGGCAGCGAGCATGCTCTCAATGCAGATATTGCTGGCTCATTTGGTTTCGACGCGATAACAGTCGCTCTTCTCGGTCGAGCCCAGCCACTCGGAACAGTTTTCGCAGCACTTCTCTTTGGCGCACTCCATGCAGGAGGACGCACAATGCAATCAAATACCGGCGTACCGCTAGATATTGTTCTTGTAACACAGGCCTTAATAGTCCTTTTCATTGCTGCACCAACCTTTGTTCGCTTCATCTTTAAGTTGAAAAAAATTAGCTCATCCGCAGGACTTACTTCGAAGGGTTGGAACGGATGAGCGAGATTAGATCCAGCGTTGAGAAGCGACGATTTCGCGGAGTAATAGTAATTGCATCGCTATCTGTGCTTTCATTTATGTACTTTGGTTTTATAAGACCTGGCAAAGGCGACACTACTTATGGTTTTGTTCTAAATAACGAGTGGGTACTGATTAAGGAATGGATTATTGCTTCAGCAGCAGGGGCGAAAATATTCTCAGGGATCTCATTGATTGCCAGTGTTTCTGCAATTTTAGCCTTCCGCAAAGGCAGAGAGATAATCATTCCCGTTGGTTTCGCATCATTTGGAATTTTAATGTCCTTCATAACTTGGGCAGCCTCTGGGAAATTCATTCCGTTGACTGGCTTATTGCAAGGCGCGCTGTTATTGGCTGTTCCATTGATTTTTGGATCGATGTCTGGCCTTATTTGCGAACGATCGGGCGTTATTAACATTGCAATTGAAGGCCAGCTCCTGGCCAGCGCATTCGTCTCTGGCGTCGTAGCAAGCCTTACGCATCAAGCTCTTTGGGGGCTAATAGCGGCTCCAATAGCGGGGGCAGCTATTTCATTCTTGCTCGCAACATTCGCGATTAAATTCTCGGTCGATCAAGTCATTCTCGGCTTTGTTTTGAATGTTTTAGTAATCGGGCTTACCGATTTCTTGTATAAAAAACTACTAGTGCCATATCAAAGTACTTGGAATACCGCGCCAACCTTCGGAACAATCGAACTTCCAATACTTTCAAAAATACCAATTTTGGGACCAATTTTCTTCAGCCAAACGATCGTTGTGTACCTAATGTTTGCCATTGTGGCTGCGATTACTTTTGCGTTATTCAAAACTAAATGGGGCCTTCGTACTCGTGCTATCGGCGAACACCCAACCGCTGCTGACACTGTCGGAATCGATGTAAACAAACTTCGCTTTAAGAATGTAATCATCGCTGGTCTAATCGCAGGTGTTGGTGGGGCTTATTACACAGTTGCTTCCGTTGGGGCCTTCGGTAAAGAGATGACCGCAGGTGCTGGCTTTATTGCTCTTGCGGCTTTGATTTTTGGAAAGTGGAGCCCGATTGGCGCAGTACTCGCTGCCCTATTATTTGGCTTTGCAGATAACTTGCAGAGCACGCTGACGATTATCGGAGTTTCGATTCCATCAGAATTTATGTTGATGGTTCCATATATTGCAACCATTATTGCCGTTACCGGATTGGTAGGACGAGTTAGAGCGCCGGCCGCCGACGGCATTCCTTATCTGCGTGGTGGGTCGCACTAACTATGGAGATTAATTGGGATCAACTTCATACCGAAGCTAAAAATATTATGAAGAAGGCCTACGCCCCTTACTCAAAATTTCCAGTAGGTGTTGCTGCGCTAGTTAACGACGGTCGAATTGTTTCTGGCTGCAATGTTGAAAATGCGAGTTATGGTCTTGGGCTTTGCGCCGAATGTGGTCTAGTTTCAAATTTGATATCTAGTGGCGGCGGCAGGTTAGTCGCTGCGGCTTGCGTTGATGCGGATGGAAACTTCCTCTCACCTTGTGGCCGTTGTCGCCAATTGCTTTTCGAGCATGGTGGCAGTGATTTATTATTTATGACTCCAGATGGTCCAGCCCTTATGTCCACGCTTCTGCCTTGGGCATTTGGTCCGGATGATTTATTGAAATGAGTGAAGTTTTCGATGCCGTTGAAATAATTGGCGCAAAACGAGATAGAAACGAACTTTCAGATCCGCAAATTGATTGGATCATC
>CANNIM010000070.1 GCA_947505195.1 Actinomycetota bacterium
CGCATCTCTTTTGCACTCTTCAAATAGAACTCATTATTATCGAATTTGAAGCGCTTTGGGTCAGCAAGGGTTGAACCTGATTGCACGCATAACAAAGCCTCATGTGATGCTGCATCTTCATGATGCGTGTAGTGAAGGTCATTTGTAGCTAGAAGTGGCAGGCCAAGTTCTTTCCCAAGTTTCAATAAATCGGCTTTAACGCGGCTTTCAATATCAATCCCATGATCCATTATTTCAAGATAGAAATTTTCCACACCAAAGATGTCCCGGAGTTCACTTGCTGCTTGTTTGGCCTCTTTAAATGCACCCATGCGCAAACGCGTCTGAATTTCGCCACCTGGACAACCTGTTGTTGCAATTATTCCAGTCGAATATTTAGAGAGAAGATCGCGATCCATTCTGGGCTTGTAGTAATAACCTTCTAGTGACGCTAAAGAAGATAATTTAAATAGATTCGAAAGTCCTTGGTTGTTTTCGGCGAGCAAAGTCATGTGGGTATAAGCGCCACCACCTGAAACATCATCTTCTCCACCATCGGCCCACTTAACACGTTTCTTTTCAAATCTTGATTCTGGCGCAACGTAGGCTTCAATTCCAATGATTGGTTTTACGCCCGCCTTGATTGCTTTCTTATTAAATTCATAGGCGCCAAAAACATTTCCATGATCGGTAATTGCGATTGCTGGCATACCTTGGTTGGCAACTTCAGTTACTAATTCATCAACGCGCGCAGCACCATCGAGCATCGAATACTCGGTATGAACGTGTAGGTGGACGAATCCTTGGTCTGCAGACATTTAGGTGAGATTACTACTGAGATTCAGGGAGTTGGCCCTTGGCCAATATTTCTAGCGAGCGTGTCAGGTCTTCTGGGTACTCCGAGAAGAATGCAATCCCTGATCCGGATGATGGGTGAATAAATTTCAACTCCCGAGCATGCAACCATGGGCGGGTGATTTGTAATCGCTCCGCGATGGTGTGGTCAGCGCCGTATGTCATGTCACCAACTAAGGGATGCCTTAGCGCCGAGAAATGAACTCGAATCTGATGAGTGCGTCCAGTTTCTAACTCAATTTCTAGAAGTGAAACTGCAGGAAAAAATTCCAGCGCCTTGTAATGCGTGATGCTTGGTTTGCCATCAGCAACTACAGCGAAGCGGTAATCCTCACGAGGATGGCGATCGATTGGTGCATCGATAGTTCCTTCAGTTGGATCCATATGTCCTTGGGCAAGTGCGTGATAAACCTTTGTAACTGTGCGATCGCGAAATTGCTGTTTCAAATTGCTATAAGAGTTTTCATTTTTTGCAATAACCATTAGCCCAGTCGTTCCAACATCGAGGCGATGTACAACGCCTTGACGTTCTGCTGCTCCACTAGTTGAAACTTGATAACCAGCCGCTATTACTCCACCGATAACAGTTGGGCCACGCCAACCAGGGCTTGGGTGTGCCGCTACACCTGCTGGCTTATCTACAACTATTACATCAACGTCATCGTAAACAACCTTGAAGTTATCAATTGGCGTTGCAGTAAGTTGTGGCTCACCTGCAATTGCTGGCATTGTGATTTCTAAATAATCATCCGTATTTACCCGATCAGATTTCGTAAGAGGTTTACCTTTGCGAGTAATTTCGCCATTCTCAATTAAGGTTACGATTGTTGAACGCGAGAGTCCAAGTAATCTAGATAGTGCGGCATCAACCCGCTCTTGATGTAGACCTTCGGGAATTGAAACAAATCTAACTTCACGTGCCACAGCGCTGTTGCTCATTTTGAAACCGATCTTGGCGGTATTCTCGCCCAAATAAGTGAAACTATGGAAAGGATTCCGATAACTACTGCGCTATCAGCGATATTAAATGTTGGCCAATATGGAATTGAAATCCAATCTACAACTGCTCCTTGCAGTGCACCTGGTTCATTAAAGATTCGATCATTTAGATTTCCAAAAATTCCACCCAGTACGGCGCCAAGTGCCAGTGCCCATTTCGATGAGTCAATTCGAGTTGCATAGAACAGGATGCCGGCACCAACAGCAATCGCAAAACCAGAGAGAAAAATCGTTTTGCTAGTAGCCAAACTAAATGCAGCTCCGGTGTTGTAGATCAATTCAAACTTGAGGAAATTACCAATAACTCTTACTGGGCCTTCTTCTTCAAGAAACTTTTCTGCTGCGAATTTTGTTAAGTAATCTACGAGAAAGATTAGGAAAGCCGTCACTGCCAACTTCCGTCTAATAACTACATTCAGCGTCGTTCCTCTTTTTGCTTGCATGACATGCAAAGAGTTGCGCGCGGGAATACTTGCAAGCGGGCCTTGCCTATTGAGTTCCCGCACTCTTCACAGCGACCGTAACTCTTAGAATCAATGCGTTCCAACGCACGTTCGCTTTGAACAACCATATCTCGAGCGTTATAGACAAGTGACATTTCATGTTCACGTTCGAAAGTCTTAGTTCCTGCATCTGCTTGGTCATCGCCGGCGCCCATACCTGCAGCATTAATCAAATCCTCCATGCTGCTTTCAATTTCGGCTAGCTCGGCACGTAAGCGAACCAAATCTTTAGAAAGCTCACTTCGCATTGCCTTCATTTCCGTGGCGCTCCAATTTTCTGCACCTTCAGAAATTACAAGTGGCGCAGGAGCGCTCTTGATTGGCTTTAAGCCAGTACCTTTTTTAATACTTTTATTTGGCCGCGGTGGTGGCAGCATTGTTAAGCGGCGCTCTTCGACAACTACTTCCGTAACTGCAACTTCATTTGGAGTTACCGTGATCGTTGTTGAATTTCCTTTTGTCGTACTCTGAAGCTTGGCGGGAAATGGCTTGCCAACAACCTTCTTGCCGCTTTTGGCAATCGAAGGCTTCACAATATTTGGTGAACGCTTTGCTGGGACTGCCTTCTTCGCAACCTTCTTCGCTGGCGCCTTCTTCGCTGGCGCCTTCTTCGCTGGCGCCTTCTTTGCAACCTTTTTCGCTACTTTCTTGGCAACCTTCTTGGCTGGCGCTTTTTTGGCGGGCGCCTTCTTAGCCACTTTTTTTGCTGCGATCTTCTTTGGCACGGTTCCACCAGTCTGTTGAAAAACTATTGATATCGCCTGTTTTGACACGCGAGGCGCAAAGATTAGAACCTAGCGTGCATAAACACCAACTTCGCCGCGCTAGAATTCTCCTCGACTCAAATCAAGGCGCAGAAGAGGCCATCACCTCGGAGCCTGCAAGAAGAGCTAAGCGCTTACAGCAAGTGCTTGGGGTAGAACTAGCTTTGAGTTGCAGTAGCAAATAAGAGGTGCACAGCAATATTGGTGCACAAGGTGGGTGGTACCGCGGTGGATTTCTCACCGTCCCTCCAGATTAACCAGAAGACAGAAGTTTTCCGGGCTTAATTTGAGAGGCAAAGTTAAATGTCAACGATTAAATCACTGGCACCGCAAATTGATCTACCTGCGGTTGAACAGCAGATCCTCTCTTTCTGGGAAACTCAAGAAATATTTAAGAAAACGATTAGCGCCAGAGATGGCAAGCCATCGTGGACATTCTATGAAGGTCCACCTACCGCCAACGGCAAACCTGGCACCCATCATATTGAGGCCCGAGTTTTTAAAGATTTGTTTCCGCGCTACCAAACAATGAAAGGCCACCAAGTTCTTCGGAAAGCCGGCTGGGATTGTCATGGTCTGCCAGTAGAAATTGCTGTTGAAAAGCAACTTGGATTTAATGGCAAAGGTGATATCGAGAAGTATGGAATCGCAAAATTTAATGATGAATGTCGTGTCTCAGTCCAAGAACATGTTGGTGAATTTACGGCGATGACTCGTCGAATGGGTTTCTGGGTTGATTTCGATGAAGCCTATTGGACTATGTCCAGCGAATATGTCGAGAGTGTCTGGTGGTCACTGCAACAGATTTGGAAGAAAGGCTTATTAGTTCAGGATTATCGAGTTGCGCCATATTGCCCTCGTTGCGGAACCGGGCTTTCAGATCACGAACTTTCTCAAGGTTATGAAACCATTAAGGACCAATCGGTTTACGTTCGCTTTCCAGCGACCTCTGGCGAATTAGCAGAGTTGGGTGCAAGCCTTCTTGTTTGGACAACTACGCCATGGACCTTAGTTTCAAACACAGCAATTGCTGTTAATCCGAAGATTGAATACCAAGTAATTGAGATTACCAATGAGGAGAAGACCGAACGGCTAGTTGTGGCAACTAATCTTGCAGGAATTCTTGGTGAGGAACGCAAAGTTATCACCACATTTACCGGTGCGCAGCTCGAGCACACTAAATATTCGCCACCGTTAGATCTAGTTGAAATACCAGAGGCTCACTACATAGTCCTTGCTGATTATGTGACAATTGAAGATGGAACGGGTTTGGTTC
>CANNIM010000071.1 GCA_947505195.1 Actinomycetota bacterium
ATAAATCTGATGCGCGCCGCTTAACAATTAAACGAAATACCGTTGCCGTTGTTACCGATGGTTCTGCGGTATTGGGACTTGGAAATATTGGGCCCGAAGCAGCGCTTCCAGTTATGGAAGGTAAGGCTGCGTTATTTAAGCGCTTTGCTGATGTTGATGCTTGGCCCGTCTGTTTAGATACCCAAGATGTCGATGAGATTGTTCGAACAGTGCAGATTATTGCACCGGTTTATGGCGGTATAAATCTTGAAGATATCTCGGCGCCAAGGTGTTTTGAAATTGAGCGAAGACTCCGTGATTTATTAGATATTCCAGTTTTTCATGATGACCAGCATGGAACCGCAATTGTTGTGTTGGCAGCACTTACAAACGCCCTTAAATTTGTGAAGAAAGATCTTGCTAATGCGAAGATAGTTATGAGTGGGGCTGGAGCAGCCGGTACTGCAATTGCTCGATTACTTGTTGCGAGTGGTGCAAAAAATATAATCGGATACGACAAAGACGGTTTGGTGTCTGAACATAAAACTGGCGATGAAGAGATGCGCAATTGGTTTGTAGACAATTGTTCGCCTGGAGATTTCACCGGAACTATCGCTGAAGCCCTTGTCGGAGCCGATATTTTCATCGGCGTAAGTGCGCCTAACGTTTTAAAAGAATCTGATATCGCCGCTATGGCGCCAGGAGCCATTGTCTTTGCACTTGCTAATCCAGATCCCGAAATTGATCCAACTATTGCTAGAAAATATGCGGCGGTTGTGGCAACGGGGAGAAGTGATCAGCCAAATCAAATTAATAATGTTCTCGCTTTCCCCGGAATATTCCGTGGACTATTGGATGGCAGAATCACAAAAATCACTGATGCTATGTTGGTTGCCGCAGCCGATGCAATTTCATCCTGCGTTAGTACCGAGCAATTAAATGCAAATTTCATCGTTCCGAGTGTTTTTGATGTTCAAGTTGTTTCAAAAGTTGCTGAGGCGGTAAAACTTGCCGGGAAAACTACCGCTTAAATATTCTAGATTGCCCGCCAATAATTACACCTAAGTAAGTCATAACAATTCCAGAAACTAAGTACCAGGAAACGGTATTGCCATTTGTTGGCGAGAAAATATCAAGCAATAGCGAACCAATTAAAGTGCCACCAACACTAAATAGCGTAAATGTAAGGACCCCGAGATGTTGAACGATTGTTGAAGTGAATGCAATATAAATAACACCAATAGTTCCTCCGGTATATACCCACCAAGGCCCACTGGGCAATGGAACAATTGCATCGCCTTTAAAAATAAGAAGTGCAAACAAGAGAATTACGAGAGTTGAAGTTCCCATCACAAAATTCAAAAGTGATGTAGTGAAGCTCGCTTTCGAATGCTCATTAATCTGGCCATTTAGCGCACGTTGCACTCCAACTAACGCTCCTGCAAGAACTGCAAGCAGAACTGCAAATACTGAGAATGAGGCAATTGAAATTCGATCTAATACTGAAATAAGTACTGCAAAAACCGTTATGAGCGCCGCGGTAACTCGGCGTTTGGAAATAAGTTTTTTGCCGCCACCAGTTAGTCCGATTCGATCGACCACTAAAGATGTCGCTGTTTGTCCTGCAATTGAAGCCACGGAGTAAAGGGCAACTCCTATAAGTGGAACGACTTGGGTTTGAAGAGCAACAAAACTTCCACCGAGAACACCGGCAAACAATCGCCACATTGGGATCTCTTTTGCTTTGACCGCGCTTTGAAGATTGCGAATTCCATTCTTTATAGCGCTATTAAATGGTGTAATCAAAGCGATAACTATTAAGCCAGAACCAAATGAGACCAGTGCGGCTTCGGTGCTATTTCCAAGTATGTGTGAAAGCTCGCCGTTGGCTCTAGATTGCAGAGCAATCATCACGCCAGAAATTGCCGCGAGTAATTCCAGTTTGGCAATACTCGAGTGTGAACTTTTAATTTTCGAGCCCTTCTAACTTGTCGGTAGCCTCAAGCCAAAGCTCTTCTACTGCGCTCTTCTTTTCTACGCTTGCTGTTAATTCTTCCATGGTCGCCTTGAGTTTCTCATGGTCAAAGGCTAATTCTTCCTGCTTTTTTTCTAGCTCAAGAATTTCAACATCTATTTTTGAAATCTGTCGCTCGTATTTTGCAATCTCTTTTTTCAACTCTTTAATCTCGACGATATTTGAGGTCTTGGCTTTTGGAGCAGATGAATTAATGAATTGCCCACTATTTGCACGGAGCTTTAAGTATTCATCAATTCCGCCTGGAAGATCGCGAAGTTTTGCATCACCTAGTAGGCCAACAAAACGATCGCAAACACGTTCTAAAAAGTATCTATCGTGTGAAATAACTAAGAGCGTCCCACCGAAAGAATCTAGTAAGTCCTCTAGTGCGGTTAAAGTTTCAACATCAAAATCATTTGTTGGTTCATCTAGAAGTAAAACATTCGGGCTATCCATTAGAAGCCTGGTTAACTGCAGCCTTCGACGCTCGCCGCCAGATAAATCTCCGACTGGAGTCCACTGTGAATCAGTATTAAAACCTAATCGCTCGCATAATTGGCTTGCTGAAAGCTCTTTGCCATTTCCAAGTTGTACTTGGTTTGCAACCTTCTCTACCGCTTCCAAAACGCGCCAAGTTGGATCTAACTCTTCTAAATGTTGTGACAAGAAGGCAGATTTAACTGTAACCCCGGTTGTTATCTTCCCAGCACTTGCTGTTATCTGACCTAGCAGGGCACGAATTAAAGTTGTCTTACCAGCGCCATTTACGCCCACTATCCCAATTCGATCTCCTGGCCCAACGTTCCAATAAAGATCTTCGAGAATTAACTTTTCACCAGCTTTAATTGTTGCTTGGTGAATTTCATAAACGGTGTTACCTAACCTATTTGCGGCGAAGTTTAGAAGTTCAGATTCGTTTCTTGGCGGCGGTTCATTTGCAATCAGAGTATTTGCAGCCTCGATGCGAAACTTCGGTTTTGCAGTTCGGGCTGGTGCGCCCCGACGCAGCCAAGCCAACTCCTTACGGATTAACATATTTCGCTTGCCATCTTCGACAGTTATTTGGCGAGCGCGTTCTGCTTTTGAAAGTACATATGCGGAATATCCGCCTTCGTAAGCCAGAACTTTTCCGTCAACAACTTCCCAAATTTGTTCTGATACTTCATCCAAGAACCAGCGATCGTGAGTAATAACTACTACGGCCAGTTTGGTATTTCGCTTTATATATTCTGCAAGCCAGGCAACGCCTTCGACATCCAAGTGATTTGTTGGCTCATCAAGTAAGACTAAATCGAAATCTGCAATTAATAACTTTGCAAGATTTACTCGCCGCCGCTCGCCACCAGAGAGATGTGAGATCTTTCGATTTAAAAGTTCCTCGCTAAATCCACCAAACAAACCTGTTAATACTTCACGAACTTTCGCATCACTCGCCCATTCATGGACCTTTGAATCTCCAAGGACTACATCTCTTACTAGCGAAGTTTCACTCAAATCATCTACTTGACTCAAGATTCCGATATTTACCGAGCCAGCTTTCGCGATTCGTCCTTCATCAGGTGGTTCAATTCCAGCCATTACTTTCAAGAGCGTGCTCTTGCCGCCACCATTGCGACCAACAACTCCAATGCGTTCTGCTTCATTAATGCCAAGTGAGACGCTATCTAGAAGTGCGCGGATATCGAATGCCTTTGAAACTGATTCGAGATTCAATAAGTTTCGGCTGGCCATTGCGCAAGAGTATTTGACGATTGCTAGAGTACGTAAATGGACGTGACAGATAGAGCTTATGCGCTGGAATTAGATGCAAATGATCCACTTGGAAAGTATCGCGCTGAGTTTTTAATACCTGATTCCAATATCTGTTATTTAGATGGTAATTCGTTAGGCCGCTTGCCCCATAAGACGATTAAAGCAATCAATGATTATTTGATTAATGACTGGGGCGCCAAGGTAGTCGAGGGTTGGAATGATTGGATTGAAGAGCCATTTACAACCGGAGATTTGATCGGGCGAGCAACTCTAGGTGCGGCGCCTGGCCAAGTTATTGCAACGGATACGACATCGGTAAATTTCTACCAATTAGTTGGCGCGGCACTTGCCGCAAGACCAGAGCGCAAAACAATAATTATTGATGAGGCAAACTTTCCAACGGATCGATATATCTTGCAGGGTTATGCCAAAGAGCGTGGCTTAAATTTAATTACTATAAATAATGAGGACTCTGCCATTTCGAAGCATGAGCAGATAACACCAGAGATTCTTGAAAAATATCTGAGTGATGATGTTGCACTAGTAACTTTTGAAGTTATCCAGTATCGATCTGGCGCTAGAAATAACGTAAAAGCGATAACAGATCTGGCTCGCAAAT
>CANNIM010000072.1 GCA_947505195.1 Actinomycetota bacterium
CCATGAAAATTGTAACTGTTGGATATGGAGCGCCGCCGTAAGTTGCAACCTTTCCGGTCTTCGTCATTCCGGCTGCTAGGTAGCCTGCCATGAATGCTGCTTCATCAGTTTGGAAGGTTAGTCCCTTTACATTTGGAACATCTTTGCAAACCCAATTTGCATCACAATCTTGACCCGCGTCGTCAACAACTGCGTACTTAATCTTTGGATTTGCCTTTGCAGACTTAACGATTTCTGCTGAGATAGCGAAACCAACACCAACGATTAATTCACAACCCTTGTCAACAAACTTCTTGATGTTTGGTGCGAAATCTGCTGATGATGACGCTGGAAGATATTCAGCAGTTGAAACTAATGAAGCTTGTGCACCCTTCCAGGCGCCTTCATTGAAAGAACGATCGTCTACGCCACCAGTATCTAGTGCAAGACATAATTTAACTTTTGCTGCTTGTGCTGAAGGAGCAACCGCAACACCTGTAATAAGTGTCAAAGATGCGACAACCGCCATTAGCTTTAATGGGTTTTTCAAAGCGCCTCCTGAGGTAACCCTTGTGAAAGGGATTGATGTGCGCACAACCCTATCGTCCACCATATTTCAATCAAGTTTCAGAACGTCATGGCGTGGCAACAAACTCTCGACCTAGACTCTAAAGTTTTGAGTCGGTTGCAAATTGCTGAGCCTAATAAACGCCAGAAATGACAGTGCCTTGCTTTAACCTTCAGGCATGTCGCCCTCAACGCCAAAAATCTCACGATCGAATTTCGATTCACCCGTCGACAATTGGCAACCTGGGTTTAGTGAACTCGGGCTATCGCTTAAGGATGTAACTTTCATTGTTCTGGATCTAGAAACTACCGGCGCTTCTCCTGCCCAAGGTTGCGCCATAACCGAGATTGGCGCTGTAGCTGTCCGGGGCGGTGAAATACTTGCGGAATTTTCAACCTTTGTTAATCCCGATGTTCCGCTGCCCGAATACATAATGAATTTAACTGGCATCACCGATGAGATGCTGCGCGATGCACCACGAATTGCAGAGGCCTATGCAAATTTTATGCAGTTCATTAACGAACATGACGCTCCATATTTTGTAGCCCACAATGCGCCATTTGATATCGGCTTCCTGAAAGCTGCGGCCCGTTCACTCTCCGAACCCTGGCCGCGGCATGAAGTGATTGACACTGTTAGATTTGCACGGTTAGTTGTCGAACGTTCAGAAATCCTAAATTACAAACTTGGCACTCTGGCGGACTTTTTCCAAACTCAGGCGCTACCAACTCACCGAGCGCTCGATGATGTAAAAACCACAGTTGAAGTTCTGCACCGATTAATTGAGCGGGCAGCAGGATTTGAAGTATTTACGATTCAGGATTTACAGCAATTCATGAAGCGACTTCCAGAGAAAAAATTCAAACCTTAATTAACGATTAACCACGGTTCTGCTAGTCAACAGTGAAGCAACCTTCGAAGCCAAGGTAAATGGGTCAATTGGATGCATCACTACATCTTCCGCCTTCGACCAAGAGGCTAGCCAATTATCTTGAACTCGGCCTGTTATCACTAAGACTGGTGGGCAGTTGAAAACTTCGTCTTTCAATTGTCGGGCTAGGCCCAGGCCACCTTCAGGAACCGCCTCACCATCAAGAATGAAAAGATCTACCGCCCCTTTTGAATCTAGGTATAGGCGAAGGGCTGGGCCAGTTGCGAACTCAATAATTTGGTGCTCAGGTAGCTCTGCGGAAACTCTTCGACCAAGCGCCGTCATAACCGATGATCGGACAGAAGAATCATCCGAATAGAGCGCGATTTTTAGGTTTTTTTCCGAAGCCATGGCTGAAAGTCTAACCGCCAGCGAAGCCAATTAATCACCGCTTTTAATTGCAAAATCCGTGATGAGTTTCACCCAATGGGGATAGCCGTCCCGAGTGTAAAACATCTCATTTATGCCAAGAATCGGCAATAATCCCTCTATGACAACAAGTTCAGCTGCCGTGCAAACATCAGCCCCTCAAAAGGTAAACCGTCCAAATATCGTTGCGGTTGGAACCATCGTCTGGCTAGCAAGTGAGTTAATGTTTTTCGCAGCGCTCTTTGCAATGTACTTCACGACTCGTGCAGTGCAAGGTCCCGAAGTTTGGCTGGAATCAACAGGGCTATTAGCTATTCCCTTTGCAGCTGCCAACACAACAGTTCTAGTTCTCTCTTCAGTAACCTGTCAGTTCGGTGTTTTCGCAGCGGAACGTTTTCAAGCTAAGCGCTTAGGTCCTATCTGGCAATTTAGTAAATGGGGAATGCGCGAATGGTTTGCCCTTACATTTCTAATGGGATCCTTCTTCATCGGTGGTCAAGTTTATGAATATGCGAACTTGGTACATGAAAGTCTAACGCTCTCTTCAAACGCTTACGGTTCAGTTTTCTATATGACAACTGGTTTCCACGGTATGCACGTAACTGGTGGCTTAATCGCATTCTTGATAGTGATGATTCGAGTATTTCGCGCCCAGAAATTTGGACACAAACAGGCACAGACCGCGATTGTTGTTTCTTACTATTGGCACTTCGTTGACATCGTTTGGATCGCGCTTTTTTCTGCAATCTATTTAATTAAGTAATGGAGATGGTGAATAATTGAAAACGGTAAGAATTAGTTTAGGGATCAAGAAAATCTCTCGCTATCGCCGCCATCGCTTTGCCGGTCCAGCGCTATTAACTGTTGCATTGATTTCACTAGGTGCCACTTTCCAGGTTGCAAGTGCGCTTCCAAGCACAAATAAAATGGAGACAACTGTAAAGTCAACTTTAATTGAAGAAGGAAAGCGAATATTTGCCTTAGGTTGTTCCTCCTGCCACGGCCTAAATGCCGAAGGTGGTTCGATTGCTCCTTCACTAATCGGCGTAGGCGCAGCATCTGTTGATTTCCAAGTTGGCACTGGTCGCATGCCGATGCAAGATATGAGCCAACAAGCAATGCGCAAAAAGCCTATTTATGACGCAGAAGAGACCGCGGCGCTTGCTGCATATGTGGCCACACTTGCTCCAGGTCCTGATGTAATTAATGAAGCGCAGTTAACTTATGAACGCGATGGAAATACTGCCGAAGGCGGCGAACTATTCCGAACTAACTGCGCAATGTGCCACAACTTTGCTGGTCAAGGTGGCGCACTAAGCCAAGGTAAATATGCCCCAACACTTATGGGCGTAGAAGCAAGACATATTTATGAGGCGATGGTTACTGGTCCGCAATCAATGCCGGTGTTCAGTGATAAAACAATTACACCAGAAGAAAAACTTTCAATCATTAAGTGGATCAAAGCTGCAGAAAGTGAGCCAAATCTTGGAGGTGCTTCACTTGGTCGCGTTGGACCAGTGACAGAAGGACTTCTTGTTTGGACACTTGGACTTGGGTTATTAATTGGTATCGCTGTATGGCTAACCGCGAAGGCGAAATAGGGTAAAGATATGTCTAACGACCTGCAGAAATTTCAAGATCCTGGTTTACCAGAGCATGTGCACCGCAAGACTGATGTGGATCCGAAGGCAGCAGATCGTGCAGAGCGCCAAGTTGCTGCATTCTTTATTCTTTCTGCGTTATCAACAGTCTTAGCAATTTATTCTTACATCTTCATAAGTGATGAAATATTTTTCTTTCTTCCAGTGATGGGTGATACCAATGCCCATCAATTATTTCTTGGTCTTGGTATGGCGCTTTCACTTCTATTCATCGGACTTGGTCTAGTTCATTGGGCAAAGATGCTAATGCCAGATACCGAAGTAATTGCAGAGCGCCACGAACTTCGTTCACCTGATGAAGATCGTTCAGATTTCGTACGAACAGTTAAAGAACAAGCTGGAGCTGCTGGGCTGGGTCGACGCTCTCTTATCAAACGAACTCTTGGTTTAGCTCTAGGAATTTCCGCACTTACTCCCCTGGTATTGCTCCGCGATCTTGGTCCACTTCCAAAGAAGGAGTTGGAGAAAACTTCGTGGAAGAAGGGCACACGTCTTGTGACTGATCCAGGTGATCGCCCAATTCGTCCAGAAGATTTAGAAGTTGGCGCGGTTGCTCAAGTTCTACCTGAGTTAGTTGAAGGCAAAGTGCGCCACCTTTCAGATATTGCAAAAGATGCAGTGCTTCTTATTCGCCTTCGTCCATCAGAATTTCAATTAGATGCTGAGCGTCTTTCTTGGACGCATGACGGAATTATCGCTTTCTCTAAAATTTGTTCACATATGGGATGCGCGGTTGCGCTCTATGAACAACAGACTAAGCA
>CANNIM010000073.1 GCA_947505195.1 Actinomycetota bacterium
GTCTACAAGGTGGGGCTTAGTCATTTAACTAAACTATTGCTAGGTGCAGCTAAAGTTTAATTAAATACCTTCGTCCAATCAGAGATAGCCATTGTGTAGAACTGACCACCTTCGATTGTCGCCATATCTAGTCTCTTCTTTGAATCAGATGGCAGATTCTTCAAGTCAGGTCGTCCAGCTGAAAGTGCTCCCTTAACTGCAGGATCAACTTTCGTGACACCACCCTTAACGTGAATCTGTGCATTTAGCATCAAGTAAGTACTTTTATCGCCAGATTTTGCAAGTAGCGAAGTTACATCTATAACGCCTGATGCTTCTTCATCTATTGTCATAAATTGCGATCCGGTAGTTGTGAAATATTGGCTATCAAATTTTGCTAGTGTGGCTAGCTTTCCATCTGAGATTCGATAAGCAATAACTCTTGCAACGTGAGCATTTCCACCTGGATCTTCCTGAATAACAACGACACCGTTATCTGTAACAGTGATGTTATCTGGCTTGCTCATGTAGATAGATTCGCCACCATTAAGCAGCATTTCAAGGTTTGAACCTTCAAGTGGGTTCTGTGCATCCTTGAATGTTAAACGCCATAGCGCTCCACCATCGCGGGTTACATCTGGTGTAGCTGGGTTTGGTGCTGTTGCAATCGGATCTTTATTTGATTCCGTTGTAACAAAGTAGAAGACATTTGGATTCTTTGGATCCCAATGTCCATCTTCAACTCGAGCGAAAGTAGTTCCATTATCGCGAGAAGCTTTATGGAGAGAGGCAACATCTGTATTCCACTCAATTTTCTTGAATGTTGTAGGTGTTTTAGTTGATTTAGCAATTGTTGTGCGGAAGATGTTATCTGTGGCAGCAGTTGGAACATTTAATACATAAAGGTCGCCATTTGTTAGGCCAGCCTTATCAACGCTTGTTCCTGTGTTCTGCTTCTTACCGAGATACATATAAAGCTGTGAATCTGTTGCTGAACCATCTTCGCTTATAAGTGCAACAGTATTTGGGCCCTTCTTAAGTGCTGGCATGATGTTTTCCATCGATGAAAAACCAACTCTTGGTAATTGATATGCGGCACCGGTCATATCAACAGCAAAGCCACGAGACTGATCGCTTACTTCTTCACCTGTTGTGAATAATCCACCATCGTAGCCAACGCCGTTGTGAATAAATGTTCCTGCAGGTGAATATGTTGCATAACAGAAACGTTGAACTGCCCAACCGAAATATCCTGCAGCTGCACCTGTTGGTTCGCCACCCACTGGTGTTGAAGTGTATGTAGAGGTCTTATAGTTCCAGAAGTTCCAAGAACTTATAAGTGGTTCTGCAGCATCAAACTTATTAAGAGTTTTGCTGTAGTTAAACTTTGTGATGGAAGTTCCCCAAGGTTTGTCCTTAGTTTCGCTCAGCGCTGCAGTCTTATCATTTGCTGCAACTTCGTGAACTGCAAGCACTGTAACTCCACGGCCATTTTCAGAAGCAAAAGCTCCCATACCATCTGGAATACCACGAATTACTGTTCCAGTAAGGGCATCTCCCGTTGTACCAATTGGATTGATTGCAACAGCAGCGCTATCTGATAACAAATAAATTGGCTTTTGTGTTGGCCAGGCTGCTGCAGTTAAAGAGACGACTACAGCAATTGCTGCAAGTGATCCCACTACTTTATCTTTACTTTTAACCATTTTTCCCCCTGTTAATCGCCGGATGGCTTGGAGGAATTTTTACTGCCACTCTAGAACGGCGTACTACTGGGATGTGAATGTTTAAGTAATGCCTGGTTAATGATTGGTGCATCAATTCCAAAGTGAATTTTTGGTTAACGTAAAACTATTTTAGTTTACGCATTGCTATGATTTTGTAATGAGCTCAATGAACCGTCGAGGAATATTAGCCGCTAGCCTCGCAGTTGTTTTTTCATTTTTTGATTCTTCAGCAATTGCAATTGAAAAGCCAGCACTAAAGCCAAAGCGCATTGGGCAAGTTATAGTTTGGCGCAACAAGAAATTCACTGCAATCAAGTCTGGAAAGAAGATTGTTTGGGACAAAGGAGTCTTAATCCCAGTTCCAAGTTCACCTTCACCCAAAGCCAGTCCGTCGCCATCGCCAACATCAAGTGTCGAAGCCAAACCATCAACAGGGCCAGCAAAGATATCTGAAATCCGAATCGCAGCATCTGGTGATATTGCTGTAGGCCAAACAAAGATGTTTATGAATAAAGACAAAAACGGAAGAGGAAAGCCTTACATAATAACTCGAACAAGTAAGGAACTAGTTGCCTTTGATAACGTCTGCACGCATTCTGGATGCGGTGTTGAAGTGGATCGCGATGACCTAATCTGCCGTTGCCATACCTCGTATTTTGACAACAAAACCGGCAAGGCAATTTCTGGCCCTGCAAATTCACCCCTGCGAAGTTATGAAATTAAAGAGATTGCGGGAGAAATTTACGTTCTAGATTATCCGTGGTGATTCTGGTGCGCTTGAAGGGATTCGAACCCCTAACCTTCTGATCCGTAGTCAGATGCTCTATCCGTTGAGCTACAAGCGCAGGCGTGCTGGTGAATACTACCCGTTGATTAAGGTTGCCCCAAACGTAATAGATCAGGGACTGAAACTGCTTTAACACGTGGTTTTCCACGGGCTTCTCCTGCGGCAACTTCGGCTTCATTAATTCGAACCCAGTATGGCTGGTCAACTATTTTATGATCACTCTTCAAGAGTTCAGAAATATCGCCGTTTTCCTTGGGTTCTTTTAAGTCAGAAATTAATAATTGAACTACTTCTGCTGCATCACTTTTATTTGTGCCGATAACGCCCGACGGTCCGCGCTTTGCCCAACCAACAACATAAATATTTGAGCCAATCACTCGGCCATCAACATTTGCAATCTTTCCGCTTTCAAAATTAATCCCAGGAATGACCCCAGGAACGTATCCGATCGCGGTAATCACTAAATCGCAAGGGATAGTTACATCGCCATCTGGAGTTGAATAAACAATAGCTTCAACTTTTTCTTCGCCCAAAATCTCTTTTGGCGTGTGCGAGAAGAGAAATTCCAATGAGCGTTCATGCCCTTGTTTTGGAACCTCTATAACTGCTTTCATGGCCTCTAGATTGCTAGCTAAATGCTTTTCTACTTCACCCTTTGCCTCGGCGTTCTTGTAGGCAAGTGCAATTGCTTCGGCGCTAATGTAAACATCAGTATGTTCAAGCTTTGGTAAGTCTCGAAGTTCAGGTGACGTAAATGCAGCAAACTCCGCACCGCGTCGGCCAGTAATAAATGCTTTTCGGATGTTGCTTTTATGTAATGCACTTAAAGCATGATCTGCAGTATCTGTTTCATCTAGCTCTTTTGGATCTATCGCAAGAATCCGACCACAATCCATAGCAACATTTCCGGCACCGATTACAACGGCAACCTTTCCGGAGAGATCAACTTTAAAATCTGCATAGTCTGGATGTCCGTTATACCAAGGAACAAATTGCGCTGCAGAAATAGAATTAGCTAAATCTTCGCCAGGTATTCCAAGTTTCTTACCTATTGCAGAACCGGTAGCCATTACTACTGCGTCATATTTATCTGTTAAATCATCGAGTGAAATATCTTTGCCAAGTTCCACATTCCCATATAACCGAAATCCTGGTTGGGACGCGACCTTTTCAAATACCTTTGAAACTGTCTTTATCTTTGGATGATCTGGTGCAACACCCGAACGCACTAGCCCCCAAGGAGTCGGTAAGCGCTCGATCATGTCGATTGAAAAAGTTAAATCCTCTGTAACTGAATTCTGTATAGCTTGCGCCGCAAAATATCCGGCAGGTCCCGCGCCGACAATCGCAATCTTGTAATGCGGCACTAAAGCTCCTAACTAATTTACTGGCGGAGACGAAGAGATTTGAACTCTTGAAGGGTTTTACCCCTTACCTCGTTAGCAGTGAGGCGCACTCGACCGGGCTATGCGACGTCTCCAAGTGGTGTGGAAAGTTTACAGTGTGAATTGGGTTCCGAGTCACGTAAGTTTGATTACGTTCGCGGCCCGATGGGCGGTCAATTCAATAAATTGAGCGTTGGCTTCATCACTTCCCCTTGACCAATATTCTGCCTCTTCTGGAGTCTTCCCGTATTTAATGTGACGGGCAATAAGCCTCTGCATTCTTACTTCATTATCAATTTCAATAAACCAGGTGTGGTCAAGTAATGGAAAGACA
>CANNIM010000074.1 GCA_947505195.1 Actinomycetota bacterium
GAGGAGGAGGAGGAGGAGGAGGAGGAGGAGGAGGAGGAGGAGGTGGTGGCGCAGTTGGAGGTGGTGGAGGTGGATCATCCGCTTGGGCGCTAGTTACGGGTATTACAGCAGTCATTGTGAGAGCTAAAAATATTAAAAGAAATTTACGAAAATTTCGACGCTCCATGACAGCCCTTTCACCTGCGTTTCTTGATTAAAATCAGTGTCCTCTAAAGATTGCAATTGTCAAGCAAATTATGGTTATAACTTTTATCAGAACGGAGCCAATAGGGCTATCAGGAAGGCAAAACTTACGAGCCCCCCGTCAGGATTGAACTGACGACCTACGCATTACAAGTGCGTTGCTCTACCACTGAGCTAGGGAGGCGTGTTGCAGGGGACATTATGACACGCAAAATGCAGTGCTCAGAACCTGCTGCTTGCCGTGGCGGATAACGGGTACCTTCGGCAAATGCGCCTTGGAGTCTTGGATGTCGGATCAAATACCGTTCATTTACAGGTAGTTGATACACATCCTGGAGCCAGACCGAATCCAACTTACAATCATAAGGAAGAACTCCGCCTAACTGAATACTTGGATGACGAGAACAATATTTCAATTGAAGGAATAACAGCGCTGCGTTCTGCAATCGAGAGCGCAATTGAGCACTCAAAGAAGGCAAAGACTGAGGAGTTGCTTCCATTCGCTACATCGGCGCTTCGTGAAGCAAGTAATGGTGGCGAAATTATTGCCACAATCAATAAGGATTTTGAGATTGATCTGCAAGTTTTAACTGGTGAAGAGGAAGCCAAGTTAACCTTTCTTGCAGCGCGCAGATGGTTTGGTTGGTCGAGTGGTCGGTTGTTGGTAATTGATATTGGTGGCGGCTCCCTTGAAATCGCATCAGGAATTAATGAATCTCCTGAAGTGGCAGTCACACTTCCACTTGGTGCATCACGTTTAACCAAGAGCCATTTACAAGGCGATCCATTTACCGCCAAGAGTGTTCGGGCGCTACGCGATTACATCGAAGGACAATTGGAATCGGTGCTTCCAACTTTAGTTCACCATGAAGATTCAGATCGGGCAATTGCAACAAGTAAGACGCTCCGAACTCTGGCCCGGCTTTGTGGTGATTGGTATGGCACTAATGGAAAAATAATCACTATTGATGCGATTCGTAAAATCTCTACTCGGTTGGCAGAAATGGATTCTGATGAGCGCACAAAATTGCCAGGTGTCTCTGCAAACCGGGCACGTCAAATAGTTGCTGGTGCGCTCGTAACTGAGAGCGTCATGCGAAATTTAGATTTAGATAAATTAGAAATTTGCCCTTGGGCGCTGCGTGAAGGGATTATCCTCAAATATATGGATTGGATCGAGAAGTAAACTAAACAATTGGCGCTGGAATAACATCAATCTGCAAGACTTTCTTCTTGCCCAGAAAGAGTACCCAGCCGTCACCCGGCTTTAACTTATTCTCTGGCAAATCTAGATCTGATTTCTTACTTACTTGTTCCAGCATCCTAGGAAGTACTGGATTATGGCTGCATAGCAGAACCGTCTCATCTGTGGCTCTAGCTATTTCTGCAAGTTCCTTCGCGTACTCGAGTGATTTATCCTTATTTTTTTCAAAGGTGTACTCACTTAACTTTGCTGTAATAACTGGTTCAATTTTTAACGACTTAGTCATACCAATAACAGTGTCATAGCAACGGACGGCATCAGATGTATGAATTTGTGAGATACCAAAAACTTGATACACCGCATGCATCCGCTTCGCTTGAAGCTGTCCTAAAATATCTAGTGGTCGATCTTCATCACCACTCTGCCATTCGCTGCGGGCAAGTGCTTTAGCATGGCGCAACATAATTAATTTTGAGGATTGAAATGGTGAATTGATAAAGATATCTAACACTTCTTTATCTGCATCGTGGGTCAACTTCTTGCGCGCGGAGTCAAGATCGTGCCACTCAAGTAAATCTGCTTCACTATTTGCCTGAAATTCTTTGCTATCTGGAAGTACTTTGGCTGCCCAGTAAGAAACGTTCTTCAACTCATCAATTGATTCATATTCAACTTCACCAAGATAGGGGCCTAGTTCAATATTTAAACCGGTCTCCTCCATTATCTCGCGGTAAGCACATGAGATTAGCTCTTCACCAATATCTAATTTCCCTTTTGGAAATGACCAATCGTCATACTTTGGCCTGTGAATTATCGCTAACTCAATTTTAGAATCGATTGCTTCACGCCAAACAACACCGCCGGCAGCAAGAATCATTTTAATTATCCCCTGGCTCCATACCAATTAATGACTTGCTGATGCAGATCAACTAATTGTTCCCCTGTAGAACTTGTTGTAATTCGATCCCAACTTCCAGAAGCGTTCATATGCCAACTTGATGTAGTCGGCGCAAGATAACTGTCTAGTGCGCGCATAAGCATTCGCTTGTGGTCAGTCTGATTAATCTTGACCATACTCTCAACTCGGCGATCCAAATTTCGGTGCATTAAATCTGCGCTACCAATCCAAAGTTCATTATCGCCAGCATTAGCAAAGTGGAAAATTCTTGAATGCTCAAGGAAACGACCCAATATAGAGATGACTCGAATATTCTCAGATAGCCCAGGAACACCGGCACGAATTGCACAAATTCCGCGCACTACCAATTCAACTTCTACGCCAGCGGCCGATGCTTTATAAAGTAGATCAATAAACTCTTCATCCATAATTGAATTTAGCTTCATTCGAATTAGCGCTGGCTTGCCCACTTTTTTATTATCAATCTCTCGTTGAATTCGCTCTAACAATCCGCTTCGCAAAGTACGTGGAGCTACGAGCAATCTTTCGAATGAAGTTTGAGGTGCAAAGCCTGATAGCTGATTGAAAAGTTTATTTACATCATCACCCAAGATTGGATCAGAACTTAAGATTCCAAAGTCTTCATACATACGAGCGGTCTTAGGGTTGTAGTTTCCAGTTCCCATATGAACATAACGGCGGATAGCACCTGACTCTTGACGTACTACTAGTGAGAGTTTGGAATGAGTTTTAAAACCAACGAGACCGTAGACAACATGTACTCCTGCATCTTCCAATTTTCTTGCCCAACGCACATTTGCTAGCTCATCAAAGCGGGCCCGAATCTCAATTACTGCAAGAACTTGCTTACCTGCTTCAGCTGCTTCAATTAGCGCCTCAACAATTGGTGAATCACCGGAAGTTC
This sequence comes from Actinomycetota bacterium, assembly GCA_947505195.1. Lineage (GTDB taxonomy): Bacteria > Actinomycetota > Actinomycetes > Nanopelagicales > Nanopelagicaceae > AAA044-D11. Next base: position 3,211 of record CANNIM010000074.1, read on the forward strand.
GATACAGAGTCTGTTTAATCGCCAAGACTTTAGGATCGCTTGCAGCCGATTCAACGAAGCGAACAACGGATGAGTTAAACGATTCATATGGGTGGTGCAGAATCACTTCGCGGCGCTTTAAGGCTTCAAAGAAGGCTTCAGTTGAATCTGGTTCAACATCGCGCAAATCCCAAGCGACTTGATTTCTAAATGCTGGGAATTTCAAATCCGGGCGGTCAATATCTGCAATTTGATTTAGGCCAGTTAAATCTAAAGGTTCTGGGTATCTGCTTATATCTTCATCTTTGACACTTAACTCATCTTTAAGCGTCTCGAGTAATTCGAGGTCCATTCCTACGCCAATTTCTAATCGAACGGGCGGACCAAATTTTCTGCGTAACAACTCTTGCTCCATGCTTGCAAGCAAATCTTCAGACTCTTCTTCTTCAAGTTCTAAATCTGCATTTCTTGTAACTCTAAAGGTGTAAACGTTTACTACTTCCATACCTGGAAATAGTTCAGAAACATTTGCCGTTATTACTTGCTCAAGTGGAATGTATCTACGATCATCTTCTTTTGTCGTTACAACAAAGCGCGGCAAATTTGACGGAACTTTAACCCGAGCAAAAAGTTCATTTTCAGTATCTGGATTTTTTACTACGACTGCCAGATTTAGTGAGAGCCCAGAGATGTATGGAAAAGGGTGTGAAGGATCAATCGCAAGTGGCGTTAAAACCGGAAAGATTTGATTATTGAAAATTTCGGTGGCGAGTTCGCGCTCTTCCTCTGTTAACTCATCCCACCTAACAATATTAACTCCCTCTTTAGAGAGCCGAAGGTGAATGTCATCGTGGAAACATTTGGTCTTTCGATCTATTAACTCTTGAGTCTTTGCAGATAACTCTTTCATTAATTCACTTGGTGTAAACCCAGCAGTGTTTGTCTTGGTAATCCCAATCTCTAATTTTCGCTTTAGCGATGCAAC
>CANNIM010000075.1 GCA_947505195.1 Actinomycetota bacterium
GCCGACCATGTTGCTTATCCAATTCGCGGTGCAATCCGGTCATTTAATGGAAAATTTAGAATGGGCAGCCCAATTTCCGTTGATCATAAGAATAAGACCGTTAAATTAGATAGCAGCGAAGTTCTGCCTTTTGATCATTTAGTAATTGCCGTTGGATCTGTAACTGCCGATTTTGGAACGCCTGGTGTCGAAGAATTCGCACTTGGCATGAAATCAATTCACGAAGCCCTAACTATCCGCGCCGAAGTTATGCGTCGCTTTGAAGATCTCTGTCGCTTTGAAGATGACACTAGATTTTCTATTTCAGTAGTTGGCGGTGGGCCAACTGGAATTGAAATGGCTGGTGCTATAGCCGAACTTGTACGTGGACCGCTTATGAATGACCAGAAGCATGCAGCCCGACACATGGATGTTCTTTTGCTTGAAGCTGGTCCAAGATTGTTACCGAGTTTTTCGCCATCGCTCTCCGAGAAAGCCAAGAAATCACTTGAAAAATTAGGTGTGAAAGTAATGCTTAATTCCGCAGTTAAATCTGTTAAGCATCGCGAGATCGAACTTGAAAACGGTTCAAGAATTGCTTCTGTCGTAACAATTTGGGCTGCAGGCGTAAAGGGCGCACCGGTAATTGAAAACTTATCTCTACCACTCGATGGAAATCGCTTAAGTGTTTCGCCAACTCTTGCTGTTACTAATTATCCATATATTTGGGGCGTCGGCGATATCTGCGGATCTAAAGCTAAAGATGGCCGATTCCTTCCTATGGTTGCACCTGTTGCAATGCAGCAAGGGCGTTTTGTCGCAGAACAAATCTTGCGCAGTTCAAAAGGAACAGAACTAAAGGACTTTAAGTATCGAGATAAGGGATCGATGGCCACGATTGGCCGCCATAAAGCAGTTGTTGAAGCAGGGCCAATTAAATTCTCTGGTTACCTTGCTTGGTCTGCCTGGTTGTTCCTACACCTCTTTTATTTAATGGGTGGCCGCAACCGAATTGGAACAATTGTTGATTGGTCTTGGAACTATGCAACCTTCGACCGCGGAAATCGCCACATTATGGATTCACTTTAAGAATGTTGAAGTTAAACCGCGGCTACATTGACCTTCGTGGCCACCAAGTTTGGTCGGCACAAGGAAAAACTTTCGGCAAGAAGAGTGATCCGGTTCTACTTTTGCATGGTGGGTTAAGTTCAACTGAAAGCTGGGATTACACCGTTATCCCCGCGGTACAACGCACACATTCAGTTTTTGCCTATGACCGCAGCGCTCATGGTCGAACCGCAAGTCGCGAGGGTTTCTATCACTTTGATTTTCAAACTGATGAAGCGATTGCATACATTGAGGATGTAATTAAGGGGCCAACACATTTAATTGGTTGGAGTGATGGTGGGATTATTTCACTCATGGTTGCGCTAAAACGACCAGATCTGGTTAAATCTATTGTTGCTATAGGAACTAACTTCCATTTCGATAGCGAACTTTCGCTAGTCGAGGAAAATCCAGAAATCGTAATTTCTGAAGATGATGCCGCAAAGTTTGCACTTAGATCTCCAGATCCCGCGCACATGCAGGAAGTTATTATTCGCAAAGCATATGAAGTTTGGAATTCAGAACCAACAATGACAATCGCCCAGCTTTCAAGAATAAGTTGCCCAGTACTTGTCTTAACCGGTGATGATGAACCATTCTCAAATCACCACACGATAGAACTTTATGAAGCGATACCGAACGCCCGGTTAGCAATCGTTCCAGGGACATCACACTTTGTTGTTAAAGAGAAGAGCAAGATTGTTCAAGGGCTAATTAAAGACTTTTACCGCGACCTTGATTACCCAATAACAACTTGGCCTAGGCTTCGCAAAGAGCAGACTGAAAAGTTGAAGGAAGTTAATTAATTACTTTCAACTCACCAACTGCGCCCTTTGGGACAACCGGATTTATCGGCAATTGAGTTGCAACCTTTAAATATGATGAACTCTGTGGCGGTCTTGGATCTGGCTCACCTTTATTTGGCCACATCGAAAGTGCGCGTTCGGCCTGTGCGGTAATAGTTAGTGAAGGATTAACGCCAAGATTTGCAGTAACACTTGCGCCATCAACTACATGCAAGGTTGGGTAATTCCATACTCGGTGATACGGATCGACTACTCCAGAATTATCTGAATCGCCGATCACGCAACCACCAACAAAGTGAGCGGTAAAAGGTGCGCCAATTAAATCTCCGATATGACCGCCAGCAATTCCGCCATTCTTCTCTGCGATTTTTCGGACAACTTCATTTGCCACTGGAATATAAGTTGCATTTGGAGCGTCACTGTTATTTGTGGAAGTTAGCCGTTTGCCAAATACTGAGCGCTTCATCGAAACCGTTAGCGCAGAATCTACGTTCTGCATTACAAGAGCAATAACGGTTCGCTGACTCCACTTACGAACGTTTAGAACTCTTGCCAATTGCGCGGGATGTCGTATAACCGTGGCAAGCCATTGTTTACGTCGAACCGAAGCCTTTTGTCCATCAGTCATAATCGTTTGCAGCAAGCCCATTACATTGCTGCCCACGCCATATCTGACTGGTTCAACATGTGTATGTTCATCTGGAAAGAATGAAGATGTAATAGCTGAACCCTTGCTGTAATCAATATCAGTATTTTTCATAAGGGCGCCAGTAAGAGCTTCGCTATTTGTTCTGGAAAGTTTGCCGAGTGTTGTCGAGATTTTAGGCAATACGCCATCGCTCTTCATATGATGTAGAAGTTTTTGTGTGTTGTAAGTGCCAGCCGCTACTATTACATCGTTTGCGGTAAATATTCGCTTACGGCCCAGCCAAGATGAACTCTTACGTGCATAAATCTTCCAACTGCCATTGCTCTGTTGCTCAATTTTGGTAACGGTATGTTCTGCAAAAACTTTGGCTCCTGCGCCTTCAGCCAAGCCAAGGTAATTCTTTGGCAAAGTATTCTTTGCATTGTTTCTACACCCAGTCATGCAGGCGCCACATTGAATACAACCTTCACGAACCGGACCTTTACCGCCAAAGAATGGATCTGCACTTTTTTCACCAGGCCCGCTTCCAAAATAAACACCGAGTGGTGCCATCCTGAAAGTATGTCCAACACCCATTTCAATTGCCGCTGCTTTCATCACAGCGTCTGATGGTGAGAAATATGGATTATCAATAACACCAAGCATTCGCGATGCTTGGTCATACCAAGGAAGAAGTTCGGCCTTCCAATCCGTTATATGGCGCCATTGCTTGTCATTGAAATAAGTATCGGGCGGAATATATAGAGTGTTTGCATAAACAAGTGAGCCACCGCCAACTCCTGCCCCGGCGAGTACTAGGACATCAGGAAGGGCATGAATTCGTTGAATGCCTCGAAGTCCAAGCCTTGGTGCAAATAGAAATTTAGAGATTCGCCAGGAAGTTTTTGGGAAATCTTTATCTTCGAATCTTCGACCTGCTTCTAAAATACAAACTCGATAATTTTTTTCAACAAGACGTAGCGCACTTACTGATCCGCCAAAACCAGAACCAATAATTACAACATCAAAGTCGCGTTCCATGGCTTATTCTTACCAAAATAATTGCTGCAGTCCTAGCGCTTTGAATTAATGGAGCCCTCCGTCAGGATTGAATTGACGACCTACGCATTACAATTGCTAGAGCAAAACTGCTGCTTTCTGTGCGGCAGATAGCCCATTTAATACATTTGCTGGCATGGCCTCTGCTGCCTCATCTGTAAATGCGCCAAGTTGAGCTGTTGTCATGCTCTTGGCTTGTGTTAACTTCAAGCCCGCAACTGCCTCTGGTGTCAGCAACGCTATGTCTTCTATTGCCATTGCTTTTACCGAAGTTGGTGGTAGTTGCCCCATTTGATCTGCGCCCATTCCTGCAAATGCTGTCGATGGTAGCGCCCTGACTTGATCTGGTGTCATCTGTTTAAAGGCGCCCGGAGGAAGCTGTCCAAGTTGTTCTGCTCCCATGCCGGCCATCGCAGTTGGTGGTAGCGCCTTCATCTGATTGGCGCCCATACCTGCAAATGCTTCAGGTGCCATTGCACCGATATCTTTGGAGTCAAAGCTCTTCATCGCAGTTGGTGGTAACGCCTTCATCTGATCTGCGCCCATACCTGCAAATGCTGTCGATGGTAGCTGGCCTATTTGTTTCGCTCC
>CANNIM010000076.1 GCA_947505195.1 Actinomycetota bacterium
ATAAATGTGTCGATTCAGCAGTAGATGCCTACTTTTTAACTGGAAAAATTCCTTCAAAGAGCCTAATTTGTGCCTAAAGTGGTAATTAGTACCATCTGTCATACGGCATTATTTCCCCATGCGCTTAGACCACATCTCATATGTAACTTCCCATAACCAACTAGCCGACACGGTACAACGACTTGGCTCACGCCTTGGAAGTACCTTTGTAGATGGCGGAGTACATCCAAGATTTGGTACTCGAAATTTCACATTGCCGCTACAAAACGGTCATTACCTAGAAGTTGTTTGTCCACTAGATCATCCAGCCGCAGATTCATCACCATTTGGCAAAGCGGTATCAAAGCGCGCTGCTGAAGGTGGCGGTTGGTTAACTTGGGTTCTTGCGAGTGAAGATATTTCACCAATTGAAACTCGACTTGGTCGCCCAGCAGTTGAAGGCCATCGCACAAAGCCAGATGGAAAAAATTTACGGTGGAAGCAAATTGGAGTACTAGGAACTCTCCTAGATCGCCAACTCCCCTTCTTTATCGAATGGTTAGAAAACCATCACCCATCAACTTCAGGCGATGCAGTATCTGCAATTGAGAAGATTGAAATTGCTGGTGATGAAAAAACAATTACTGATTGGCTTGGATCGGATTTGCAGAGTGCAATTGGTGATGACATAACTATCGAATGGATCGATCCATCACAAAACGATGGCGATTCTGGAATTGTCGCAGTACACCTACAAACTCCAACCGGAGTAATTCGACTAGATTGAGGGGTAGGTTGTGAGACTTAAACTTTCAATCCTCATCGCAAAATTAGCTGGAACTTTATCAAAACGCGTTCTTCGTAAATCTGGCGAAACTATCCCCGGTCGAGTTTTATTAGCTCTTTATCCCCACGCGATTTCTATCCTTTCGCAGAATCGCAAAATAATATGTGTCTCGGGCACCAATGGAAAAACTTCAACAACTAAGGCGATAGTAGAGATAATTTCCAAACTGGGAAGTGTCACAACTAGTCCATCCGGATCAAACTTAGATCGTGGAGTTGCCGCAGCACTTATGAAGAAATCAGAATATGCAGTATTAGAAGTAGACGAACTGCATCTTCCACGCATTATTAGTGAGGCAAAGCCAGCTGTTGTTTTACTTCTCAACTTAACTAGGGATCAACTTCACAGAATGCATGAAGTAAAACGGGTTGCCGACAAGTGGGCCACTGCATCGAAAAGCGCACCAGAAACAATGTTTATTGGGGATGTTGATGATCCTTTTGTGGCACTCGCCTTAGATTCAGCGAACCAATCACTTCGGGTTTCATTTGGTGGCCGTAAACATTTAGATGGTGCAGTTTGTCCAAGTTGTGGGGTTTATTTAAAGTGGAGTCGAAATGATTACAAATGTACTTGCGGATTAACAAACTCAAACCCTAATGAGTTATTCGAAGCAGGCACCGCTGCTTATCGCAATGCGGTTCTTGCGAATGTCGTAGGGAAATCGCTTGGCGGCAAGGCGATTGCAATAGATGAACAAGCGCTAGAGCGAAGTGTTGATAAAGATTACAAGGGAGTAAAGGCAAAGTTGCGACTCACCAAGAACCCAGCATCCTGGAGCGAGGCGCTGAATTCTGTTAGCGGTAACGATGTTCTTTTGATTGTAACCTCTCGTGAGGTTGATGGAATAGATACCTCTTGGCTTTGGGATATATCTTTCACACAACTTTCTGGAAAGCGCGTGATTGTTTGCGGAGAACGTGCCTTAGATATTGCTTATCGCCTCCATGTTGAAGGTATTGAGGTCGAGCTGACATCAAACTTTAACGAAGCGATTTCGAAGTTTGCAAAAGGTTCACATGTTCATGTTCTGGCTGCCTACACAGCCTTTCATGAGTTGGTGACCGCATGAACGAGATAAGAATTGTTCGAATTCATAATGAGTTGCTCGGAACTTATGGCGATCAAGGAAATGCTGAAGTTCTGGCATTTCGCGCAAAGTTTCATGGCATAACAACGACTATTACAGATGTTGGCTACAACGATTCACTTCCAACTAATGGTGATATTTATTTATTAGGTGGGGCAGAAGATGCAGCGCAACTATTGAGTTTAGAGGCGTTACAACGGGGCGATAATTTAGAAATTCTCCACTTTGCTATCGAGCGCGGAGCTGTAATTCTCGCTGTTTGTGCTGGCTTTCAAATAATTGGAAATAAGTTCTGGGCTAACGGAAAAGAAGTTGATGGTCTTGGATTATTGGATGTCGCAAGCATCCCTGGAGAAAAGCGATTGGTCGGCGATGTTAAAACAATTTCAACCGTCCTAGGCCTTGAATTAACTGGCTTTGAAAATCATATGGGCCACACAATTCTGGGCCCAACAGCTCAAGCCTTTGGAAAAGTTGTAACCGGTAACGGAAATGGCGACGGAAAATTCGATGGCGCAGTATCTGGAAATATATTTGGAACTTACATGCATGGCCCGATACTTGCGCGTAATCCAGAGCTTGCAGATTTATTATTGACGCGCGCAACAGGACGAAAATACGCACAAATAACAGATCCATTGGCATTGAAATATGCGACGTGGCGTCGCAAGGTAATTAAGTAGGTTACAATTAGCCAGTTGTTGCAACCGCAGCACTCCCCATAGAACCCTCTGATAAGAATCAAGGTTCACTTGCGAGTCTTATTCTTTGGCACCACGAGACACGCTTGATGTCTCGATTGGTATTTTTATGTCATTTAAAGATTTAGGTATTGCTCCTGCGCTCGTAGAAGCCCTGGATGCACAAGGAATCACTTCACCCTTCCCAATTCAAAGCGCAACCCTTCCAGATGCGATTAAAGGACGCGACGTATTAGGTCGCGGTCAGACTGGATCAGGAAAGACTCTTGCTTTCGGTCTTGCAATGTTGACTCGCCTTGAAGGTCGCACCGCAAAGCCACACCGCCCACTTGGATTGATTCTCTCTCCAACTCGTGAACTCGCAGTTCAAATTTCTGATGTAGTTGGACCACTTTCTCGCAAAGTTGGTTTAAGCACTCAAGTTGTTGCCGGCGGACTCTCTTATGTTGGCCAAATTAAGGCACTTCGCAGCGGTGTAACAATTCTTGTTGCAACACCTGGTCGCCTAATTGATTTAATTGAGAAGAAGCATGTTGTCTTAGATGATGTAGTCATAACTGTTCTAGATGAAGCAGATCAGATGGCTGATATGGGATTCCTGCCTGTAGTAAAAGATTTGTTGGGGCAGACAAAAGATGATGGCCAACGTCTACTTTTCTCAGCAACACTTGATCGCGATGTTGATTCACTTGTTAAGCGCTTCCTAAAGAATCCAATAACTCACTCACTTGAGAATGAGAAATCTCGTGCTGCTGATATGCAACACCACGTTTTGATTATGGATCAAGGGCATAAAGATTTAGTTGCAACTCAAATTGCAGCGCGCGAAGGCCGCACGATCTTCTTCGTAAGAACTAAACATGGCGCCGACAAACTTGCTGAAAAAATGCTTCGTTCTGGCGTACCAGTTGGAGTTCTTCACGGTGGAAAATCTCAAGGGCAAAGAACCCGCGTTCTTGCCGCATTTAAAGATGGCCGCGCTTCCGCGCTTGTCGCAACAGATGTTGCCGCTCGTGGAATCCACGTTGATGATGTTTCACTAGTCGTTCACGTTGATGCACCAGCAGATCACAAGGATTATCTACACCGCGCAGGCCGTACTGCTCGTGCCGGTGCAACGGGAGTTGTTGTAACTCTTGCAACTCACAAACAGAAGCGTGGAATTTTTGGAATTACAAACCAAGCAAAAGTTAAATTAAATGAAGTTTATGTTCGCCCATCAGATCCAGAGCTAATTCGCGTAACTGGTTCAAAAGAACCATCAGGTGTCCCAGTGATTGTTGAAGCTGAAAAACCTGGCCGCAACGATCGCGGAAGTCGTGATCGCGGTGACCGTGGTGGCTTCCGTCGTGGGCATGCCAGTAATTTTAAAAAGCGTAGTGAAGGTGGCGGACGCGTCGGAGAAAGCGAGAAAGAGAAACCAGTTCGTTCTTTCCGTGGCGCCGCACCAACAAAACCAAAATATGAAGATCG
>CANNIM010000077.1 GCA_947505195.1 Actinomycetota bacterium
TGGGAAGTTTGTAAGCATTCCACCGAGCCAGCGCTCTGTAACGTAAGGCATTTGCACGCGAGCAGATTGCGCCTTGATTGGCTCATGTGCTTGCTTCTTGGTTCCTACGAAAAGGATATGTCCGCCTTTAGCAACGGTGTCCTTAATGAATTCGTAAGCACTATCAATTAGTGCAAGTGATTGTTGGATGTCGATGATGTAAATACCGTTGCGCTCAGCAAATATGTAGCGCTTCATCTTTGGATTCCATCGACGAGTTTGGTGTCCGAAGTGGACTCCGCTGTCGAGAAGTTCTCGCATTGTTACAACCGCCATAGCGGCACACTCCTTTTTTGCAGATTGCTATTAGCAAAATGCACTCGGTTGATGACCTAACAATTTGTTTGGTCCCTAGTGTCTTAACACCGACCGTTTTTCAACGGACCGAAATGGTTAATTAGTTTTTAACTAGAAGTTTCAAACTAATAAGACACGTGAAGTCACAGATCTTGCGATTTGTGCTGGGCTAATCCTAAAGGATGTTCGAGGGTGCAAATTACCCCAACAAGTCCCCTGCACGCGGAAATACGCATGGCCTATTTGGCAGAAATAGCTGATTCGCCCCTGCAAAGACCCATCAAACAGTGCGGGTTGGGTTCGAGTTCCTCACAACCCACTTATGGCTTAATCCGCTTATGGGAAATACTTGGAACTCAATGGGGATGAATAACTTGTCTCACTACTTGCGCGCCTTGTAGTGCATCCATTGCTTCATTTACTTGAGTCATTGGACTTACGGAAGTAAGCAACTTCTCCACTGGCAGATTTCCAGCTCTCCAAAAATCTACAAACTCTGGTATATCTATTCGTGGATTCGCGGAACCTAAGTATGAACCACGAATTGTTTTGACATCTGATACTAATGAAAGTGCTGAAATTGAGAGCATCTCTGAAGCAGGTGGCAATCCAACTGTGACCGTTGTTCCCCCACGGCTAGTTGCCTCATATGCTGACTTCAAAGTATCGGCTCTTCCTGCGCATTCAACTGCAACTACGACTCCACTCGGAAGATGATCGCGCAAGTTTTCACTCGGATCCAGTGCAAAATCGGCGCCAAGTTCTAGTGCAAGTTCTCTCTTTGATGCAACAGGATCGATTGCGAAAATAGGTGACGCTTTAGAGATTACAGCGCCAATCAGCGCAGATAACCCAACACCACCAAGGCCCCAAACGCCAAGGGATTGTCCGGGCTTTGCATGGGCTGAATTTCTGACTGCACCAATTCCTGTCAGAAGTGCGCAACCAAAGAGCGCAGCGATATCGAATGGAATGTCTTCAGGAAGTTTAACAAGTGAGCGCACATCAAGGACTGCGTACTGGCTATAGCAAGAGACGCCATTGTAGTGATTCACGGGTGTGCCCTTAAAACTTATTCGAGATCCCCCACCGATCATTTCACCGCGGCCATTAGATGCTGCACCTACTGAGCAAAAAGCTGGTGTGCCTGATGTGCATTCACTACACAAGCCACAGCTAGGCAGAAAAACACTTGTTACATGATCACCAACTTTTAAATCTTTTACACCGGGTCCAATTTCAACAACAACACCTGCTGATTCATGTCCTGCAATTAGAGGTAGGGGGCGTTGCCTTGAGCCATTAACAACTGAAAGGTCTGAGTGACAAATGCCTGCTGATTTAATTTTTACAAGCACTTCACCGTTACCAGGTGGCGCTAAATTAACTTCAACAATTTCAAGAGGACGTGAGTCTGCATAAGGAAGCGGTGCGCCACCTTGGCGAAGAAGTGCTGCAAGCGATTTCACGAGCGAACTACCTTCTTTCTAAACACTGACAGATTTACCCGAAGGGTTCCTATGTCAGAGTTGAATCTACATGTGGCCTATGGAGGATATGGAGGATATGGAGGATATAAAGTTCTAACCTCTGACAATCCACTTAAGCCCTGGGGTGCGCCTGTTCATATGCGGTCTTTAAACGTTCTGGTGAGACATGGGTATAAATCTGGGTTGTTGCGAGCGAGGAATGTCCCAAAATTTCTTGGACTGTTCGCAGATCGGCCCCACCTTCAAGTAAATGAGTTGCGGCTGTATGACGAAGGCCATGCGGACTCATATGTGAGCCGATTGATTCCATCGCGTCATAAACAACTTCGCGAACCGTACGTTGATCAATTCGCTTTCCTCGGGTGCCAAGAAAAACTGCATCACCGGAAGTTGTATTGGCAAAATCTGCGCGGGCAGTTGCTAACCAATTCTTTAAGGCTTTAATCGCTGGTAATCCGATTGGAACTACGCGTTCTTTATCGCCCTTACCTAAAACTAGAAGGGTATTTCGTTCCATATCTATATCGCGAATATTTAAGCCACATATTTCAGAGACTCGAATTCCTGATGCATATAAAGTTTCAATTATTGCAAGATCGCGAATATTTAGCGGAGATGGATCCTCCCCTGCTTTGGTGGCAATCGCATCTAAAACAATCTGCGTTTGTGAGTGATTCAAAACTTCCGGCAGAGTTTTATGCGCCTTAGGGATTGCTAAATCTTGACCAATATCTGAAGGAATCCAGCCCTGGCTTGCCGCCCAATAAGTAAATGCTCTGATCGAAACTATACGCCGCGCAAGCGTTGCGCGAGAAATTCCAGTTGATTGTAGGTTTGCCAGCCAAGAACGAATATGTGTGATTTTAAGTTCTGAAAATTCAGTGATACCAAGTTTATCTATGTGGGCTAAAAATGATTGAAGATCACTTACATATCCGCGAATTGAATTATCGGCCAGGTTTCGAACCAGCGCCAGGTGCTCTTCATACTTTGCAACTAGCTCGGTGCTCATGGTGAAAGGCTACTCGGGTTTTCTGCCTTGCCGCAGTAAGCCGAAGGTAACTGAATCTTCGAGGGCCATTACTGATGCGGCGATAACATTTTCGTGAACACCAATTGTGCTCCACTCACTCGCACCATCACTGGTTTCAACTAAGACTCGAGTTATCGCGCCAGTTCCTAGGCGGCCTTCAAGGATACGAACTTTGTAATCAGTGAGTTCCAATTTTTCTAATTCTGGATAGAACTTCAATAATCCAGAGCGAAGGGCGGTATCAATTGCATTAACTGGACCATTTCCAGACCCTTCAGATTCAATCTGCTTTCCGCCTGCTGAAATTGTTAAGAAGGCTTTAGAGGTAACTTTATTATTAGCATCGCGGCTAACTGTTGTGTCCCACTTTTCAACTTTGAAAAATGCGGCACGCTTGCCATCAATCTCTTCGCGAAGCAATAATTCAAATGATGCATCAGCAGCTTCGAAGGTAAAACCACGTGACTCTAATTCCTTTACGCGTTCTACTACTCGACCAAGTACTTCTCTATCTTCACCAATATCAATTCCGAGTTCTTGTGACTTCAATTCAATTGAAGCGCGGCCGGCCATTTCAGATACCAACATGCGGCGATCGTTTCCAACGGATGAAGGCTCTTCATGCTGGTACATCGATGGATCAACTTTGATTGCGCTGGCATGCAAACCTGCCTTGTGAGCAAAAGCAGATACACCGACATAAGGTTGGCGAGCACTTGGGGCAACATTTGTAACTTCGGCAACTGCATGTGAAATTCTAAAGGCTTCGCGAAGTGCGCCTTCTGCGAGCACCTTCTGCTTCTTTTTTAATTCAAGATTTGCAATGATGCTGACTAGATCAGCATTTCCAGTTCGTTCACCATATCCATTTAGGGTTCCTTGAACATGCGTTACACCAGCAGCAATTGCGGCAAGTGAATTTGCAACAGCGCAACCTGTGTCGTTGTGGCAATGGATTCCGAGGCGAGCGTTTGATGCAGTTAATACATCGTGAACAACTTGAGAGAGCTCGTCGGGCAACATTCCACCATTTGTGTCACATAGCGCGATTACATCTGCGCCTGCTTCTGCAGATACGCGAACAACTTCAAGGGCATAGGCCTTATTAGATTTATAACCGTCAAAGAA
>CANNIM010000078.1 GCA_947505195.1 Actinomycetota bacterium
CCGCAGCGATTCTAGTAACAGATTCAGTTGAATTAGCCGATGCAGTAATAGTTGAACTTTCTGCTCGGGTATCAAAAACTAAACACCAGAACCGAATTCGTACCGCACTTACTGGAAAACAATCCGCCATAGTTTTAGTTGACTCAATTACCCAAGGGCTAGATGTTGTTAATGCTTATGCCGCTGAGCACCTAGAAATTCAAACGGTCAACGCAAAGAAAGACTCACTTTCAATTAGAAATGCCGGAGCAGTATTCATTGGACGATTCACACCAGTGTCTCTTGGTGATTATTCCGCTGGCTCCAACCACGTTCTTCCTACTGGGGGATGTGCCTGTCACTCGAGTGGACTATCGGTACAAACATTTCTCAAGGGCGTGAGCTTTATTGAATATAACGAGAGCGCTTTCACGGCGATTGCAGAGAACGTAATCACTCTTGCGAATTCTGAAGATCTACCAGCGCATGGTGAAGCGATGAGCGCACGGCTCGAGAAGCGCTGATGACAAATTCAAAGCCAGAAAAGTGGCCAGACTGGTTACCAATTCGTAGCGAACTGGCCGAACTGACGCCATATGGTGCTCCTCAAATTAGTGGAGTCACTGCGTTGAACACGAACGAGAATCCATTTGCTGTCCCACGCGAAGTTGTAGCGCAGATGCTTACCCGACTACCAGAAGTACTAGAGAACTTAAATCGTTATCCAGATCGAGATGCCACATTCCTTCGCGAAGCGTTAGCCAACTACATAAACAAGAGCACGAAATCTGATTTTTCAATTTCAAATCTCTGGGCTGCGAATGGAAGCAATGAGATATTGCAGACTCTTATGTTGGCCTGTGGCGGCAGGGGAGCGCTCGGATTCACACCTTCATATTCGGTGCACCCATTAATTGCGAAAGCAACAGGTACTGATTGGAGCGCAGGTAATCGGGACGACAGTTTTGATATTGATATAGAAAAAGCGACTGCCCAAATTGCAGAGTTGAAACCAGGGTTAACTTTTATAACAACGCCTAATAATCCAAGTGGTACTGCAACTTCATTCTCAGATCTTGAAAAGTTAGCCTCAGCAACAAAGGCAGTTAAGGGTCTACTAATTATTGACGAGGCATATGCCGAATTCTCAGCGGAAGTGTCCGCGGTCAAGCTGATTGCCACTTACCCAAACGTTGTAGTTGTCAGAACGATGAGTAAGGCCTTTGCATTTGCCGGCGCCAGAGTTGGCTATGCAATTGGTGATGAATCAATAGTTAAAGCCTTGCTTGTCACAAGATTGCCGTACCACTTGAGTTCAACTACCCAGGCTCTGGCATTAGTGGCACTTGAGAATTCACCACTTCTTCTGGCTGAAGTTGCGGCACTAGTAGCAGAACGAGAACGCGTTGCACGTGAACTCTCTAAGTTGGGATTTGATGTAGTTCCGAGCAGTGCCAACTTCTTACTATTTCGCGGCTTTAAGGTCGATTCACCTGAAGCTTGGAAATCACTTGTTGATTCCGGCATCCTGCTCCGAGATGTGGGCCTAGAGGGATATCTTCGAGTAACAATTGGACTGCCAATCGAGAACGAGCAATTTTTAGCAGCTATCGCCGCACTTAAGCCATAATTGGTCAGGATTTAAAGCGCAAGTGATGTTGAGAAAAGGGAGCAATATGAGAACAGCCCATGTAGTTCGTTCAACCAAAGAATCTAGCGTTGATGTAAAACTAAACCTAGATGGCTCAGGTTTGATTGATATTGAAACTGGTGTTCCATTCTTTGATCACATGCTCTCGCAACTTGGTAAGCATGCTGGCTTTGATTTAACCGTTAGAACAAAGGGCGATGTGGATGTTGATTCCCACCACACGGTTGAAGATACTTCACTTGCATTTGGGCAAGCGCTCAGAGAAGCGCTAGGTGACAAGACAGGAATTCGCCGATTCGGTGATGCAATGGTTCCACTGGATGAAGTTCTAGTTCAAGCAGCGGTAGATCTTTCAGGGCGACCTTATTTAGTACATCGCCAACCTGAAATCGTAGAATTAATTGGAACATTCGACACGACTCTTGGTCGCCATATCTGGGAATCAATTGTTGCTGAGGCGCGTATCGCGCTCCATGTTCGTGTTTTAGAAGGACGCAATGCACACCATGTTTTTGAAGCGCAATTTAAGGCAGTTGCACGCGCACTGCGCGAAGCATGCGCTTTAGACACTAAGGTCACCGGAATTCCTTCGACCAAGGGCGTTCTTTGATTGCAATTCTTGATTATGGTTCGGGCAATCTACGTTCAGCACAACGCGCTTTCGAATTAGCGAGTGATGAAGTAATTGTCACGAGCGATAGAACAGTTTGCCTTGAGGCAGATGGGTTAGTCGTTCCTGGAGTAGGAGCATTTGCCGCTTGTATGAATCAATTAGTGAGCGCTGGTGGCGGGGAGATAATTGCAGAGCGGGTTGAGATGTCGAAACCGATTTTCGGAATCTGCGTTGGAATGCAAATTTTCTTTCAGACTAGCTCTGAAAAAGGGGTGAGTAACGGTTTGGGAATTCTCTCCGGAGAAGTGAGTGAGATTTCTGCGCCAATACTTCCGCACATGGGTTGGAACACAATTAGTTCTCCGAAAGAATCAAAGTTATTTTCTGGGGTTAAAGATGAGTTCTTCTATTTTGTGCATTCTTTTGCCGCCAAAAATCCAGTTCCTGGCGCCATAAATTCAACTTGTAACTATGGTGAAGAATTTCTCGCTGCAGTAGAAAAAGATTTCATTGTTGCGACGCAATTCCATCCAGAAAAAAGCGGCGCTGCAGGTGCAAAATTGATTAGTAATTGGGTGGGTTCGTTATGAGCAAACAGAAATTGGAAATTCTTCCCGCGATAGATGTTAAAGATGGCCGAGCCGTTCGACTCGTTCAAGGTGAGCTGTCACAAGAAAGCACCTATGGACTTCCGGTAGAGGTCGCCCGTGATTTCGTTTCCCAAGGCGCCGAATGGATCCACCTAGTCGACTTAGATGCCGCATTTGGAATCGGAAGTAATTTTGAGTTAATCCGAGAGGTAATACAGAGCGTTGATATCAAAATCGAATTATCTGGTGGAATTCGGAATGAAGAGAGTTTAATTCGTGCACTTTCAACTGGATGCACACGTGTAAATCTTGGAACAGCTGCAATTGAAGATCCTGATTGGACGGCAAAAGTAATTTCAGAATATGGCGCAAGGATTGCAGTTGGCTTAGATGTTCGTGGCCACACCCTCGCAGCTAGAGGTTGGACCCGTGAAGGTGGAGATCTATTTGAGATGATTGAGTTGTTAGATGCGGCTGGATGTTCGCGTTATATCGTTACCGATGTTGCTAAGGATGGAACGCTTACCGGCCCAAATTTTGAATTGCTTAAAGAAGTTTGCGCTGTAACTAAAGTGCCAGTTGTTGCTAGTGGTGGAATTTCAGTCATTCAAGATTTAATTGATCTCCGTGACTTAACACCTATCGGAGTCGAAGGTGCAATAATTGGCAAGGCAATTTATTCCGGATCATTTACTTTGGAGCAAGCGCTGAAAGCTGCTAGCGAATGACGCTAGCAAAGAGAGTAATTCCTTGTCTTGATGTTGCTGGTGGCCGAGTAGTTAAAGGAGTTAACTTTAAGGATTTAGTGGATGCCGGTGATCCGGTGGAATTGGCAAAAAAATATGACCTTGAGGGCGCCGATGAATTAACTTTCTTAGATATTTCTGCAAGCATCGAAGAGCGAGCAACAACGCTCGAGGTTGTAAGGTGCACCGCAGAACAAGTATTTATTCCACTAACTGTAGGTGGCGGTATTAGAAACGTTGAGAATGTAAATGAACTGCTGCGTGCAGGAGCCGACAAAATTTCGATTAACACCGCTGCAATCGCTCGACC
>CANNIM010000079.1 GCA_947505195.1 Actinomycetota bacterium
TTAATCTGAAAATAATCATGGAACCGATGAAGACGGTATAACCATAGATGCTTGCTGATGCGCTCATACCAATTGAATCTCGAGCAAAGATGGCAGACCAATCTTGAATTGAGAATTCAATCTGCATGGCTAGAACCATAGAAATTGCGATTACCGGTTGACTCTTTACCGATCCAATTACACCGGCGAAGGAGACTCTTGGCAGCGCAGTTTCATCATCTGACTTATCTATGAAATATGGTGCTGATTTCATGATTCCGTAGATAGTGGGGATCCACATTAAAAACATTACGGTATCGATATGCCAGGCAAGGGAAACATAAGGAGTTATTGCGATAGCAAGGATCGAAGTTAGCAGCGCACCAAGGCTCCATAAGCCGTGCAACTTAGGAAGGATTAATTCTCCGATTTCCTCTTGGCGGTGAACCGCTTGGCCATTGTTGCAAATATGAAACGCAACCCAGAAAAGGGCAAGCAAGATATTTGTTGCCAGAAATATCAATGGGTTTTTAATATGTGGAATGGCAGCCAACGTTCCAAAGAAGCCAGTGGATGCCACCAGAATTACCGGTTTGATTCCAATTTTATGAACGATATTTCCAACAAATATAAAGGAAATCAGTGAGCCGATTCCACCGAGGGTTAGATATGTACCAAAAACTCCATTGTTTACCTGGAGGTTGTCGCGGATCTCTGGAAATCTTGTAGAAGTCGCCATCGCGCCAACACCAAAAGGTAAGAACAATAGGTTGAGCGCCCTGCGTTCGGCCTTGGAGAATTTAGATTTCAATAGAGCGCACTCGCAAGTTCTTTACGTGCCAAAATTAAATCCGGATCTGATGGGTCAACTAACATGAAGAGTTCAAGTAAATGTTCGCGAGCGTTTTTCTTCTCATCACCAGCACTAACTTTAATCAATTGAATCAGGCGAATAAACGCCTCTTTGTTGAGTCCGCTGGCAATTTCGACATCGGCAGCCTTTAACTGTACGGAAATTTCATTTGGATTTACGGTTGCGAGCGCTAAAACTTCCTTAGGATCCAAATCCTTTACTCTAATAATTAGCTCGGTCTGGGCTAAGCCAAGTTTCGCTAAATTATCTCCGGGCTTTCGGGCTAACCATTTCTCATATTGGGCTTTCGCTCCAGCCAGGTCACCCTTTTCTAGCGCCTCCATCGCGGCAATCTCTTCCGCTTCCATGGGCGTTTCAATAACTTCAGATTTAGCTAGTGCCTCACCAACACCTCGTTCAGCGGCAAGTCCAATAACTTTATCTAGTACTAAGCGAACTTGTTCAGCGTTTGGAACTGCTTCAAAGAGCGGAACCATCTGTTCTTGAATAATCGCGATTGCAATTGGAACGGATTTAATTTGAAGCGCTTGGGAAACTTGGACTTCGGTGTCAACATTTACAGTTCCAAGAATCCAGGCGGGTTCACCGTTCGGAAGAAGATCTGCCTCTTGGAACCTACCCATAATTTCAAGGAGCGAAATTGCTTCGGCGCTTCGCGGTGACCAACAAATAAGAATTACAACTTTTTGATTTGATGCTGGTAAGACTTCGGAAACTAAATTGGCTTGGGTAACTGGAATTCCTGGCGTTGCGATTTCTTCTGCCGGTGGCTTACCAAGGCTACTTAAATCCACTGCACTTGCGAAATTCTTTGGCAGCGGGGGCAAACTCATGCGTCAATACTAGTCAAATCTCGCTGTAAATTTGGTGATAATTATTTTGATGGCGGCTCGTGTATTCCTGGAACACTCACCCCGACATAGGTTCTAAAGGGAAGAATATTTTCGATGTAATCCTTTGTCGCAAAATCTAGGCCTAAGTCATGGCCCGCTTGTTCCCCGATGTACCAGCGATGCTCGAGAATTTCATGGAACATCTGTGTTTGTTCAACGCGATCTTGTAATTCACTTGGCACTTGATTCATTACGTGGTGATAGGTGCCGCTGAGCCAACGGCGCGCGCTGTCATGAATCGGAGGTTTCGGTGTCGCCTCACGACCGCGGAAGCGATCAAATGATGCGAGCAAACGCTTTGCTTGAAATTCCTCAGCATGGATCCCCAGAAGTTCAAGTAAGCGATTTTGATGATATCCGGCAGCTACAAGCTTTGGTTGGAACTTTAATTCACCCTTGTCGCCGTTGATTGATACTTCGACTTCTTCAACTGCGAAACCAAGATCTTGAAGTTGGCGCATCGCACCTTCAACAGCATGACGGTCATTGGGATCAAGAATTTGAGGTTCGCGTAGCGCCTTCCAAAGTCTGCGATATCTCTTTATTACGCCTTCACTCGCGCGAACTGGATCCATATCAGCAGTTAATACTCCCGCAATCTTTAAATCTTCTAGTTCAGCAGCAACGTTAAAAAGTGAAATTTCTAAATCATGTTCGCGCTGACCATCGGTGAGTCGGGTTTGGAACTCTCCAGTTTCAGCATCTACAAGATAGGCTGCAAATTGGTCGGCATCGCGGCGGAATAAAGTATTTGAAAGCGAACAATCGCCCCACCAAAATCCAAGTAAGTGCAGTCGAACTAAGAGCAGAGCAAGCGCATTGGCCATATTTGTAATTTCATGCGGTGTGATCTCGGCGCTAAGAATTACGCGATACGGTAATGAGAAAGGTAAGTAATGTGTCACAAGCGCCGCAGGAAGCTCATTGTTATTCTGGTCTCGGCGGTTCTCAATTACCGCTACTGGTTCAACGCAAGGTGCTTCACGGCTGTTTAATTCGCGCAGTAGCGCATATTCGCGGTTGGCGAATTCTGGAACAGTCTCTTTGATTGCAAAGATTGGTGAGTCATGGCTCTCGTTCACCTTAATAAGTCGCACAATATGGCGAGAAATACCGCGCATATCTGTGAGGGATGCATCTTCTGGCCACTCCTCGAGTTGTTTAGACCAAGGCATGCGAGCAAGAGAAGACATCTCTTCCGCGAGTCCAGTTATTCGAAGGTCAGCCACGAGGCCATTCTCTCCTATTTTTACTTAACGCGCCGTTAAAATAAGGCCATGGCAAAATTAAAACCAATCATTAAGCGACCAACTCTTGCAAGAAAGAAGAAGGCCGCTAGTCCTGAAGACTTTGGCACCATCGGTGAACCACTAAATCATTCGCATCCTTTCTATTTTGGTTTTCTCGCAGCATCTGGAGCGATAATTGCTATCACTCTGCTTCGCGCTTTTGCCTCTGCCAGCCAAGTTTTTGTGTTGATTGTCATATCTCTCTTCTTCGCTATGGGGCTAAACCCAGCGGTTCTCTTTCTTGAACGTCGAGGTTTAAGTAGGGCTAAAGCAGTTGCATCGACAGTTTCTCTTGTGGTCGCCTTTGTTGGAGTATTTATCTGGATTGCTGCTCCCCTAATTATTGATCAAGTTAATGCTCTTATTAATAATGCGCCACAGATGATTTCAGATCTAAAGAGCAATGCAACAATCAATGAGCTAAATGCTAATTATGGCATCGTTGATACGATTCAAAATAAAGTGCAATCATCCATTAAAGATGGCAAGTTTGTAATTGGCGCATTTGGCGGAGTAATCGGGGTTGGCAAAGCAGTAATTTCGGGTGCGCTATCAATGCTCACAATTCTAGTTCTGACTCTCTATTTTCTTGCCGCACTTCCAACCGTAACTAAGGATGCATACCGCCTAGTTCCTGCAAGCCGTCGCGAGCGAGTAGCAAAAATAAGCGATGCAATCATCTTTCGTGTGGGCGCCTTCGTGGGCGGTCAATTAACAATCTCTTTCTTCGCAAGTATCTTCATCTTAATTCTTGGCTTCTCACTAGATCTTCCATATAA
>CANNIM010000080.1 GCA_947505195.1 Actinomycetota bacterium
CCTACTTTCTCAATTTCTATAACTCTCGACCAATCCCAATCTTTATTACAAGGCAGCGGCCTTGATTGGACTCGAGTAGTTCACGGTGAACAACGTTTCGAAATAAAACGCCCGATTATTGCTGGTGATGTCCTCGTCGCTTCTTCAACAATCGAAAGCGCTCGCAGCGTTGCTGGGAATGAAATAGTTACCGTTCGTTCTGATTTACATGCTGGTTCAAATTTAGTCGTATCAACTTGGTCAACCCTTGTGGTTCGCGCATGAGCCAACTTATTACTGGGCAAGAATTGCCGGCGAAAACCTTCACGATTAATCGTGCACTGTTAATTCAGTATGCAGATGCGAGCGGTGACCAAAACCCAATTCATCAAGATGAAGTTTTCGCAAAATCCGTTGGGCTGCCCGATGTGATTGCCCACGGGATGTTAACTATGGGCCTTGCCGGAAAATATCTCTCAGATATTTCTGGAGCTGAAAAAGTAATTGAATTCTCGGCAAAATTTATCAAGCCCGTCGTAGTTCCAGCAAACACCGAAGTTTTCTTAATCGTCTCTGGAAAAGTTGGCGAGATTGCTGATGGCCTTGCCAAAATCGAATTACTTGCGATGTGTAATGAGATTAAAGTATTAGGTGTGGCAAAAGGCGTAATCAAACTCTAATGAGCGCACCATTTAAGGTTTACAAACGTATTGGTGACTTGCGTAAATTAAGCTCCAAAGAATTTAGCGCAACAGTTCTAATTTATGCCGATAGCTTCCTGGAAGATGCAATTATTTCTATCAGCGCCTTAAAAGCCAATTCCGCTGATGATGTTGCTATCTATTTACTAATATCTGGTGCACCTGAACTTGGAGATATCGCAGCGGTAATTGATGAACGGACCTATATCGTTCAAATTAATGAGGGCGTCGGTTGGGGCGAAGGAATTAATGCGCTCATGAAGTTAGCTAATTCGCCATATGTAATAGTGATGGATCCATCAACAATTCTTTTGGGGGATGCAATTACCCCAACCATCTCCAAACTTTCCGAGAAGGAATTTAGCGCGGTCGGTTGGCGCGGCGGATTGGTGAATGTTGAAGATGATTGGCGAAGTGTTGACGATAAGGGTGTTGGCGAAGTTGATGTGCTTTTTAGCTATTTCTTAGGGCTTAACAGAGAACATGCAATTGAAGCAGGTGCATTTAATATTCGTGCAATTTACTATCGAAATGCTGATATGGAATTTGGCCTGAAACTTAGACAAGCACAAGGTCGGCTGTGGCAATTAGATCTTCCACTGAAGCAAGAACGGCATCACGGCTTTTACGACACTGATCCGGCTTATCGCGAAGAGCAGTCGAAGAAGAACTATGACCGAATTCTTCAACGCTTTCGAGGTAAGAACGAAATATTGTCACCTCGCAGGTAGCCTTCTCTTATGACCGAAAATGATTTATCAACTTTCACCACACTTGGTGTCGGCGGCCCTGCGACAAAGATTATTCATGTAACAACAGAAGCCGAATTGATTGAAGCGGTTACCGCAGCAGATAATTCAAAAACCCCGCTCTTGATATTGGGTGGAGGCTCTAATGTTCTTATCAGTGATAGTGGATTTGCTGGAACCGTTATTCGGGTTGAAACCACTGGTAATACCTATGAAATTGATGCCTGCAGTGGTGGAACGTTAACTGTCAGCGCTGGTTCTGATTGGGATGAATTTGTGGCATTCACAATTGAAAAAGGTTTAGCAAATTTGGAATCAATGAGCGGAATCCCTGGAACTGTTGGTGGCGCACCAATTCAAAATATTGGTGCTTACGGCCATGAAGTTTCAGAGGTTATTGCCAGAGTTCGTACCTTTGATCGTGAGAAGCAAGAGATAAAAACTTTTATGGCAAGTGAATGTGGCTTTACTTATCGCAATTCAATTTTTAAAGAAGTATCTGGCCGTTATGTAATCTTGGATGTAACTTTTCAACTTCGGCGTGGTGAGGAATCACTTCCAATTGGATATGCCGAATTAGCGGGAGAACTTGGCGTTGAAATTGGTGCCCGAGTTGCAATTGCAAAGGTTCGAGAGGCAGTCATGAAATTACGCGGGGCAAAAGGAATGTTGGTTGGATCAGGAATTAATTCCGCGGGTTCATTTTTTATGAATCCAATATTGGATAAGGCGATTGCAGATAAGTTACCAAACGATGCACCGCGTTGGCCTTTGCCTGATGGCAGAGTTAAAACATCGGCCGCATGGTTGATGGAGCACGCTGGCGTTACCAAAGGAGATCGATTGGCTGGGGCTCAGATTTCACTCAAGCATGTTTTAGCACTTTCAAATGCGGGGGATGCAACAGCAAAAGATTTAATCGAACTTGCTAGAAGCGCTCAAGAAAAAGTAAGAACCAAATTCGGCATCACCTTGCAATCCGAAGTACAACTAGTTGGTTTAACGCTTTAAATCACTTAGCTTCACCAAGCAGTTTTGCAACACGACCTATGCCTTCAACAATATCTTCATCGCTAAGCGCATATGAAAATCGCAAGTACCCAGATGGCCCAAATGCTTCACCTGGAACCGCCGCAACTTCAACTTCATCCAAAATTAGCGTTGCAAGTTCAGCCGATGTTTGTGGTCGCTTGCCACGAATTTCTTTACCTAGAACGCCTTTAACTGACGGGTAAACATAGAAAGCCCCAGTTGGAGTTGGGCAGTGCACGCCAGGAATGTTGTTCAGTAAACCAACAATGAGTTTGCGCCTTCTATCAAAAGCAACACCCATCTCACGTACTGCTGTTAAGTCTCCGGAAACGGCAGCGATTGCTGCACGTTGTGAAATATTTGAAACGTTTGAAGAGAGGTGTGATTGCAGATTTGTTGCAGCCTTAATTACATCCTTAGGTCCAACCATCCAACCCACACGCCATCCAGTCATTGCATAAGTCTTTGCAACGCCGTTAATAATAATAGTTTGATCAGCCATCCCAGGAACTAGCACTGGAAGACTTGGGGCAGTAGCACCGTCATAAAGTAAGTGTTCATAAATTTCATCCGAGATAACCCAGATGCCATGTGCGAGCGCCCATTCACCAATTGCTTTAACTTGCCCGGCAGAATAAACCGAACCCGTTGGGTTAGATGGTGAACAAAAGAGCAGCGCCTTTGTTTTTGGAGTGCGAGCAGCTTCTAATTGTTCGACGGTAACTAAGTAATTCTGTGATTCATCAGCGAAAACTTCAACAGAAATTCCGCCAGCGAGCTTGATGCACTCTGGATAAGTTGTCCAATATGGCGAAGGCAAAATAACTTCATCACCTGGATCAATGATTGAAGCGAAAGATTGGTACACCGCTTGCTTGCCACCATTGGTAACAAGTACTTGATCGGCAGTAATCACATAATTTGAATCACGAAGCGTCTTTGCAACGATTGCATCGCGAAGTTCTGGAAGTCCTGGTGTTGGTGTGTAGCGATGATTCGCTGGTTTAGTTGCGGCATCTGCTGCGGCTTTAACAATGTAATCAGGTGTTGGGAAATCTGGTTCACCTGCGCCAAATCCAATTACTGGTCGGCCAGCTGCTTTGAGAGCCTTGGCCTTTCCATCAACTGCCAATGTGGCTGATTCCGCAATTGCTGCGATCCGGCGAGAAATTCTTGGTTTTGCGCTCATAGTGCGGAGTATGCCATTCCTCAGTTTTACTAAGCACCCCTTCACGCTCTACACTCCCCGTTCTGGCGCTTGCATTAGGTCATGCTGACGCATGTCTTCTTGACTTAAGTAACGCTCGAAGGGCAGTAGCTCAACTGGCCAGAGTTCCGGTCTC
>CANNIM010000081.1 GCA_947505195.1 Actinomycetota bacterium
ATCAACTTACTTGTATCTGAAGAAGAGATGGCAAAGCGCAAAGCGGCATGGGTTGCACCAGCACCAAAGCACACCCGTGGTTGGTCAAAGCTTTATTACGAGACAGTGCAACAAGCACACCTTGGCGCCGATTTAGATTTCCTAAATGGATCATCTGGAAGCGATGTTGCTCGCCATTCACATTAATTTGTTCTAGCCTTTGGAAATGCGCCGCTCACTTGTAGTCGCCCTGCTTATTGCCCTGTTCTCAACTTCAATCGTCGCACCAACAAACGCAGCGGTTAGGCCTGGCTCTAAGTGCCTCATTAAAGGTGAAAAGAATGTTTCTAGTAAGAAAACTTTTACCTGTATTAAATTTGGTAGTAAATTGATTTGGAGTAAAGGCAAAGCTGTTAAGCCAAAGGCAACCGTTACACCAGTCCCAAGTTCTAGCCCAACTCCGGAACCTAGCGCTACTTCGGAATCTGAACCGATTGCACCTACAGATGAAATAACTTTTGCGAATCTTGCCACTAATTATTCTGGTGTGCCGTATTGGGCATGGCGGAAGAGCGCAGAGAAAATAGCAAAGTCTCAACCATCAGATACCAAAATCACCGTATTGATTGGTCCAAATACTGTTCCAGTAAATAAGAAACCTGCAGATGCGGTTGCACTTGCTTCGCGGATGTATGCAGACTATTCACAATCTAGTGAATTTGTTCTTATTTACTACAATTTTAGGGACATTGCCTGGGCCGAAAAATATCTCGAACAATATATTGGAAAAGATGGCGGATATGACACAAGTGGCGAAGTTAAGAAAATGTGCCCGTCAGTTGATCGATGCAATTCTGCAGCCGCGATGCTTAATCAGAAGACACTTATTGGTGTAACAATTATTACCGCATCAGATAGTCAGAGAAATGATTCAAATTTCACCTCCGGAACCCTAGAGGCTCATGAATATTCACACACGATTCAAGACAAGCAATTTGTTGGCAGGATTCCTAGGGATAGACAACCGCCAAGGTGGTTAACAGAGGGCGGGGCCGAATTCATTCAAACAGCAAGTGTTCAATACAAATCATTTTCAAAATATCAAGCAGATCGTGAACGCATCACCAAAGATTTGTATTACGGACATTTATTTAATGTCCGTTGGCTAAATGATTTTTTGAACCCACCAACAATCGGCATAAATTGGGAGAACTGGAATAAATATGATGGTTGGCGAGTTTATGATGTTGGTTTCATGGTCTCTGAGATTCTTGTTTCAATAGGTGGCCCAAACGCAATTATGGAGATCTTTAAATTAATGGGAGATGGGCTGACATATCAAGAATCTTTTGCCAAAGTATTTGGAATCTCATGGGATGCAGGAATAACAACAATCAATCAAGTTTTAGCGAAGCAAATTGGCTAATTAAAAAGGTTTTGCGAACTCGCAGTTCTCGGTTGCTTCAAATTCAAGTAAACGATTCCATTTTGCGGTGCGATCTGCGCCATGTGTTGAGCCAACTTTAATTTGAGATGCACGCCAACCTGTTGCAAGATCTGCAAGCCATGAATCTTCAGTCTCACCACTTCGGGCAGATACAACGGTCTTAAAGTTGTTTGCCTGTGCGGTTGTTAGAACTTTTTGGGTAGAAGTAACCAAACCATTTTGATTGGCCTTGATGAGAATGGCATTGGCGCTTTTCTCATCGATACCGCGTTGAAGGCGAGCAAGGTTGGTTGTGAATAAATCATCACCCAAAACCTGTAGGTGCTTTGGTGCAGACTTCATAAACTCTGACCAAGAGGCCCAATCATCTTCAGCAAATGGATCCTCGATTGAGAGTATTGGATGATCGCTAACCATCTTAGAAATAAAGTTTATGAATTCCTCTTGGCTAAACTCTCTGTTAAGCGCAGTTAATTTGTACTTATTACCATCGAAGAATTGTGTGGATGCAACATCGATAGCCAGGCTTACCTGCTTGCCAGGCACTAATCCAACTTCACTTATGCAATTAGTAACGAATTCCAAAGCGTTATCGATGGTTGGGAATGCGATTCCAAGCCCACCTTCATCAGCAATTAAGTGCGTAATGGCACCAGACTTGGCACCTTTGCTTGCAGCAAGTTCGCGAATTGCGACAATCCAGGAGAGCGCTTCACTAAATGAAGTTGCGCCATTTGGCAGAACCAAAACATCTTGAATATCCATTGTGCGATTTGCATGTGCACCACCAGAGAGAATGTTTACCATCGGCATTGGAATTAACAATTTACCCTCAGGTTGGAAATATCTTGCAAGTGATAGTTCTGCGGTATGCGCAGCAGCCTTTGCCACAGCAAGTGAAACCGCGAGCAGAGCATTTGCACCAAGTAAATGATGATCGGGAGTGTGGTCGAGTTCGACCAAAATGCCATCTGTTGCAAGTGGAATCGGGCGATGTCCCTTTAGTCGTGGCGCGATTATATTATTTATATTTTCAACGGCTTGGTAGACAGATTTACCTCCGTAGTATTTTTCAGAAAATTTGGTATCGGTATCGCGCAATTCCTTAGCTTCGTGTGCACCTGTTGATGCACCAGATGGAACGCGCGCTGTATGGATTGAACCATCTGACATCGTCAGTGTTACTGCAACGGTCGGGCGGCCTCTGGAATCGAGAACTTGGTAGCCGACTAAGTTTTTGATGCTCATGCGAATAAACCTTCGAAAGTTATATCTGGATTTGCTAGCGCGGCTTTGGTCACGCTTTGAACTCTAGCCTTTCCAGCATCATCTAGATAGTTAACTGGTGAGACACCTTCGACTCTGGCAAGTGCTATCACTGCAACGTGATGGGGCAGCGAATTTGCAACTGGAATATTGCAGGTCTGCGAATAGGAGTTAATAAATTCAATGGCAGTTTGGCGAAGAAGTCCACGTTGCGCTAAATCTTCAGTTCGCAGATATTTACAGAGCAGATGGGCACTTACAAAGCCCAGATCAAATACTGGATTACCGGTATGCATAACTTCGAAATCAAGGACGATTGGTTTATCAGCGCCCGTGATCATTATGTTTTTAGGAGAGAAGTCACCGTGGACCAGAGTTACCTTTACTGTGGTGATTTCACTTATCAACTCTTGAATTCGAGAATTTAGTGGTGGATTAACTTTGGCGACCGCGCGGTAGAACGGCGTAACGCGTAACTGATCAAAGAGAGAGTCTTCCATGTAAGCATCGAGGGATTCTTTGGAAGCTGCACCGAAGTTGTGCCAGGTTGCGAGGATGCGACCTAAATCTTTTCCGATGCTTGGCTTGATTACACCTTCAAGCAAATCGCTCTTCCAAACCGTGCATTCGCGTGGCAAGCGATCCATAGTTAAGGTGAACTCTTCGGGATCTAAATCAATTAAGTCAGGAACGTTCTCTGGAGTAATTGAATGCAGAAGTTTCATGCCATTTGCTTCGACAATTGCGCGTCGTTGATCAGCTTTCCAAACAGCGGCAACTTTTAATTGGGGAAGTGCTTGCTTTAAAACTAAATCTTTACCACCAGATTTAATCCCAAGAACAACATTTGAAACGCCACCAGTTAGCTCTTCAACTTCTGCCGGGCCGCTGATAATTCCGCGACCAGTTAAATACGCAACAACTGTGGTCTCATTTAGAAGTTCTTTTTCCATTGTGATTACCTAGATTGTGCGGGCAATTGAGAATCCGCGATCAACAAAGATACTTTGGCCAGAAATACCAGTGTTTAAGTTTGAACCAAACATATAAACGCTATTTGCAACATCTGTCGG
>CANNIM010000082.1 GCA_947505195.1 Actinomycetota bacterium
CGATTTAAATCAAGATCTAAAATTGTGACATCGGCGCGCATTCCGTGTGCGATAGTCGCAGCAGAAACTCCAACAACGCCACCACCAAGAACAACAACCTTTGCGGGTGCAACACCAGGA
Organism: Actinomycetota bacterium; assembly: GCA_947505195.1. GTDB lineage: Bacteria > Actinomycetota > Actinomycetes > Nanopelagicales > Nanopelagicaceae > AAA044-D11. The sequence continues at coordinate 121 of CANNIM010000082.1, forward strand.
ACTCCCCCGAGCAATACCCCACGTCCGCCTGCTGATTTCTGAAGAGAAGCTGCACCAACCTGAATTGACATGCGACCAGCAACTTCTGACATTGGGGCAAGAAGTGGAAGCTGACCATTTAATTCAACGGTCTCAAATGCAATTGCGGTTGTGCCAGATTTGATAATTGCATCCGTGCATTCGCGAGATGCGGCAAGGTGTAAGTAGGTGAAGAGTATTTGCCCTTTACGCATTCTTGGATATTCGGGTGCGATTGGTTCTTTAACTTTAAGAATTAAATCGGCCTTGTCCCAAACATCTTCAACGTTTTCAATTATTGAAGCACCAGCAGCAACATAGTCAGCATCAGTAATTGCTGATCCCAGACCGGCGCCAGCTTCGACCAAAACTTGATGTCCCGCCTTTACAAGAGCGTGGACCCCAGGAGGGGTTGCTGAAACACGGAATTCATTATTTTTTATCTCTTTTGGTATGCCAATAATCATGTAAATAGGTTACTCGCTAAAAAGTGCGGCACATACCTTCGGATGCAGGTCTCTGCGCATCGCGGTGAAACTCTCAGGTGGCCAACCTGCGGCATAAACCCGACGCAATAGGAGCGCAAGTGGATATTTGGGATCATCACCGAGCGCTTTCTCTAGCGATTTCGCTGCAAGTGCTGCATCTCCTTTCTCGTAACTAACTGCAGAAAATAGCGAAGCAACAGGAGCTGCATACCCTGCTGGTGTTATTTGAAGCAACCAACGCCACATCTCCCAAAGAGTTTCGAGATTTTCAGTACTAGTTATACCCATCGCATAATCTCGAACTTGCAAATCTCGCAGCCTCACAAGAACTAAAGCGATTAGCGATTTATCTTTACAGATACCGTCCCGGGCAAATGCTTCGACTAAGTCGTTAAAGGCCAAGGCGCCCGCGCGTTGTTTGAGAAGGTAATCAGATTCCTCGTAATCAATCTCTTCAACCAATTCGATAAGTTGAGTTAATTCGATATCTAGGAGTTCGGTCATTGGGTATCCATTCTTTTTGGGTTAGTAATTAGTTAATTCAGATACTTCGAAGGGGCGCTTGCGATTTGAACATTGGTATAGAGCGTTTGAATAATGGCCCCGCCACTTACCGCACTCGTTGCGCCCGATGCTTGCCAGTTGCCACTCCAAGAGATAGTTAGTGATGCTAAGTAGCTTCCGGCTTTCTTGTAGATATGCGTGATGCTTTGACTTGGATATGGAGCGCCTCTAGAAGTTGTTGAATACTTTGTGCCATCACCAAAATCCCAGAAATAAGTTGGTGCTAAATAAACCGTGATTGGAACACCGAGCATCACGACTGAAGTTTTAAAAGTTGGTGGTGTTGTGGTCCAAAAATTGACCGGTACTTGCACCAGCGCCCCAGTACTTGGTTGGTGGAAGATGTCTTTAACCGGAATTAATTGTGCAAGTTGATCTGAGAGCGATAACTTCACAACTGGTTTTGGTGTGAACTTCTTTGTGACGATAACTCTTGGTTTTGGTGGTGGCGTATAAGTTGGTTTGGGCCGAGGCGTATATGGCCGTGGTTTCCAGGTGCGAGTTGGCGCCGGTTTAGGGCTGGAACTGCTGCCGTTTCTATTGGCAGTAATTATTAACTTTCCAGTCTTGGGATCGGTGTAAACCTTTACACAAACACTTGTTGTGCAATTTGGGGCTGCAACTGCAGGACTTGCGGCGGCGAACAGGAGAAAGGCGATTAATAACGGCACCCACGGAAGATAGAACGGTGAGAATTACCGCGATGGCCTTTTGTTTTAAATTGTGGAAAGGGCAAACCTGTGTAAACCTAGAGGCGTGGCACATAGAGATGGTGATGGCTGGGTCGAATGTCTCTGTGGCAACCGACATTGGGGTTTAAATGGCGCCGCAGGTTTATTGCTAGTTCGAGATAACTCAATTTTGATGCAACATCGCGCACCTTGGGTTCACAACGGAGACACTTGGGGTATTCCTGGTGGCGCTCGGGATTCACACGAAACTGCAATTGAAGCAGCACTGCGCGAAGCTGAAGAAGAAATTGGAATTCATACCAACTTAGTTGATCCGATTGAAACCTATATAGATGAACACAACGGCTGGTCCTATGACACTGTCATCTCAATTGCCCATAAAGATTTAATTGCCCACGAACAGAATGATGAATCTCTTCAGGTCGAATGGGTTGCCTTCGATGATGTAGTAGCGAAGAATTTACATCCTAGCTTTGCAAAAACTTGGCCGACTTTATTGGCCCGCCTCAAGATAATCTTTATTTAAACGCTTCAAAGATTCCCGAATTACCGCCCCATCACTTGTCCGCCAGAATGGTGGCATTGAGTTTAAAAGTACTGAGCCATAGCGCTTTGTAACTATTCGCGAATCTAGAATTGCTACTACTCCCCGGTCATCAATCGATCTGATTAAACGTCCGGTTCCTTGCGCCAACAAAAGTGCGGCACGGGGCAGCGAAACTTGCATGAAACCACTTCCACCAGCGGCATCTGCTTCTGCAGCGCGCGCGCTCATTACTGGTTCATCTGGTCTTGGAAATGGAATGCGATCGATCGCAACAAGTGTGCAAGAAGGCCCAGGAACATCGATGCCCTGCCAGAGTGAAATTGTTCCGAGCAGAATTGATTTTGGGTCCTTCGCGAATCGTTCAACTAAAGTTCCGACGCTATCGCCGCGCTTCTGGGTAATGATTGGAATCTCTAGTTCAGCTAAGACTTTGCGCAAATATTCATCGGCCATCTCAACACCGCGCCAAGATGAAAAGAGTGCGAGGGTTCGGCCGCCAGCGGCATCAATTAACTCGGCAAGTTCGGTAAGGGCTTCCTTGCTTGGCCCATCTCGACCTGGCTCTGGAATATGTTTTGGAAGATAGAGCGCACCTTGTTTCGCAAAATCAAAGGGCGAACCAACATCTAGCATCTGAACATTTGCGGGATCAATCTCGCCTGCTTCAAATTCATCTTCGGAATCTTCATCTTCATCGCTTGATCCATTAACTACAAAGCCAATTGATTTCGCAATCGCATCGAAGGATTTACCGACTGTAAGGGTTGCGCTTGTCGCAATTACAGGAGTGTCAGTAAGTAGATTTGCCCGCAACACTTGTGAGACCGATAGCGGCGCTAAATAGAGCGTGGAATAAGTTGGCTCGAACCACATGACTTGATGGCCACTTGGTTTCAACATTTTGGTTGCAGTTTGTTGCACCTCATTTGTTGCACCCTTAACTCGCGCACGCTCGGCCATAGAATCTGGATTGATGACATCCGAGTCCGCGTTGATTAGTGCAACCACTGCAGCTGATGCCTCTTTAACTTTACGAATCGGTGCTTCTAATTGCGCTGGTAGCTCTGGTAATCGACCAGCCTTTGTCGGATCGTTTCGAACGTCTGCAGCGAATTCAGTTAACGCTTCGGCAAAATTATCAGCCGCTTTTGCAAAAGCATCAGAAGCCTTACCTGGTAAATGCTTCTTCGCCATCTTTGCTGCGCGTTCGACTCTTGCCGCGGTTAGCTCTTCAGTAACTGCTTGCGTTGTGCGATCCATAAACTCGTGGGCTTCATC
>CANNIM010000083.1 GCA_947505195.1 Actinomycetota bacterium
AAGGAATTGTAAAAGCAATTGGGCTTGGCATGAATTGGTGTCCCGCCTCGATTGAGATTATTAAGAACACAGATTTAAATATTGCACTAATTGCGGGTCGCTTCACCCTGCTTGATCAGAGCGCCCAGGATGAGCTTTATCCACTTGCTCTAAAGAAGAACGTTTCAATTGTTGCCGCTGGTGTTTACAACACGGGTGTTCTAGCAAACCCAGTTGAAGGCGCGCTCTTTGATTATGCACCGGCCCATAAAGAGATTATTGATAGAGCGCTAGAAATTCGGGACTTCCTGAAAGATTTCAACGTTCCACTGACCGCGGCCGCAATGCAATTTCCATTGCGCCATCCGGCGGTTGTAACAGTATTAAATGGTGCTGGCACCGTTGCAGAGCTAGAAGCAAATATTGCAGCCTTCGACTTTGAACTTCCATCAAATCTCTGGTCCGAACTCGAGAGCGCTGGCTTAATTGCGCCAGTAAATATCTAAATGGCACTAGCACTTGTAACCGGCGCATCAAAGGGAATCGGCCGCGAAATAGCCCTGGCTCTTGCAGGCGCTGGCCACAAAGTAATTGCAGTTTCTAGAACCCCAATGGCGCAAGCCGGAGACATCATAAATATTTGTGGCGATGTCAGCGATATTGATTTCGTTAACTCACTACAAAAACAGGTCGCAAAAGAACATGGCCAAGTTCAAATCTTGGTAAACGCTGCTGGCGTATTTGGGCCAATTGATTTGATCAAAGATGCCGATCCTAAGCAATGGGTTGAAACCATAATGATCGACGCACTTGCGCCCTATTTCACATCACGAGTTTTCTTACCCGCAATGCTGGAAGCCAGATGGGGGCGCATAATTAATTTAAGTTCAGCGGCCGCGCTGCATCCACCAGGAAAGCTAAATAGCGCATATGCAACTTCTAAAGTTGCCCTAAATCAATTCACTAGACATTTGGCTGCTGAAATTAGTGGAAGTGGCGTTACCGCAAATGTTATTCATCCCGGTGATGTGCGCAGCGATATGTGGGCCGACATAAGTGCCAAGGCAGATGCACTGGGCCAAGCCGGAGCGGATTACAAATCTTGGGTTGATTGGGTTGAAAAAACTGGAGGAGACGATCCCAAGAAAGCAGGACAGTTAATTCTTAGATTAGTTAGTGTTGAGAGCGCGGGAATTAATGGTCGCTTCTGTTGGATAGATAATCCGTTGCAAGAGCCAATTCCAAGTTGGGATGATCCAACTGATGAGAGGCCTTGGATTTAAGTTGATTTATCAGTGGATCCAATCGAGGGCGAATTCTTGCAGAGCAAAATAACTTCCTGCAATATTACAAATGTTGTTATAAATTAAAGAGCTAATCAAGGAGCTAGCGCAATAACCAAGTTAACTATGGCGAGTGCAACCATAATTGCCCAAATCTTGGTCGAAACCGCTGGCTTCTTTACATTCTTATAACCAAGAACCAGGATCACAGCTAAAATTAGAAACTTAACGCCAACTTTCATATGGTTTGGTTCATCCCATATTTCTGGATCTGAAGCATGTAGAGAGGTGCGAATTCCAACAAGTGCGATCCCGGTGATAAGTGAGAGCAGTGCGCTGTGCATAGCGCCACCAAGAATGCGCTTCTGTGCTTTAGGGATTTGCGAAAGTAGCGTGCCGAGAATTCCGAGGAAGCCAATGATGTGAAGGACCAATAAAATATTGCGAGCAATTGTCATAGCGAAAGGTTAGACCTAGAACCTTAAAATTTAGCGAATACTGCGCAATACCGCAGTAACGATGCCGAGAATTTCGGCGCCATCACCAGGAATTGGTGCGTAGTTCTCATTTGCAGGAAGCAACCAATAATGGCCATCTTTCTTTGACCAAGTTTTCACAGTGGCCTCGCCATCAATCATTGCCGCAACAATCTCGCCCTTATTGGCATCGCTCTGGGCGCGGATAACAACATAATCGCCATCACAGATTGCAACATCGATCATGGAATCACCCTTAACTTTCAACATATAGATATCGCCCTTGCCAACAAAAGATTCGGGCAATGGGAAGACTTCATCAAAGCTCTGTTCCGCCAAGATTGGTGAACCCGCTGCAATGGTTCCAAGGAGAGGAACGTTGCGGACCTTCTCTGGCGTGATTGCTTCGCCCTCACTTGGATAGGTAATTTCTAAGGCGCGGCCCTTTGTGGCATCGCGGCGGATGAAGCCCTTTTCAACAAGGGTTCCTAATTGATATGAAACTGAGGCGGATGAGGCTAGGCCGGCCGCTTGGCCGATCTCGCGCATTGAGGGTGGATATCCAGTGCTCTCAATGGCGGTTCGAATAACCTCGAGAATCTTGGCCTGGCGCGGGGTTAGGCCTTGCTCGTTGGCTGGGCCATCTGGAAGCTCGCTTACTTTCTTTTTACTCATAGGAGGAGCATAAACCAGATTTCCAAAAAAAGCGAACATTTGTTCGATTTTCGCTTGCTTGTGTCAGTGGCTTGACCTATAGTTCTTCTTAGAACACTTGTTCGAATAACCGAATCCCCTCGGTTCTTGGTAGCAAGGTTGGCAGGAGAAGTAAATGAGAAAGAACCAAAGGCTCGCTAGAACTTTTGTAGGAGCATCGCTATTAATAGTGATTGGCGCTGGTTTTAGCGCATCACTCAGCGATCATGGTGTCGCATCATCTGAAGTTATTAAGACTGGCACCGCTGGTTACATGCAAATTGTTGTGGCGCCAGGGGAGACCATCTGGTCTCTTGCCCAGGCGCTAAATGCAGATGGCCGATCTGATCTCTCATCCGTCGTAGATCAGATCGTTTCAACCAATGCCTTAGCTTCAACTGATTTAGAGCCAGGAACCAAACTCTGGGTGCCTACTAAGTAGGGCTAAATAGGGGCTAGCCCCGTGCCCCAGCCCTTATGCAAAGGCTAAATCAAGAGTAATTTCTCGAGCAACTAGTGGCCAGCTTTGGCTACTTCATATAGCTCGTAAGGGGAGAGAAATGACTGATTTCGTTTCACCCGGCCAACCAGGAAGTAAGGCAGTTTTCTTGCCACGGTATGACCATTGGATTAATGGAAAGTTTGTAAAACCATCATCGGGGCAATACTTTGAAAATGTAACTCCAGTAACTGGAAAAGTATTTTGCGAAGTTGCTCGAGGAAATGCCGCAGATATCGATCTCGCATTGGATGCCGCACATGCAGCAGCACCGGCATGGGGTAAGACATCTGCAACCGAGCGCGCAATTATGCTTAACAAAATTGCAGATCGCATGGAAGCAAATGTTGAAGCAATTGCAGTTGCTGAAACTTGGGAAAATGGCAAGCCAATTCGCGAAGCGCTTTATGTAGATATCCCACTCGCAATTGATCACTTCCGTTATTTCGCCGCCGCAATTCGCGCCCAAGAGGGCAGCGCTGGTGAACTTGATCACGACACAGTTGCTTATCATTTCCACGAGCCACTTGGCGTAGTCGGTCAGATTATTCCTTGGAACTTCCCAATCCTGATGGCGGTTTGGAAATTAGCACCAGCGCTAGCCGCTGGAAACTGCGTAGTTTTAAAGCCAGCAGAACAGACACCGGTTTCAATTCACTTCTTGATGGATCTAATTAAGGATCTAATTCCAGATGGTGTTTTAAACATCGTTAATGGTTTTGGTGTCGAAGCTGGAAAGCC
>CANNIM010000084.1 GCA_947505195.1 Actinomycetota bacterium
AGACACCAGCCCCAATCCGGTAGACCGATTTAACATCGCCAGCTAAGACTTCGGTGCTGATATGTTCTAATCGCATCTGATCTTCGATTGTTGAAACTGAGTCATCTGCAAAGAAAGGTTTTCCTGATCCAAGCAGCGCTGGTGCTTGGTAAATAACCAATTCATCCATCAAGCCCCCGGCTACCATCGCACTTGCAAGAGTTGTTCCAGCTTCAACAAATACTTGATTAATATCTAATCCATTTAACTTCGAGACCAACTCAGATAAATCCCGTGACTTAACCTGAACAGTTTCAGCAGCGCTATCAAAAACTTTTGAATCTGCTGGCACATTACCTTCTCCGAAGATTATTCGGATTGGGTTGCTTGAAAATCCTGAAAATTCACCACGTGGAATCAAATTTGGATTGTCTACAACAACGGTATTGGTCCCCACGAGAATCGCATCAGATTCCCGGCGCAATCTCTGAACATCACTTCTAGATGTTTCGTTGCTAATCCACTTAGAAGTTCCATCGCAAGCAGCAATCTTGGCATCAAGCGTTGTTGCCACTTTCCAAATAAAGAATGGCCGATTCTTTTTGATCTTGGTCAGCCAAGCCCGATTTGCATACGAAGCTTCTTTAGCCATAACTCCATCAACAACTTTGATGCCCGCGGCCCGCAAAACATCGGCGCCACCAGATGCCACAGCATTTGGATCACTAACTGCAAAAACTACAGTTGATATTCCAGCAGCAATAATGGCTTCTGCGCACGGGCCAGTATTTCCAACGTGGCTGCACGGTTCCAAAGTCACAACCATCGTTGCGCCTTTAGCTAAGTCACCCGCGCTCTTAATCGCAACTACTTCGGCGTGATCTTTGCTTGTCATGCGATCATGAAAACCTTCGCTAACAATTTTTCCGCTCGCATCAAGAATCACCGCACCAACAATTGGATTTGGTGCGCACTTACCTAAACCTTTTTCCGACAGGGCAATGGCACGTTGCATCGCAACTATGTAATCCATTTCTACCCCCACTCAAAATTCGAGTTTCCGGGGTGCGTGCATGGAAGCACAAAAAGGGTAGGAGAAATCCCTACCTTTTGTTGATTCCTCTCATCCGGACTTTAACCGTCGGTCTCAGAATTTCACTGAGTCAACCGATACCTGGCAAGCATCGGGTCGCGGACTATAACCGCCGGTTCGAAATTACATCGACCCCGGAAACAACATGCAAATACTACAGTGGCTCCTGCGATATCGCGAATAAATCTAAAAATAAGAAAATGGCCCCCGGTGACTAAATCGAGAGCCATTTGGTGTGCGTATGACTGGTGGGAATCGAACCCACGACCATCCTCTTAGTCATAGAGGTGCGCAATACAATCTGAGCTACAAGAAAGGCCTTACAGAGAAATCTGTGGGGCTCTTTTTATATCTGAGATAAATGCAGTAATAAATTCTTCTATTTTTTATGGGCTAACAAGAAGTCGAATACTGAAGAGATGAATGCGGTATTTATCTTTGGCAGGTGCTTTCCCCCGGCAATCGTCCACATTTCAACAGCTATTCCTTTAGGGCACTTATAAGTGGCTTTGCTTGTTTCAGAACCAGCAAGAACTGATTCGTAATTAAATTTAGTCTTGTTCTTTATCAGCGCCACTGATGTAGAACACCCATTTATCTCAGCCCACTTAGCTGTTTCAACAGAAACGCTTGGATACGGCTGATTCGGATCATCAAAAACATTCCCGCCAGCGATATGTATCAATTCATCTTCAGTTCCGTTAACCTGCAAGACGCTGACTGGGCGATCTGCTTTACAAAGTGACATATCCGCAAAGCTCGATCCGTTGAAATTCACAAGCGCCGCTATCTTGCTCGAATTATTACAAGCAGCCGTATACGACATGAAGCCGCCATTTGAATGCCCAAAGAAATAAACCCGTTTGGCGTCAATCGAAACTTTGGCACTTATTTGTTTCACAAGATCCATCAAATAATTAGAATCATCAACGCCACTCTTTTCAAAATCACAGCATGATCCAGTCGCATTCCAAAATGGAAGTCCGCCACTATTCTTTGATCCAGATGGCAACGCCAACACAACACCACGCTTATAAGCCTCGGCAGTTAAATCAACCAGTGCCAATAAATCGTTAGGTGTTGCTGTAAAACCAGGAAGTGCAACAAGCAACGGCGCTGCCACTTTAGCTTTCAACGTTCCAGGGATTAACACTTGAGCCGGGCGCGTATCACCAACCTTTATTAACTTGCTCCCCTTTTTCAAAGTTATTTTCACACCTTTATCTAAAACAAATTGATTCCCAGCGCCTGCCGACGCAGTTGGTTCAGCTGATGCGGTTGGTTTTGCCGCAGGCGTTTCGACCGCAGGAAGTGGATCTCCGTCAATCCACCACTTCGCAATTCCATAAATAAGAATGCATGACAGGTTTTTGCCGCTATAAGAACTAACTTCTTTCTGCCCAACTGCATCTGGTGCACATGTTCGCCCCGGCGCTGCAGCCCCTTCTGGGTACCCGTCATCCAAAGCAGCAGCATTTGCAAGTGAAGTAATTATTGACGTGAGCAAAGAAGTAATTGCCAATACTGCTAATAACTTACGCGGCATAGATCTCATGCCCCATTAGATTGCAATATCTGCCAAATATCAAGGATAAATGAATGAACTCAACAAGAGATTTGCGATAAAAGTTAAGTAAAATCCGACAATGCCGCGCACCGCAAAAGTTAAGAATGGGTTTGCACCTAAAACTTGTGTGCGCTGTGGGCTTGAATTTGAATGGCGCAAGAAGTGGGCCAAGAACTGGAACGAAGTGAAGTACTGCAGCGATCGATGTCGTGAGAATAAATGAAGCGCATTATCTATATTCCATTCGATCACTTGCATCGCAACTTTGGTGCACTAAAGGGCGCTGACCCAAAAGAAGATGTAATCGCACTCGTTGAAAGCGCGCGCATGACCACGGGGCGCAACTGGCATAAAGAGCGGCTCTTCTTTCTGATCTCTAGCGCTCGTCACTTCGCAAAGTCCCTTGAAGAAGAAGGTTTCACGGTTGAATATATAAAGGCCACAACAACAATTGATGGGCTAAATAAAATAACAGAGAAGTACAAAGGCCTTCCGATCACTTGCGCAGAACCATCTTCATTCCGACAATTCGAAGCGCTAAAAAACCATGGCGTTAACTTCGTGGAAAATGATTTCTTTCTAACCTCTCGCCCGCTATTTAGCGCATGGGCGAGTGATCAGAAGAGTTATTTGATGGAGAGTTTCTACCGCGCCCAACGTATTCGCTTAGGAATTCTGGTCGAAGGCAATAAACCAACCGGTGGTGCCTGGAACTTTGATAAGGAAAATCGACTTCCACCACCTAAGAAATATGACGGCCCACCTTACTTAGAACATAAGCGCGATCAGATTGATCTGGAAGTTGCAGAAGAACTTAGTCACACGCCCACAACAACTTGGGCGACAACTCGCAAGGGCGCACTCGCTCAATTGAAAAACTTTATCGATAACCACTTTGCCGAATTCGGTCCACTCGAAGATGCGATGACCACCGATAACTGGGCGCTTCATCATTCA
>CANNIM010000085.1 GCA_947505195.1 Actinomycetota bacterium
CGCCTGCCCACTTGTGATTGTGGGTCGATTTAATTCGCAGAGTTGCAAAACTTGTGGTCCACCAAATTGGGAAACCTGAATCGCTTTCATTAAAACTAAGCGATGCGAGTGCGACGAGGTGTTGCAAAGTTCTTTGAAACCTCATCAAGTTCAAGTGAAACCTGGGCTTTAATTGCTTCCTCAGAAGCAAGCAGGGCCTTCAACTTCGTAACAATCGCTTTGAGATCTTTCTGTTCAGTTTCAAGTTCTAACTTACTAAGTTTTGTTAAGCGACGAAGCGGCATATCCAAGATATATGTGGCTTGCTCATCAGAAAGTTTGTAGGCCTTGATCAGCGCAGCCTTTGCTTCAGGTGCATCTTCGGCGGCGCGAATTAATTTTATGACCTTATCGATATCGATAATTGCCTTTAACAACCCATCAACCAAGTTCAAGCGATTTTCTGCTTTAGCCTTTCGGAATTGAGATCTGCGGCGAATTACTTCGATGCGGTGATCGATGAAGACTTGTAGCAACTCTTTTAGGCCAAGGGTTAGTGGCTTTCCGCCAACTAGAGCAACGGCATTTATCGAAAATTGATCTTCCATCGGAGTTAGTTTGAAGAGATTTGCTAATACATCCTCTGGTTCGAAACCATTCTTAAGCTCGACTACAACCTTGGTTCCTTGCTGGCCATCAGATAAATCAACGATGTCAGAGATACCCTGAATCTTCTTTGCCTTAACTAGGTCCGCAATCTTTTCGACAATCTTCTCGGGCCCGATGTTGTATGGCAGTTCAGTAATAACAAGGCCCTGTTTTCTCGCCGTTACTTTCTCAATTGCAACTGTCGCACGGACTTTGAAAGAGCCGCGGCCAGATTCATAAGCCTCAGCGATTCCCTCTTTGCCGACGATCTCGCCACCTGTTGGGAAATCAGGAGCAGGAACAAACTTCATAAGGGCTTTAAGGGTCGCCTTTGGATTCTCAATTAAATGCTTTGTCGCGGCAATAACTTCACCCAGGTTATGGGGAGCCATATTTGTAGCCATACCGACGGCAATACCGGTTGCGCCATTAACCAGCAGATTTGGAAATGCAGCGGGGAGTACTTGTGGTTCAAGCAATTGGCCGTCGTAGTTAGATCCAAAATCAACTGTGTTCTCATCTGATTCATCGACCATCGCCATCGCAGATGCTGCGAGACGAGATTCGGTGTAACGCATTGCGGCTGGGCCAGAATCTAGAGAACCAAAGTTTCCGTGACCATCGATAAGTGGAAGCCGCATTGAGAAACTTTGTGCCATACGAACCATCGCGTCATAAATTGCACCATCACCGTGCGGGTGCAACTTACCCATAACTTCACCAACAGCACGAGCACATTTAACGTGGCCTTTTTCTGGGCGAAGTCCCATCTCTGACATCTGATGCAGGATGCGACGTTGTACTGGTTTCAAACCATCACGAGCATCTGGAAGTGCGCGCGAATAAATTACTGAATATGCATATTCGAGAAATGATTCTGACATCTCTTGTGAGACATCGATATCAATTATTCGACCTGGGTTCTCACCTGGTTTTGGGAGAACGGCTTTGGGAGTTTTTGCCATGGTGCGTATCTTGCCAATGAACCGTGCTATTAGTTGGTAGCGACTCGATTTAAGGAAGCGGTCTAGCGCCGACTAGCGCAACACATTCTGCTGCAAGGTCAGCTCCAGATTCCAAAGCGTCAATAAGAGGACCGTTATTGGCCCAAATTGAAATAAAACCAGCAGCAAAGGCATCTCCGGCGCCGGTTGTGTTTACAACAGTTGTTCTCTTTGCTTCAACTTGAATTAGTTGGCCACCGCGAGCCTGTCCAAGTGCGCCATTTGATCCACGTTTAATTACAACTGTATTTACTCGTTCCAACAATTTTGCTGCGGCCTCAACTGGATTCTCTTTTCCAGTTAAGAAATGCGACTCTTCTTCATTTAAAATTATGGTGTCAATAAAATCGAGCCATTCACTTGCCGCGCTTACGCCAACCTCGATAAGCACGCCAACTGTTGCGGGGTCGAGGATTATGCGAAGACCTGCCGCCTTGATTGCATCAATTATTTCTAAAACACCAATGCGGGACTGAGTATTAATTAACGAGTATGCAGAGAGATAAACGGCGCTAAATTGCGATAGGTCTGGCAGATCAGATAATCCAAGGCCGGAATTAGCCCCGGAATCTGGAAACATTGTGCGTTCACCTTCGCGCCCAACAATTACAATTACAACACCGGAATTCATATTTGGAATTACCCGCGAAGAATGTTCTACGCCATAGGTTTCCAATTCAGTTATAAGAGTTTGGCCAGCAGAATCATCGCCGATTCGAACTACAAGGTATGAAGGTGTTTTGTTGAAAGCGAGCCAAGATGCAACATTTGCTGCAGCGCCGCCACCTTGGGTTGAAATCTTTGCGCGAGATTCCAGGCCTTCGACAATTGGCTGATTAAGAAGGACAGTTACATCCAACATTATGTCGCCGATGCAGAGAATCTTCTTGGAGCTCATTTATGACCTAAAGGGCGCAGGCGATTTCAGCGGCCAATTTCGAATTAGCCTTAATGATTTCAATATTCACACGCAGCGATTCCCCTTTGCTTGTTCTGTGGAAATGCTCAAGCAGGAACGGCGTGACTTCTTTTCCTGTTACCTGGCCAGCAGTCGCAAGTGCTAATCCAGTTTCTAGAATTTCATTATGAAGTTTTAGATCCATCTGGTTCTTAACTGGATTTGTCACAATGATTGCCGTGTTATCTGTATTCAAACCGTGGCGAAGACCCCAGATCTTGGAAATCTCGTTGGCGCTCTCAACGCGATGCTCAATTGTGAAACCAGAATCGGTTAGATAAAAACCAGGAAAGCTATTTGTTCGGTAGCCAAGGACAGGGATTGCGAGGGTTTCAAGACGCTCTAACGTTCCAGCGACATCCAAGATTGATTTCACTCCAGCACAAACAACAATGATTCTGGTCTTAGCCAACTCAGTTAGATCTGCAGATTCATCATAAAGATGTCCACGATGCACACCACCAAGTCCACCAGTAGCAAAGACATCTATATCTGCGAGGTGGGCAATATGTGATGTTGCCGCAACTGTTGTAGCCGCACTCTTTCCGGTCGCACAAATAATTGCGAGATCTCGCGTTGAAGCTTTAACAATATTGTCATCATTTGCAATTCGAAGTAATTGATCCGCTTCTAGGCCAACAAAAATCTCACCATCGATAATCGCGATTGTTGCTGGTGTTGCTCCTTGATTTCTAACAATCTCTTCGACTTCATTTGCAACTTCAAGATTTATCGGACGGGGAAGGCCGTGAGAAATAATTGTGGATTCGAGAGCGACTATTGGCCGGCCTTGACTCTTAGCGGAAGTAACTTCCCTCGAATATTTAATCACCAGCGCACATTACCGCAGGGATTTGCGCAGGTGTTAAACAGAGTTAATAAAGTTAGGGCAAGATAGCGCCATGAATCCACGGAATTTGGCTGCGTTATCAAATTCCATTTTCGCCTCCCTGAAGGTTTCGGGCGCCACAAATGAACTTGGAATCGCTGAAAATCCAGGCGC
>CANNIM010000086.1 GCA_947505195.1 Actinomycetota bacterium
GCACCACTTAAAATATGTACGCTCGCACTTCCGTGAACTTGCCAAATATTTTCAGCTAATGAGGTTCCTTCATCTAATCCCGTGACTAAAGATGTATCTTCATCTATTCCAATAATCACAGTCCCTTCTGGCGCCTTCATTACAATTTTTGCTGCACTGTCTGGAATCCAGCCAAAGAATTTGTTGTAGTGGGGAATTGGGCGAATGTGAGGGATTAGATTTAAACCTGGAATTCCAACGTTCTTCATCCTAAAGAAATTAGGAACGTCACCACTTAACGCCATAGCTCCTGCGCTACATCCCGCAAGAGAAGCTCCTGATTTCCAGTTCCTTTCAATCTCATTCCAAAATGGTGTTCCATGCAAAGTTTTTGCTAAATAACCAGGATCACCGCCAGAAAAATAGATCAAACCTGCTTCACTTATTCGCGAAATAAACTTTGGTTCGTATGCATCTTCTCGATTAAGGATCGGAAGAAAATCTTGGACAGTACCAATTCGACGAGCTTGTTCCGACCCAAGTTGTTCCCAAAACTGCAATCTCTCAGCACTCTCTTGACCGGCCGCTGTCGGAATTTGTAGAAATCTATTTGGTTTTCCATTGGAAATTCCTGAATGAAGTAGCGCGGTTTCAAGCTCTTGCATTACTGGTAAATACTCACCAGATCCAACAAGTGCGAGTGCACCAATTTTCGTCATGTGGCTACTTTATCTGCAGGGATTCAATTCCATATTAGGTAGGATACGCGTTATGCGTAAATGGGCCAGAAAGATTGCGGTGGCTCTATCTATAGCCGTAGTTGTTTCATCTGGCGGCTTTCATTTTTTTAGCAAAGCAGCGTCAAATGCAATCCCTAGATCCAAAGTCCTGCAAGGTGCTAAGCAATCACTAAATGGCGACACAAATATTTTGTTACTCGGCTTAGATAGCCGTAGAGATAATGATGGAAATCCAATTCCTAAAGAGATATCAAAGCTCTTGCACGTTGGCCCCGCATCTGTCGGTGGTTACAACACAAATACCATGATTTTGATACATCTTCCTGCGGGTGGAAAGAAAGCGGTCGCTGTATCTATTCCTAGAGATGATTATGTAAATGTTCCTGGATATGGAATGAAAAAAATCAAAGAAGCTTATGGATACGCGAAATATGCTGAAGATTCAAAGTTATATAAAGAGGGTATCCAACAACCCGCTCGCGAACACTTGGCCCGAGATGCTGGTCGCGCGGCAGCGATTTCAACAGTTTCGCAATTCCTAGGTGTCCCAATTGATCACTTTGCTGAAATAAACATGATTGGTTTTTATGATTTAGCCAATGCGCTTGGTGGAATTCAAGTTTGTCTAAATAAAGCGGTCAACGATAGTAAATACTCCGGTGCCGTCTTTCCAGCGGGTTTGCAAACAATCACTGGTGCCGACGCTCTTAAGTTTGTGCGCCAAAGGCATGGACTGCCCAACGGGGATTTAGATCGTACGCATCGCCAACAAGCATTTATCGCTGGAGTCATAACAAAATTTAGAACCCAAGGAATCTTCTCTGACATTGGAAAGATTTCCGGTTTATTAGATGTAGCGAAGAAAGATGTAGTAATCGATTCAGGTTTCGATGTACTGGGCTTTCTTCCTCAAGCAAAAGCGCTTACCAGTGGCAATATTAAGTTTCATACCTTGCCAATTGAGGGATATGTCATGCGCAATGGCCAGAGCGTAAATTTGGTCGATGAAGTTAAGATTAAAAAGTATGTGCAGGAACTATTTAATCCAAAGCCAAAAGGTCCAAGCGCGCTTCCTTCACCGAAACCTACCAAAATCAACTATGCCAATTTGGCAAGCGGTAAGGCAGTTGATGGCGGAAAAATTCCTTGTGTTAATTAGGTTTTGAGGGAACATGTTTGCAATTTTTGCTGTACTAATTGGCGTTGTTGTGGCCCTCCAATCACGAGTAAATGGCCAACTCTCAGTCGACCTAAATAGTGGTTTAGCTGCTGCGCTTATCTCGTTTTTAACTGGTTGGTTCATTTTATTTCTTCTAGTTTTTGGTATTAAGAAAGAGCGAACTGGATTGATTTTAATATTTAAGGGAATTAAGAGAAAACAATTAACTTGGTGGGAAGTTGCTGGCGGAATATTGGGTGGTTGTTTTGTTGCTGTTCAAAGCATCACTGTTCCACAAATTGGAGTAGCTCTCTTCACCATTAGCGTTGTTGCAGGACAAACGGTTTCATCGCTATTCGTTGATAAGGCAGGACTCTCATCGAGTGGCAAGCAGAAAATAACGTTGGCGAGAACTTTAGGTGCTCTCGCAACTTTGATTGCTGTGTTTATCGCCGTTTATCCTGATTTAACTAATTCAGAATTTAGATTCTTACCACTTTCAATGGCGCTAATTGTGGGAGTATTTGCTTCAATCCAACAGGGATTAAATGGCAGAGTTAATGCTGTTGCTAAGCGTCCACTTGCAACTGCTTGGCTGAATTTTGCAACTGGCGCCGTAGTAATAGTTATTGCCCTTTCAATTAATTTAGCGTTAGGCGCTGAGATTGCTCCACTGCCAAATAATTTCTGGGTCTATACCGGTGGCAGCTTGGGACTCATATTTGTTGCGGTATCGGCCTACATAATTCAACATCTCGGGGTTTTGAATTTTGTAATTCTAAATATCGCCGGTCAACTGGCTGGTGCGGTTGCTATCGATTGGTTTGCACCAGCAAAAGCAGGATCACTCAATGGATATTTGATCTTCGGAACTGGAATGACAATTGCTTCAATAGCCGTTTCAAGAATTTTTGAGGCGTGGAAAACAAATATTTAGTCTTCGTCCTCGTCTTCATGCTCGCGATCTTCATCTTCATCATCATCGCCGCCACCAGAAATAGTTGGCTTTGCAATCATTGGCAGGGAAGATTTCTTAGGTGTAGCAACTTTACTCTGGGTAGTTGAGGCCTTCGGAGTTGGAGTTGTTGATGCAGATTCCGATGCGGTCGGATCGGGTGTCGCAACAGTAGTTATTGAGGGAGTATTCGATGCAGGTTTTAGCTCGGCATAAGCGACTCCGCTAGCAATAACTAACCCAATTCCAATTAACGCAATCTGTGATTTCATAATCTCAGTATGACTTAGATTTCTGAACTAACAGACCACAAGCTCTGAGTATTTGGTGATAGTCATTTAGTGCGAGGTTTAGATTTCCCAACGTTCTTTTTGGGTCCCGATTTTTTAAATGTTCCTTTTGCTACGGGAGCACGCTTGGCTGGAGCCTTCTTCGCAAACTTCTTAGGGCCAGAAGCTTTTTTAAATGCTGGCCGTTTGCCTTCAAACTTTTCACTACGCTCAACTTTTTCAGAATCTGCGCGCCAGGTTGATGTTGATGGGCGAGAATCAGATTTGTAACTCTTCTTTGCTGGCTTTGGCGTATTAAAACGATCTGCCTTTGCTGGCCGATCTGATTTTTCAAATCGCTCTGCTTTTGGATGGCGATCTGCGCGAAATGTGCGTTCGTTGCGAACAGGGCGATCAGATCTTTCCGGACGTTCGTTGCGAACCGGACGTTCGTTGCGAAC
>CANNIM010000087.1 GCA_947505195.1 Actinomycetota bacterium
TGCTGGGGTAACGGGTGAAAAACTAAGCCATACCGAAGTTATGGAAGCTGGAAAAGCTGCCGCAGGGCGCATGGGTGAATTGCTTGCGAAAGTTTTAAAACAACTGTGATCGAAGAGCAATTCCGATTAGAAATATTAGATTGGATAGCTAAGGATCCTGACCCTAAAACTGCAGAGCTTTTAACCAAATGGTTAGATGATGGCAATGAGATAGAACTTCGGAAATCTTTTAGCGGATTTCTAGAGTTTGGAACTGCGGGCTTGCGTGGCCCAGTACGTCCTGGGCCTTCAGGAATGAATCGCGCCGTCGTTGGTCGAACAGCTGCAGGAATTGCTTCCTACCTAACTTCGCGCGGCCTATCTAAAGTCGTTATTGGACGCGATGCCAGACATGGATCCGCGGAATTCATGGAAGAGAGCGCAGAGATTTTTGCTGGTGCTGGTTTGAACGTGCACTTACTCCCCCGCGAATTGCCGACTCCGATATTGGCATATGCAGTTAATGAGTTGGATTTTGATTGTGGCGTAATGGTTACCGCTAGCCACAATCCTGCAATAGACAACGGATACAAGGTTTATCTTGGAAAGAGGGTAGATGGCATCGAATATCGCGGCAGCCAGATAATTTCACCGGCAGATGCTCAAATATCGGCACAAATTGCGAAAGTGAAACTTCCAAGCCCAAGAGGTAGCGCTTGGAGCAAGGTTAGCGAAGAGCTAATCAAGCGTTATTTATCAAGTACTGCGAAAGGTGTGAGCGAAAAAACGCCGCAGAAAATCATTTATACCGCAATGCACGGGGTTGGAACCGAAACGTTGCTATCGCTCTTTGCGAAAGCGAATTTTTCAGAGCCCATTCTCGTAAGCCAACAAGCAAGGCCAGACCCGGATTTTCCAACTGTTGCATTTCCAAACCCGGAAGAAGCTGGAGCGATGGATTTAGCAATCGCACTTGCAACGAAAGAGGACGCTGATTTAATTATCGCAAACGATCCTGATGCAGATAGATGCGCTGTCGCCGCTAAAGATAAGGATGGCCGCTGGAGAACTCTTCGTGGTGATGAACTCGGTACTCTCTTAGGTCATTACATTTCCAAGAGCGAAGATGTATCGGGGAAGGTTTTTGCGACAACGATTGTTTCATCTAGCGCACTTAGCAAAATAGCGGCGAAAAGCGGAGTTGGTTACAGCGAAACTTTGACTGGCTTCAAATGGATATCAAAAGTTCCAAATTTGGCATTTGGCTATGAAGAGGCAATCGGATATTGCGTAGACCCAAAGAATGTAAATGACAAAGATGGGCTTTCTGCCGCGCTTAAGATTGCGGAAATAAATTCCGAGTTGAAGGCTAAAGGTTCAGATATCTTCGCGTATTTAGATGAGATCTGGATTGAGATTGGTTATCACCGAACCCAACAGCTATCTATTCGAGTCAATGATCTTGGAAAAATTAAGAGAATTCTCTCCGATTTAAGTAGCACTCCCCCTAAAACAATCTCAGGACTTTCTGTAACCAAATTTGAGGATTTAAGTAAGAGCGAATTACCTACTGAGGGCTTTCGCTTTTACTGCGGCGAAAACGTTCGTGTAATTATCCGCCCAAGTGGGACCGAACCTAAGCTCAAAACCTATATCGAAGTGGTCGGTGAGAAAGATTTTGCCGAGGCGAAAGTAGCCGAGATAGTTGCAGAATTTACTAAGTTATTCGCCGGATATAGCTAGATATCCAGGCTTAACAATTTCTTCAATAATTGCGAGTCGCTCTTCAAAGGGAATAAAAGAACTTTTCAGCGCATTAATCGTGACGCGTTGTAGGTCCTGAAAGTTCCAATTAAATGCCTTAACAACTTCCACCATCTCATTTGTCATCGATGTACGACTCATTAATCGGTTATCTGTATTAATTGTTACTCGGAAACGTAGCTTTGCTAGAGCCCCAATCGGATGTGAAGCAATATTTTTTGCCGCACCGGTCTGTAAATTCGAAGTTGGGCAGAGTTCCAAAGGAATACGACGATCTCGCACATATGCGGAAAGGCGACCAAGTTTTGGCTTTGATCCAGAGAAATCAATATCTTCGATGATGCGTACGCCATGTCCTAAGCGTTCAGCGCCACACATTTGAATCGCCTGCCAGATTGAAGGCAGACCATAAGCCTCACCAGCATGAATTGTGAAGTGTGCATCTTCTTGCCTTAAATAATTGAAGGTATCTAATTGATTTGTCGGCGGGAAACCATCTTCAGGTCCAGCGATATCAAAACCAACTACGCCAAGATCGCGATACTTAATAACTTTTTCGGCAATCTCTTGGGCATGAGGATTTTGTCGCAGTGCACACAACAGAGACTCAACCCTGATCGTAAATCCTTCGGCTTTTGCTTCTGCTTCACCGAGTCGATATCCGGCAATTGTCGCTTCAATGACTTCATCTAGCGTTAATTCCTTGCGAGTAAACAACTCTGGAGCGCCACGTACTTCCGCGTAGACCACACCATCTCTTGCCAAATCAAGTGCACACTCTTTTGCTACACGGGTTATTGCCTCTTTTGTTTGCATTACAGCAATCGTGTGTTCGAAAGTTTCGATATAGCGAACCAATGAACCAGAGTTACAAGCCTCGTAGAACCAATCACCAAGAGCGTCAGGATCATTAGCGGGAAGTTTGTAAGCAATTTCCGCCGCTAATTCAATAATTGTTTGTGGCCTAAGGCCGCCATCTAAGTGGTCATGAATTACCGCTTTCGGCAAGCGTTTGATTTGTTCTGCCGTTGGAATACTTGTAAGTGTCATCTCATCCCTCTATTTTCTCAATTATAAGAGGTAAGCGTTTGGCAATCGAACCATCTTGGCTAATTGTAAATGAACCATCTAGTGCACGTAGGGCACGTTCAAAGCGCGCAGGTTCATCTGCGTGCAAGGTATAAATAACATCGCCCTTCTTGATCATCGCTCCAGGTTTTGCATGAATCTCTATTCCTGCGCCCGGCGAAACTTTCTCGCCTTGCTTTGACCGGCCAGCACCCAAACGCCAAGCCGCAATTCCAACGCCCATTGCATCCATTGAAGAAAGAGTGCCATCCGAAGTTGCTGTAACTTCAGTTCTCTCTTTCGCTATTGGTAGCTTTGCGTCAGGATCTCCGCCTTGTGCGCGAATCATTGCCTTCCAACTATCCATCGCCGCACCGTTTTTTAGTGCATCTGCTGGATCCATCAATTGTTTTATTCCTGCAGCATCTAACATTTCACGGGCAAGAACCAGAGTAAGTTCAACGACATCACTTGGTCCACCGCCAGCTAAAACTTCAACTGATTCCCGAACTTCAAGGGCATTGCCCGCTGTTAAACCAAGTGGAACATCCATAGCAGTTACTAACGCTCTAGTTTTTACACCAGCACGCTTTCCAAGTTCAACCATGACTCTTGCAAGTTCGCCCGCTTTTTTGGGATCAGTCATAAATGCACCAGAACCCGTTTTAACATCCAATACCAGCGCGCTAGTACCTTCAGCAATTTTCTTACTCATGATGCTTGAGGCAATTAA
>CANNIM010000088.1 GCA_947505195.1 Actinomycetota bacterium
GCATCACTTAAAACTTTTCCATGTTCTGCGGTGATTAACGCAGCAATTTTCTCTTTGTTCTGGAGAACCAATTCACGGAATGCAAATAAAACTTGGGTGCGCTTTGTTAGCGAACTATGTCGCCATTCGGCGAAGGCTTCAGTTGCTACTTTGACAGCTCGATCTACGGTGGCCGTGCTAGCTAGCGCAACGTTGCCCGATACTTTTCCAGTCGCCGGGTTGAAAACCTCGCTAGTGCGTTCTGGTTTTTGGGTATCGACAGCGCCGTTTATCCAATGTGAAATAAGAGTTGTCTGTGTCATAGTCGCAATGTACGCCAGTCGAATATGATGGCGCCAATTAGTTGCGACACCATGGGTGTCCAAAACGTCCAACCGCAAGGGGCTTAGGCATGAGTGCAGAGAAGAAGACCAACGCGCAAGTTAGCGCCGCTGACCACCAATTCGTATTCCACTCATGGTCTGCGCAAGGAGCCATCTCCCCTATCCCGGTTGCCAAGAGTTCGGGTTCAAGATTTTGGGATCATGACGGAAAAGAATTTTTAGACTTTTCATCACAGTTAGTTTTCACAAATATCGGTCACCAACATCCAAAGGTTGTGGCCGCAATTCAGGCACAAGCTGGAACACTGACCGCCCTTGCACCACAACATGCAAGTGATGTTAGAAATGAAGCCGCGGAAAGAATCGTTGGCGTTGCTGGTTCAAAGTTTGCAAAGGTTTTCTTTACTAATGGTGGTGCTGATGCGATTGAGAATGCAATCCGAATGGCGCGAATACATACAAGAAAGCATAAAGTTCTTTCTACATATCGTTCGTATCACGGCAACACTGGTTCGGCAATAAATGCAACTGGCGATCCACGCAGATTCCCAAATGAGTTTGCCTTTGGCCATGTTCACTTCTGGGGTCCATATCTTTATCGCACACCATTTTGGGCGACAACTGAGGCCGAAGAATGTGCACGTGCGCTCGAGCATTTAGAGCAAACAATTATCTTTGAAGGCCCAAACACGATTGGTGCAATTTTGCTTGAGTCAGTTCCAGGAACGGCGGGAGTTTTAATTCCACCCGCTGGCTATCTTGAAGGTGTTCGCGCTCTGTGCGACAAGTACAAGATTATGTGGATTGCAGATGAAGTAATGGCAGGTTTCGGCCGCACCGGGAAATGGTTTGCCTTCCAAAGTACCAATGTTGTTCCAGATTTGATTACCTTTGCGAAGGGAGTTACATCAGGTTACGTACCTCTTGGTGGCGTTGTAATTAGCGAAGAGATCTCAAAGACTTTCGATGAAACCGTATTCCCAGGTGGACTTACCTATATGGGACATCCACTCGCTGCAGCCGCAGCTGTTGCAACAATCGATGTCATGAAGGAAGAGAAGATGCTGGAGAACGCCACAACAATTGGCGCGAAGATATTTGCTCCTGGTCTTGCTGAATTAGCAAAGAAACATAAGGTAATTGGCGATATCCGAGGCGCCGGTGTTTTCTGGGGAATTGATTTAGTAAGCGATCGCAAAACACATGCACCACTTGCACCTTATGGTGGTTCAAGCCCAGCAATGAATGAACTAGTTGCGGCCTGTAAAGCTAATGGCATGATGCCATTTACAAACTTCAATCGAATTCATCTCTGCCCTCCTTGTAATATCTCGGAAGCAGACGCCAAATTAGGTCTTGAAATTCTTGATAAATCGCTAGGTGAGATTGCTAAGTATTACACCGGTGAGTGATTTGAAATGGGGAACGCCAGATATGGTCTCCCCGCTCGCAAGAGTTCTTGTGCGAACTCCAACCACAGTTGGAAAATTTGTTGAAGAAGGGCTTTGGCGTCAGCCAGATTCTGTTGCGCTACTCAAAGAGCACCAATCTTTCGTTGAGCTTCTTCAGTCTTTAGGCGCAGTTGTTGATGTTGCCGAAAGCATCGATGGTCTTGTTGACTCGGTATACATGCATGATCCAATGATCATGACGCCACACGGAGCAATCTTGCTTCGAATGGCCAAACCGATCCGTAGCGATGAGCCAAAACATTTTCGTAGAACGCTTGAAGGGATAGGCGTTCCGATTTTGGGTGAGTTAACAGCACCGGGATTTGCAGATGGCGGCGATAAAGTTTGGTTAGATGAAAAAACACTGTTGATTGGTCACAGTTATCGCACTAATCAAGAAGGCATTGAACAGATTCGAAAATTGTTGACCCCTTTTGGTGTTGAGGTTTTCTCCTTTGACCTGCCGCACTACCAAGGTTCCGGGGCTGTACTGCATTTAATGAGCGTCCTATCTCCTATCTCATATGACAAAGCGGTGGTTTATGAACCGCTTGCACCTGTACGTTTATTGGAATTCTTGAAATCACGAGACATCACTTGGTTTACGGTAAGCGAGAAGGAAATGTTGACACAAGGTTCCAATATTTTGGCAGTCGCACCTGATGTTGTTATTTTAGCAGCGGGAAATCCTGAGATCGAGAAGAAGTTGCGAGAAGCTGGAATCTCGGTGCATTTGTTTGCAGGTGAAAATGTTGCAGTCAAAGGTGATGGTGGACCAACTTGCTTAACCGCTCCTCTGATTCGTTCAAAACATCTTCAGTAAATCCTCGTGAGTGCCACCCCTCGATAAATCGGAAGGAGCTTTAAAGCGCTAATTTAGAATCTCTTCATGTCGGAAACTCAAATTGAATCGAATATGCCCGATGTAATTCAAGGTGGCATGGGTATTGCAGTTTCAACTTGGCAACTTGCTAAAGAAGTTTCAAAAGCTGGTGGGCTTGGAGTTGTATCTGCAACAGCGATTGACTCGGTGATGGCTCGTAGATTGCAAGATGGCGACTCGTCAGGAGAAATTCGTCGAGCATTTTCTCATTTCCCAAATCCAGAAATCGCTGAAGAAATCCGCCATTTTTATTTAAATGAAGGTGGCCGAACTACTGGGGCCCCGTATTTAGATGTTCCAAAGTTGAGCTTGAAGCCATCGAAGATTACAAACAATCTCTTGGTTCTTAGCGCATTCACCGAAGTTTGGTTAGCGAAGGAGAATAACCCTGGACTAATCGGCATCAATCTTCTCGAGAAAATTCAATTAGCTACGCCAGCAACTCTTTACGGCGCGATGTTGGCAGGTGTCGATTACGTACTCATGGGCGCTGGAATACCGACAGAAATTCCGGAACTTCTGCGCCAACTAGCAGAAAATAACTCAGTAAAAATAGGGGTTGATGTAAGCGATGCAAAGAACAAATACTTCTTGGCTTTCGATCCTAAACAAATTTCTCAGAGTCTTCCTAAATTAAAGAAACCCAAATTCCTAGCCATCATTTCATCTCATGCACTTGCCGCTTATCTTGCAAAGGATGAGAAAACCCGACCAGATGGTTTTGTTGTCGAGGGTGCAACAGCAGGTGGTCACAACGCTCCCCCGCGAAGTAAGGATGCGATAGGTGAAGATGGGCAGAGTAAATTTACTGCGCTGGATGACGCAGATCTGGCGAAGGTTGCTAAAACCGAATTACCTTTCTGGTTGGCCGGTGGGTACGGCAC
>CANNIM010000089.1 GCA_947505195.1 Actinomycetota bacterium
ATTTAGAGCGAATTAATAACTTAATTTAGACCGCGTAATTCCATTTCAGTCTTAATAACTCCAGCAAGAGATTTAACCCCTTCACGGATTCGCTCAGGACTTGGGAAGCAATAGGAAAGTCGCAGAGACCAGCTGCCAAAACCATCAGCATAAAAAGCAGTTCCTGGAACATATGCAACCTTGGAAACAATCGCTTTTGGCATTAACGCCTTGGTATCAATCTCTGGAGGAAGTGTTACCCAAACATAGAATCCGCCACCTGGCTTGGTCCAAGTAGCACCTGCGGGAAATGTAGCCTCGAGTGTTTCAAGCATTACATCGCGGCGAACCTTATAAAGTTGAGCGAAAGTTGTAATTTGATCACGCCATGGTTGGTCAGATAAGTAACTTGAGATTGCGAGTTGCGTGAAATTTGAAGGACAGAGAATTGAAGATTCACCTGCGATAACTAATTTCTCTTTTAACGCTTGTGGAACAAGTGTCCAGCCAATACGGAAGCCTGGGGCAATTGTCTTTGAGAAAGTCCCGAGATATAAAACATTCTCAGAGTCCTCAGCCCGCATTGCATTAGGCGATGGGCGTTCAAAACCTAACAAACCATAAGGGTTATCTTCGATTACAAAAATAGATTCATCACGACAAATTTCCAAGATTTCTGTCCTGCGCTCTGCCGTAAGAAGAACTCCGGCTGGATTCTGGTAATTTGGAATTAAATATAAGAACTTAATCTTGCGGCCAGTGGCGCGCGTAGCAGTTATTGCTTCACGAAGCGCAATTGGGATAAGACCATTGTTATCCATTGCGACGTGTACAACTTTCGCTTCATATTGATGGAAAGTTCCAAGTGCTCCAACATAAGAAGGCGCTTCAACCAAAACTACATCGCCTGGATCGATGAAGATTCGAGATATTAAATCAAGTGCTTGTTGCGAACCAGTTGTAACAATTACATCATCAGGGTGGGCGCGGATTCCTTCTAGGGCCATTACGTCACAAATTTGCTCACGAAGCTTTGGATGCCCTTGGCCACTTCCATATTGCAGCGCCTCTTGACCGTTATCGCGTATTAATTTTTCAACAACACTAGCCATCATCTCCATTGGGAAAGCTGAGAGATTTGGCATTCCACCCGCAAGTGAAACAATGTCGGGACGAGATGCAACAGCGAAGAGCGAACGAATTTCACTTGGTTTCATCATGGCGGCGCGATGGGCGAAGCGGTCAGTTAAGTTCTGAACCTCGCCCGTATGGATGCGCGTAATGTCGTTACTCATTGTCTAATCTTGCCACAACAAGGGAGGCGAATGAATTCCTATTTATTACTTGCGGATTCCAGCCTTGCGCAAATCCGAGATCTTTAAAGTACCGGTCTTTGCATCATTTTCAGCCGATAGGTAGAGCCGTTGAATTGCGACCATTATCGATTCGACCACGGTTTCACGGAAAGCAACATCAGAGAGGCGCTTAACATCACCAGGATTCGATAAATATCCCAGATCAATTCTCACGGCAGGAGCTTTAGTTAGTCGCAATAAATCCCATGATTTTGCATGGGTTCGGCAATTCAATAAATCGGTACGAGCGGTGATTTCTCGTTGAACTAGAGCGGCAAATCTCTCACCGACTACTGAGTGGACGCCATGTAAATCATTTCCATAATAATAAGTAGTTAAACCATGCGCCAACTCATTCTTGTAGGTATCAGTGTGAAACGAAATTACTAAATCTGCCCCGGAATCATTTGCTAATTTAATCCGCTCACTCTCGCTGGGAGCCTTAACGCTACTTCGAGATATGAAAACCGTCACGCCAAGTGCAATTAACCGGCCCTCTAAGCGTTGTGCAATATCGAAAGTTATTTCACTATCTTGTGGCAAAGAGCTTGGATCTAAAACTATTATTTTATTTGCAAGTGCCGGCCCGCGTACTGCCCGATTTGCATTATCGCGCAATTGTGTGGGAGCACCACCCGAAACTGTTTTTAACAATCTCATTAATGACAAGATTGTTGCAGGACCACAAACCCCATCAACCTTGACACCAGCAGACTTTTGAAATTCTTTAACAGCGCCATCGGTACGAGAACCGAAGATTGCATCAACACGACCACAATCAAAACCCATTTCAACTAATCGAGATTGCAGCACCGCAACATCATCACCGCGAAGTGGCTTTCCGGGATTAAAAGAGAGAATGCGATCACCAAGTTTCCAGCGCGCTTCATCAATTGCGCGAATAGTGGGACCATCAATTTCACCAGAAACTATCAACCCACGCTCTTGTTGGAATGCGCGCAGACCATCTTCTTCAACCGCACCAAAATTAGTAGATGCGGTTTTTAAAAACCCAAGTCTGGTTAGCGTATTTGTGACCAACGAAATTACATTGGTCTCCTCACCAGATGGAGACATAGATTTAGATAAACGCAGCGAGTTCTTTTAATAAAGCTGGCTTTGGCTTTGCACCAACTACAGTTTTAACAACTTCGCCGTTTACATAAACATTTAGTGTTGGAATTGAAACAATTCCATATTTGATTGCAATCGCTGATTCCTCATCAGTATTTAACTTAACAACCTTTATCTTTCCAGCGTATTCTTCTGAAATTTGATCAAGAATTGGCCCTACTGCGCGACAAGGGCCGCACCATTCAGCCCAAAAATCTACTAGTACTGGAATTGAACTCTTTAAAACTACCTCATCGAAAGTTGCGGCTGTTACTGGTTGTGCTGCGCTCATGATTTCCTCTTCTTACTCTCTTATTCTTCTTGGTGGTTGGATAATTGTAATTAATGGCCAGCTAAGAAACGCTCAGTATCTAGCGCGGCTTGGCAACCAGAACCAGCAGCGGTGATTGCTTGTCGGTAGGTATGGTCAACAAGATCACCACAAGCAAAGACACCCTTCTGATTTGTTCGCGTGGAGCGCCCATCAACCTTTACATAACCTTCGCTATCCAAATCTATTTGGCCTACTAATAACTCACTTCTAGGCAGATGCCCGATGGCCACAAAGAGAGCGTCGAAATCTCGCTCGCTCTCTTCACTAGTAAGCAAATTGCGAAGTTTTAACCCAGAAACTTTGTCGGCACCAAGAACATCAATTACTTCGGTATTCCAAATGAATTCAATCTTAGGATTCGACATAGCGCGCTCAATCATAATTTTTGATGCGCGAAGTGAATCGCGACGGTGAATTACATAAACCTTACTTGCAAACCTTGTTAGGAAAGTGGCTTCTTCCATTGCGGAATCGCCACCGCCAACTACTGCAATTACTTTCTCTCTAAAGAAGAAACCATCGCAAGTAGCACACCAAGAAACCCCGCGTCCAGATAAACGCTTCTCGTTTGTTAGTCCAATCTCTTTGTAAGCAGAACCAGTTGCCAGAATTACTGACTTACTCTTTAAGGTATTTCCAGATCCATCAGTTAAAACTTTTATCTCGCCACTTAAATCCATAGATACAATGTCATCAGTAAATATC
>CANNIM010000090.1 GCA_947505195.1 Actinomycetota bacterium
GCACCTTTAACGCCTTTGCCGCCACGACGTTGTGATCGGTATAAATCAGCCTTTGTGCGCTTGGAATACCCAGTTTTTGTAATTGTGACAACAACGCTTTGATCGGGAATTAAATCTTCTACTGAAAGATCTGAATCACCGGCAATAATTTGAGTTCGGCGTTCATTTCCATACTTAGCTGTTAACTCTTGTAATTCAACTTTGATAATCTCGCGCTGTTTAGCCTCAGATGCCAAGATGCTGTTTAGTTCAACAATCTCAGCCATCAGGCCTTCGTATTCATCATTAATCTTCTGGCGCTCTAGCGCGGCGATACGACGCAGTTGCATATCCAAAATGGCGTTTGCTTGGATCTCATCAACATCGAGCAGTTTCATTAATCCAGTGCGAGCTTCTTCTGGTGTGCGGGATGCGCGAATCAACGCAATAACAGCATCTAGTGCATCTAGTGCCTTTAAATAACCGCGCAAGATATGGGCGCGCTTTTCACGTTCTTGTAATCTGTATTTGGTGCGTCGAACAATTACTTCAACTTGATGTTCGATGTAATAACGTATGAACTCATCAATACGAAGGGTTCTTGGAACGCCATCAACTAGGGCCAACATATTGGCGCCGAAAGAATCTTGTAATTGTGTGTGCTTGTAAAGGTTATTTAAGATTACCTTTGGAATTGCATCATTTCGCAGGACAATTACAAGTCTCTGTCCTAAACGCTCGTTACCTTCATCGCGCACATCCGCAATTCCTTTGATGCGGCCATCTTTTACTAGTTCTGCAATCTTAAGAGCTAAGTTATCGGGGTTTACTTGGTAAGGAAGTTCGGTGACAACAAGACAGGTGCGCTTATTTATTTCTTCAACCTCGACGACTGCACGCATAATGATTGAACCGCGGCCAGTGCGATAAGCATCTTCAATACCTTGGCGACCAACAATTAAAGCCTTGGTTGGGAAATCTGGGCCTTTGACTATCGTTAACAATTTTTCTAACAACTCTTTTGGATCAGCATCTGGGTTTTCAAGTGCCCAAACAACTCCTTCAACAACTTCATTTAAATTGTGTGGTGGGATGTTTGTAGCCATACCTACTGCAATACCCGCACTTCCATTTACAAGAAGGTTTGGGAATCGGCTTGGTAGAACTGTTGGTTCTTGTGATCGGCCATCGTAGTTTGGAATGAAATTAACTGTGTCTTCATCAATATCTCGCATCATTTCCATTGCGAGTGGTGCAAGTTTCGCTTCGGTGTAACGCATTGCCGCCGCTGGATCATTTCCAGGTGAACCAAAGTTTCCGTTTCCATCAATTAGTGGATAACGAAGTGACCAGAACTGGGCAAGCCGAACTACTGCATCGTAAATTGCAGTGTCACCGTGTGGATGATAATTACCCATAACATCACCGACGATGCGTGAAGATTTGTAGTAACCCTTATCTGGTCGGTAACCAGCGTCGTACATTGCATATAGAACTCTGCGGTGAACTGGTTTTAAACCATCGCGAATATCTGGAAGTGCGCGCCCGACAATTACTGACATTGCATAATCTAGATATGAACGCGCCATCTCAACTTGGAGATCAACCGATTCAATGCGATCGTGTGCTGCAGTCTTATCAGGATTCATATTTTCAGCCATTTATAATCACCTAGATGTCCAAGAATCGAACATCTTTAGCGTTGCGCTGAATAAAGTTTCTGCGTAGCTCTACATCTTCACCCATAAGTACTGAGAACAAATCGTCGGCTGCTGCAGCATCGTCAAGTGTTACTTGGATTAACACTCGGTGCGCTGGGTCCATTGTTGTATCCCAAAGTTCTTTAGCGGGCATCTCGCCTAAACCTTTGAAGCGTTGAATTCCATCCTCTTTAGGAAGGCGCTTGCCGGCATCTATACCTAATTTAATGAAGCCATCTCGTTCGCGGTCAGAGAATGCATATTGGACTGGTTCTTTGCCGCCCCACTTGAGTTTGTAAAGTGGTGGTTGTGCAAGATAGACAAAACCGTTTTCAATGAGTGGTCTCATAAATCTAAATAACAAAGTTAGAAGAAGGGTGCGAATATGTTGACCGTCGACATCCGCATCTGCCATCAGAATAATTTTGTGATAACGAAGTTTTGCTACATCGAAATCATCATGGATGCCTGTTCCGAGAGCAGTAATTAGTGATTGAACTTCGTTGTTTTGTAACACGCGATCAATGCGCGCTTTTTCAACATTTAGAATCTTTCCGCGGATTGGAAGGACTGCTTGATATCTTGAGTCGCGGCCGCCTTTTGTTGAACCGCCGGCAGAAGCACCTTCAACTATATAAAGTTCACATTTTTCTGGTTCGGTCCACTGACAATCTGCCAACTTTCCGGGCATTCCTCGGCCTTCAAGTAAACCTTTTCGGTTTCGTGATAAATCACGCGCTTTGCGAGCGGCAACACGAGCTGCTGCTGCATCTATGCTTTTGCGAACAATATCTTTACCTTCGCCAGGGTGTTGTTCAAACCAACTGGTTAAATGGTCATTCATGCTTTTTTGAGTAAATGATTTTGCTTCTGTATTGCCAAGTTTTGTTTTTGTCTGACCTTCGAATTGTGGTTCGGCAAGTTTGATTGAAACAATTGCAGTTAAACCTTCGCGAATATCCTCACCGGTGAGGCGATCTTCCTTCTTGCGAATAAATCCCCACTCTTCACCAAACTTATTTACAACTGAGGTTAGTGCCGTTCTAAATCCTTCTTCGTGCGCGCCGCCTTCGTGAGTGTGGATTGTGTTCGCAAATGTGTAAACAGATTCTGTAAACCCTGCATTCCATTGCATTGCTACTTCTAAACTCATTTTGTGCTTTGTCTCATCAGTAACAAAGGAGATGATTGACTTGTGGGTCTCGCCTTTTGTCTGATTTAGATGTTTAACAAAATCAATAATTCCGCCTTCATAGTGATAGCGAATATGAATTGGTTCGCCCTTCTCGTCAACGTGGCCAGGACGTAAATCGGTAAGCGTTAAAATCAACCCTTTATTTAAGAATGCCATTTCGCGAAAGCGAGTTGAAAGAACTTCAAATGAAAAATCAGTGGTTTCAAAAATTTCAGCTGATGGCCAGAAAGTTACAGTTGTTCCGTGGTCTAAAGTTGGCTCTCCTTTGCGCACGGGCGCTTGTGGAACTCCTAATTTATATTCTTGATACCAATGAAAGCCATCTCGTTTTACTTCAACCGCAAGATCGGTGCTGAGTGCGTTTACAACTGAGATACCAACGCCATGCAAACCTCCGGAAACTGAATAACCACCATCGCCGAACTTTCCACCAGCGTGAAGAACTGTTAGAACAACTTCAAGTGCTGGCTTTTTTTCTACCGGGTGCATATCTACTGGGATTCCGCGACCGTTATCTACGCATTGCAGAGATCCATCTGGCATTAAAGTGATATTGATGTCGGTGCAATAACCAGCGAGCGCCTCATCAA
>CANNIM010000091.1 GCA_947505195.1 Actinomycetota bacterium
CGAATGGCGACATAGTTCGCTAACAAAGCGCACCCAAGTTTTATTTGCATTCCGTGAATTGGTTCTCCAGAACAAAGAGAAAATTGCTGCGTTAATCACCGCAGAACATGGAAAAGTTTTAAGTGATGCCGCGGGTGAAGTAACTCGCGGACTCGAAGTTGTTGAATTCGCATGCGGAATTCCACATTTGCTCAAAGGTGGCTTTTCTGAGGAAGTTTCAACTGGCGTAGATGTTTATTCAATTCGCCAGCCATTAGGTCCCGTAGCAATTATCTCTCCCTTCAATTTTCCAGCAATGGTTCCGATGTGGTTCTTCCCAATCGCAATCGCTTGCGGAAATACCGTTGTTTTGAAGCCATCTGAAAAAGATCCGAGTGCTGCAATGTTGCTTGCCGAACTATGGAAGCAAGCTGGATTACCAGATGGTGTATTCAATATTGTTCACGGCGATAAAGAAGCGGTTGATGCTTTACTAAATCATCCAGGTATTAAATCCGTTTCCTTCGTAGGTTCAACACCAATCGCTAGATATGTTTATGAAACTGGAACTAAAGCGGGTAAGCGGGTACAGGCACTTGGTGGGGCAAAGAACCATATGGTTGTACTTCCAGATTCAGATCTTGAACTTGCCGCAGATGCTGCGATCAATGCTGGTTTTGGTTCAGCAGGAGAGCGATGCATGGCAATCTCAGCAATTGTTGCTGTCGAACCAATAGCGAGCGCTCTGGTTGCGCGAATTAAATCTCGAATGGCTAATATCAAAACGGGTGATGGAACCCAAGGCTCAGATATGGGTCCCTTGGTCACCAAAGTTCACCGCGATAAAGTCGCTTCCTATATTGAAGCTGGCGAAAAAGCTGGTGCCACACTTGTTGAAGATGGCCGTAACGTAAAGGTTGATGGCGATGGCTTCTTCCTCGGACCTACACTTTTCGACAATGTGACACCCGAAATGAGCATTTACAAGGAAGAAATTTTTGGACCAGTTCTAAGTGTGCTTCGTGTTAATACTTATGACGAAGCGTTGGCACTTGTAAACAGCCATCCATATGGAAATGGAACAGCAATTTTCACTAACGACGGCGGTGCGGCACGTAGATTTCAGAATGAAGTTGAAGTTGGAATGGTTGGAATTAACGTTCCGATCCCAGTTCCAATGGCTTACTTCTCATTCGGTGGTTGGAAGAATTCTCTGTTTGGCGATAGCCATGCTCACGGTACTGAAGGCGTTCACTTCTTCACTCGCGGCAAAGTTGTGACTAGCCGTTGGTTGGATCCAAGCCATGGCGGAATTAACTTAGGTTTCCCGCAGAACGACTAAATATTTATGGAGTTAATTCGACTAGAAGAGAAACATCTCCCGGAATTTCTTGCTGCAATTAAGTTAGTAATGGCTGATGCAGATATGTTGCATATGGACGTCGACAAGCTATACGAAGAAGCAGTCAGCGATCCGGAACGATTTATTAGAGAACAAGATGACCCGCAGGGACTTGGCGCGGATATTGAGATGCCAGATGGAACTTTTGTTAAAAGACTTCCAAGCATCGTGCGACATATGTGGGACGGCGAAATCTGTGGTCGAATTGGATTTCGTTGGAGCCCCGGAACGACCGATCTTCCACCGACATGCTTAGGGCACATCGGATATTGGATATTTCCGCATAAGCGCCGCAAAGGATATGCATCAAAAGCTTTGAATCTAATGCTTGATGAAGCAAGAAAAATCGGACTTCCATTTGTAGACCTCACAACTAATCCCGAAAATTTCTCATCGCAAGGCGTTATCAAGAAAAACGGTGGAGAATTTCTGAAGCAGGTTCCACTACCGCCGCAACATGGCGAAGGGCAGATTATGTATTGGCGAATTGCGCTCTAGCTGAAGTTGTAGAACGCCAAGAACGCAGCGATTGAGAACATAATTACTGCAATGAGCGAATCAAGTATCTTCCAGAAAATTGGCTTTGACATGAACCGAGATGCTGACTTTGCGCCATAGCCAATCGCGGTAAACCATAGAACACTTCCTAGCGCCGCACCAGCAGTGAAATACCATTTATCTTCGCCGAATTGATTCGAAATACTTCCAAGTAAAATTACAGTATCTAGGTAAACGTGTGGATTTAGAAAAGTTAGGGCAAGGATTGTGGTGATTACGCTTTTACGACTTCCAGAAGCCTCACCAGCCGCGGTTAAGACCTGAACTTTAAGAGCGGAACGGACGCTCTTTATTCCAAACCAGATCAGGTAGCTAACACCAAACCATCTGACTATTTCTAGTACAGCAGTATTTGATTTGATTAAAGCACCTAATCCGCTTGCACCTAAAGCAATCAGCATGGCATCTGAAACTGAGCAAATAGCAACGGTAAGAAAAACATACTTCTTGGTTAATCCTTGTCGGATTACAAATGCGTTTTGGGCGCCGATCGCAATGATTAGCGAAAGGCCGGCTAGAAGTCCAGGAATGAAAGCGAACATTCGAGAATGATACTTGGGGAAGTGATTCCGACCTTCTACTATCTAGCCATGAAATCAATACGCCCGCTTTCGGCAAGTGATAAGTCATCGTGGGATCCGCTCTGGCAGGGCTACCTCAAGTTCTATAAAACTCAATTAAGCGATGAGCAGAGTGAATTAACTTGGCAACGCTTATTGGATCCAGATTTCAATCTATTCTGTTTAGTCGCGGAAGTTGATGGTGCAATTCAAGGGCTTACGCATTACTCGTTTCAGAACTCTACTTGGGCAGAGGTTAATTATTGCTACCTTGAAGATTTGTATGTTGAACCTACGCTACGAGGTGGGGGAGTTGGGCGTTCACTGATTGACGCGGTGCGGGAGATTGCAGAACGCGCTGGTTCCTCTAGGTTATATTGGAATACAGATTCAACAAATGAAACAGCCCGAAAACTTTATGACTCGTATGAATTGGAATCAGGAAAAGTCCAGTATCGGATTTCGCTAGCTAATGACGTTTAGTTCCGAAATATTCACCCAGGCTCTGGAAATTCTCAACTAAATCTTGGCGACAAGTGACACTGGATATTCGGTCAAGCGGATAACTTTTGGTGGACCGTACTGGGATCGAACCAGTGACCCCCACAATGTCAATGTGGTGCTCTACCGCTGAGCCAACGATCCTTAAGTAAACCTAAGGTGTGGAATGTTACCTCAAAAGTTTTGAGTGCTGAAACTTGCGAGGTGAGTAGTGCTATCGGTTGGTTAGGGCTAGCCTCGAATCATGGAATTCATGACGATTATCGAGCCCTTTAAGATTCACTCCGTTGCACCAATTGCTATGACCACAGAGTCAGAGCGGGAGAAATTTATAGCTGAAGTTGGATACAACCTCTTCTCTCTTGAATCAGACAATGTTCTGATTGATCTACTAACAGATTCTGGTACTGGTGCGATGAGTCGAAATCAATGGGCTGCGATACAACATGGTGA
>CANNIM010000092.1 GCA_947505195.1 Actinomycetota bacterium
AATAGCCGCTTTCAGGCGATCTTGCGCCTTGCCATAAGCAGTGAAGTCGCCCTTCTTAAGTGCTGCTTGTGAATCTGCAAGAGCAGATTGCGCACTAGCAAGAGCAGATTTAAGCGAACTACTCATATTTGAGTTTCCACTCGTAGTTGTTCCGCCATTTGATTGTGAAGTGTTATTCAAAACTGTTCCAGAATTTCCACCGAAGACTTGATCAAGAGCGCCCTTTAGAGTTTCATCGAAACCGATTA
This sequence comes from Actinomycetota bacterium, assembly GCA_947505195.1. GTDB lineage: Bacteria > Actinomycetota > Actinomycetes > Nanopelagicales > Nanopelagicaceae > AAA044-D11. The sequence goes on from CANNIM010000092.1 coordinate 249, forward strand.
CATCTCCGAAGGAGACAAGAACTTTTTGCAACAATGGATATGCAGAATTATTTGCAGTTGCTCGAACGTAAACCGGTTGCACATAGAGCAGACCGCCACCGACTGGAAGCGTTAGCAAGTTACCGAGAACAACATCCGAACCACCCTGGCGCAATAGTGATAGTGCTTGTGCCACTTCAGGTTTCGCTTCAAAGTTCGAGGCAACTTGTGATGGGCCTGAAATATTTGTTGAACGTGGAAGTTGTAATACTGAAATCTTTCCGTAGTCCGGTCCGTTATCTGAATTAACAACCGCGAATGCCGTTAAGTTCTGACGGTTTCCGCGAGGCACAAAGGAGGTTGTAAGTGAGAATGCAGCCTTATCTTGGCCAGGAAGTTTAAGCGTCATGTAATAAGGAGGTTGGACTCCAGCATTTGCACCCAATGAAGATGGGTCTGTTGGTACACGCCAGAAATCTTGCCCGCCGTAAAACGCATCAGCAGTCTTTACGTGATAAGTACTTAATACATCTCGTTGAACTCCAAAGAGATCTTCTGGATAACGAATGTGTTCAAGTAGCGACTTAGACATTGCGCTCTTAGGTGTCACAGTTCCTGGGAATGATTTGCTCCATGTAGCGAGTACCGGATCTTTGGTATCCCACTGATAAAGCTTTACGGTGCCATCGTAAGCATCGACAGTGGCCTTAATTGAGTTACGAATATAACTAACGTTTCTACTTGCAAGTGAGTTAACAGCTGTTGTGCTTGTAGTTATGGAGTTAGTTGTTGCATCTGCCAAGTTTGTCTTCTTTGAATATGGATATCCGTTACTAGTTGTGTACCCATCAACTATCCATAAAATTCGACCATCAACAACTGCAGGATAAACGTTTCCATCTAGCGTTAGCCATGGCGCAACTTTTGCAACGCGCTCACTTGGATTACGGTTGAAGAGAATCTTGGAATCTGAGTTAATCAAGTTTGAAAGAACGATGCGTTGTTCTTGATACTTGATTGCGAATAACAAGCGGGTAAAGAGTGATCCCATTGGGACACCACCCTTGCCGGTATAGGTGTAATTCTTCTGGCCATTTGCAGAATTATCATCTGGATAATCAAGCTCTGTTGGCTTGCTTGTTTTTGCGCCACCAATGATTGAGTAATCAGGTACGTTCTCGCCGAAATAAATTCGTGGTTGGAACTTACCAAGACCAGGTGTTGGTGGAATGTTGCCAACGCTAAAAGTCGGTTTACCATCGGTATCGATTGTGTTTCCGAGCGCTGATACAAAGCCAAATCCATGGGTATAAACCAAGTGATCGTTAATCCAATTTCGGGCTGGGTTGCCCTCAATATTTAATTCGCGAACCGCAACAACTGAATCGCGCTTCACGCCATCAATTGTGTAGCGATCTACGTCAAGTGAATCAGCAAAGTTGTAATAAGGCTTGATTTGCTGAAGCTGACGGAAGGTTGAAGGAACGACGCTTGGATCTAAAAGTCTGATATTGGAAATAGTCGCTTCATCATTCTTAAGTTGCCCAGCAGAAGTTTCAATTGTTGCTTCATAATCCGCAACTGTTACATCACTCAATCCATAAGCAGCACGAGTCGCTTCAATGTTGCGCTGGATATATGGCGCTTCCTTTGAAGATTCACTTGGCTTAACTTGGAATTGCTGAATTGCCGCTGGATAAATACCGGAAATCAATAGCGATGAGATTACAAGAAGGCTAAGACCAGCTGCTGGAAGTACCCAAGAGCGACGAATTATGTTGGCGAAGAAAAGAAGTGCGCAAATCAAAGAGATTCCGGCCAAGATGGCTTTTGCTGGAAGGGCAGCGTTGACATCTGTGTAGGAAAGTCCTGTAATAAGTCTTCCCTCTTTAAGTTCAAGAGCATAGCGATCAAACCAATATGCAACGGCCTTGATTAAAACGAGGATTCCGAGAAGAACAGATAGTTGAACACGTGCTGCAACAGTTGTCTTATCTTCTGCTGCCTGCAATCTGATTCCACTATATAGATAGTGGACAGCAGCTGCAGCAATAATTGTTAAGATCAAAGTTGAAATAGCCCACGCAATTAGCGCTTCATAGAATGGCAATTTAAAAGTGAAGAAAGAAATATCTAAGCCAAATTGTGCATCCTTGATTCCAAATGAGGTTGCGTTCTTGAACTGTAACCAAGGCTCCCAAAGGGCCATTCCTGATGTACCAGCGAAGTAGAAGAAACCAACTGCGATTGCGACTAAGACCCAACGACGAATTGGTTCTAATTGGCCGCGGTATCTCTCAAGATTATCGGCTTCGATTGATACCGGAACATAAATTGGCCGGGTTTTAAATGCGAGATAAACATTTGTGGTTATGAAGAGTGAGGTGATGAGTCCAAAGATTACAAATAGTGCAATTTTTGTTGTGAGTACCGTGCTCCAAACTGAAACAAAATCAACAGATCTAAACCAGAGTAAGTCAGCATAGAAACCGCTCAAGCTAATCATGATCGCGCCAATAATTACCAGTGCGATAACTGTTAGCCCAATAGGACCTGGAAGCTTTGGTCGCATTGGATTTTGTGGACCTGATGAACCGGAGAATGGATTGCCTGGAAATTGAAATGAACTCATGTCCATACTCTACCTAGTGCAAAAGTAGAGGCAAACTCAGAGAGGGCAGCGCAACTTTTGAGCAATATCTGGGCTCAATAAGCCGTGAAATGCCTGAGAAAGGCTAGATACCGCAATCAATTGCAAGCCAGTAGTTTTAACAGTTATATCGCGGCAATTCGCCCGAGGCATAACCACAATTGTTGCACCCGCCGCTTTAGCAGCAATTAACTTCTGATCTATTCCGCCGATGTTTCCAACTTTGCCGGACTCATCAATAGTTCCAGTTACGGCAACGCTGCGACCAGAAATTAACTCTGGGGATCTTAACTTCGTAAGTAGCGCAAGTGAGAATGCGAGGCCAGCGCTAGGACCACCTACTTTTTTCATAGCGAATTGAATATCAGAGGCCTTCCAATTTAACGGCTCATTTGGATTTAACTTCTTTAAGAAGTTTGCAGTTGCAATCGCAGCTTTCACCTCAGAAGTTCGCATCGACTTCTTCGCTGCCCTATCTGCAGATTTAGTAGTTTCGCCAACTTTATAAACAATCTCATTTGGTAAAACTACTTCCTGCCCATCTAACCAGGCTTGAAGAACATAAATACCA
>CANNIM010000093.1 GCA_947505195.1 Actinomycetota bacterium
CGCCTTTTTCTGGTCCAAGCCAGCGAATTTGAGAATCTCTAACTAAGCTCTTTGCAAATTCGCCCATGCTCTTTGATAGGTCAGCAATGTCGCGGCCAACGGCATATGGGGCAAGAAGCGCGATTGCATCGCATTGCAAATCATTTCCGCGCCCACAGGTAAAAACAAAGCCATGACCTTCAAGGCTTGGGTCATCAGTTTCTAGAATTACTAGTGCGGCTGAATAATCTGGTTCCTTATTCATTGCATCAGAACCATCAAGACCACGAGATGTGGGAAATCTGACATCTATGGTTTTAAAGCCGGTGATCTTTGGCATGCCATTCCTTTGCAATTTTGGACGTGAACTCTTCGCTTATTAGTAAAAATCCTATACGATAAATTTCATGCTGCGTCATAGCCAGAAAGTTAGGATGAAGCGCGTTCCTGTAGAAATTACCCGCTTAAGTCTTGGAACTGCTCCGCTTGCTGGGCTTTTTACAACAGTTGAAAACAATGAGAGTGACCTTCTTATTAAGACCGCACTCGCTCAAGGAATTAATTACTTTGATACCGCTCCACTATATGGACATGGTCTTTCAGAGGAGCGCTTAGGGCGAGTATTGCGAACAGTTCCGGAACCATTTATTTTGGAGACCAAAGTTGGAAGAGTTCTAAATCGCGTAGAAAAAGCGGATCCAGTCCCTTGGTTTCCAGATGCCGATCCACATATTCAACCAGTCTTCGATTATTCACCAGAAGGTATCAAGCGCTCATTTAACGAAAGTTTAGAACGATTAGATGTTGACCATATTGATATTGCTTTGATGCACGATGCTGAAGCGCATATTCCAGAAGCTATTGACAACGCATATCCGGTTCTTGCAGATCTAAAGCGCCAAGGAATTATTAAAGCAATTGGGATAGGTATTAATTTCTGCGACGCTGCAATGAAAATTATGAAAGAAGTTGATCTAGATCTTGCACTTATTGCCGGTCGTTACACCTTGCTTGATCAGAGCGCGCAAAATGAATTGCTCCCATATGCGTTAGAGCGAAAGGTAGATATCACTATTGGTGGCGTCTTTAACTCTGGTGTTCTCGCGGATCCAAAACCAGGTGCAACCTTTGAATATCTACCGGCATCAGATGAGATAATTAAGCGAGCGAAAGATATTGGCGCCTTTTTAAATACGTGTGGAATTCCACTAACAGCAGCTGCTCTGCAATTCCCTCTTCGTCATCCTGCGGTCACATCAGTTCTTACTGGATCTCGTAATAGTAAGGAACTGCTTTCAAATATCGCTGATTTTGATTTAGAACTTCCAACAGATATTTGGGTACAACTAGAAGATGCAAATCTGATCGAAAGGATCTCATAATGGCGGTAAAGCGCATTGCTCAAGTAGTTGGAGTTAAACCTAAAGATATTGTGGAATATGAACGGATCCACGAAGAGGTTTGGCCAACTGTCTTAGCAACTTTGAAGCGGGCTAACGTTCAAAATTTCTCAATATATAGATACGAGCATCTACTCTTCTCTTACATGGAGTACACCGGAGATAATTACGAAGCAGATATGGCGCTAATAGCGGCCGATCCAGAAACTCAACGCTGGTGGGAAATCACTGGTCCAATGCAAAATCCAGTTGCCGAAGTTGAAAACGGACAATGGTGGCACACAATTCCCGAGAAATTCCATCTGGCTTAGATTGGATTGATGATGAAATTTTCGATACTAAAAACTGTCGCGAACGAATATCAGTTTGCGGTTACAACGAGTTCGGGGCATAACTTAGTTCCAAATATTCCGACGTTAACCCAGGCAATGCACTTAACTCTTGCTGAGTTAAAATCTGCAGTCACAAAAACCTCAGGTTCAGTAACGGGTGAATTAACTGCGCCAATTTCCTCAGAAATTGAATTGTGGGGTGCTGGCGTTACTTATCTTCGCTCACGAGATGCGCGCAAGGAAGAGTCTGGTGTTCCTGATGTTTATCAGAGAGTTTATGAAGCTGATCGTCCTGAATTATTTTTTAAATCAAGCGCGGTTCGCGCCCGTGGAACGAACGCTCCGGTTGGAATCCGCTTTGACTCAACAGCCTCAGTTCCAGAACCAGAAGTTGCAATATATATAAATAAGCATCGTGAAATTATTGGGTACGCAATTTGCAATGACATGACCGCGCGGACAATTGAGGGTGAGAATCCACTTTATCTTTCACAAGCAAAGATTTATATTGGTTCGACTGCAATTGGCCCCGATATAACACCTGCTTGGTTGGCGCCTAGCGCGGCAGAAATGACAATCAAGGCGAAGATAGTTCGGGGCACCAAAATTGCTTGGGAAGCCGAAACTTCACTTGGCTCGTTAAATCGGACCTTAGAAGATTTGATTACCTATCTATTTAGATGCCAAGACTTCCCACACGGTGTAATTCTTTCAACCGGTACTGGAATCGTTCCACCGCTAGATATTTCGCTAGAAGCCAACGATGTAGTTGAAATAGATGTTGCTGGTATTGGTAAATTAACCAATACCGTTGAAGTAATTCAAGAGAGGCGTTAATTAATGAGCAAGATTGTGGCGTGGACCCAATGGTCAGATTTAACCGTACCCGATGGCGTCACCTTGCACTCACCGAAAGATTTCCCACTAGATACATCTGATCTCTCATCGATTAACTTTTATGTACCTTCTTATATGGAAGGCGCTGCAGCGCTTTCATATGCAGCCAAAATGCCAAACTTAAAAACGCTACAAATGCCAAATGCGGGATACGACGATGCTCTTGCCTTTGTTAGACCTGGTCTAACTCTCTGCAATGCCAGCGGAGTTCATGACGCATCAACTGCTGAACTTGCTGTTGGCCTGGCTCTTGCTTCACGTCGTGGTTTTCCAGAATTTATCCGCGATCAAATAGCGGGCAAATGGGATCACCGACGCTTTACTTCACTTTCAGATAGCAAAATTGGGGTCATTGGTTTTGGCTCAATTGGCAAGCAGGTTGTTAAGAATTTATCTGGATTCGATGTTTCAGTTACAAGTTTCTCGAAATCCGGCCGTGATGGCTCAATAAAGATTGATGAGCTAGATAAGCACTTACCGAGCCTCGATATCGTAATTTTAATTCTGCCACTTACGGATGAATCCCGACAGATGTTTAATAAAGAGCGTCTTGCAAAGATGAAGGATGGTGCTTTAATAATAAATGTTGCACGTGGGCCGATTATTGAGACCGAAGCCTTAATTACAGAACTTAATTCCGGACGATTGTATGCAGCGCTCGATGTAACAGATCCAGAACCGCTTCCAGCAGGCCACCCATTATGGAGCGCAAAGAATCTATTGCTTGTTCCACATGTTGGTGGAAACTCAACCGCATTTGAACCTCGCTGTCGCAAGTTGGTTGAATCTCAACTTTCATTGTTAGCGCAGGGTAAAACGCTAAATAATATTGTGGCTCA
>CANNIM010000094.1 GCA_947505195.1 Actinomycetota bacterium
CTGGGTCGTTGAACTCAAGTGGTACGGCAATCTTGTAACCAGTAAGGCTTTAACTATTGATTCATCACCAATTGCATAGCCAACTCTGGCGCCGGCAAATGCAAAGGCCTTACTCATCGTTCTGACAACTACAACGTTTGGGTAAGTGGCAATCAGCTTGACCGCGGACTCTTCCACAGAGAATTCGGCATATGCCTCATCAATAATTAGTAGACCCTTAACTGCCTTTGTTGCTGACGCTAACTTTTCCAGATCTGAGAATGAAGTTGCAGTACCACTTGGATTATTAGGCGTTGTTATAAAAGTTAACCCTGGCTTCAACTCTGCAATTTGAGCAGTGGCCTTCGCTAAATTTATTTCAAAACTACCGTCGCGATTTTCTGCGCTCCAATTAGTACCTGTTGCTTTCGCGATTAATGGGTGCACCGAATATGAAGGTGTGAATCCGAGCGCTCCCCTGCCGCCACAGGCCAACATAAGAGTCTGCAATATCTCATTGCTTCCATTCGCAGCCCAGAGATTTGAAATTGAAAAATCAGATTTCGTGCTCTCATTTATGTAGCTGGCTAAAGCCTCGCGGAGAAGGGTAGCATCACGATCTGGATAACGATTTAAGTTCTCTAGTACTTCTGGTAGTCGGGTAAGCATCTGCTCTACAACTTCGCGTGGGACAGCAAATGGATTCTCGTTCGTGTTCAACGCAGTGACTCCACTAATTTGAGGAGCACCATATGGCATCAGTTCTGCCAGTTCGCTACGAATTGGTAACCAGTCTGGCCACTTTTCTGGCTTTGAATTTGTCATCAGCGCTTCTCTAGCCGTGCGCTCATCGCTTCACCATGCGCTGGTAGATCTTCAGAATTCGCAAGGGTAATTACGTTCTCTGCGATCGCCGTGAAAGCGCTCTCGTTATATTCAATAAAGCTCACGCCCTTGAGAAATGTTTGCACCGATAGTCCACCCGAGTGACAGGCACATCCGCCAGTAGGAAGAACGTGGTTGGAGCCAGCGGAATAATCACCAAGTGAAACTGGAGTGAAACGTCCAATGAATACTGCTCCGGCATTTCTAATTGAAAGTGAATCTTTCTTTGCGTTGACCGTTTGAATTTCTAGGTGCTCAGCGGCATAAGCATTAACAACATCTAGCCCTTGGACAATTGAGTCAACTAAAACTATGGCGGATTGTTTTCCAGTAAGTGCGGTACGAATTCGGTCCTGGTGTTTAGTTTTTGATACCCGAGCAGAAAGTTCAACTATTACTGCATCGGCTAATTCAACTGAATCTGTTACTAGAATCGCTGCGGCGATCACATCGTGTTCAGCCTGACTAATTAAATCGGCTGCAACCTCGCCAGCAATTGCTGTTTTGTCGGCTAATACGGCGACCTCAGTTGGACCAGCTTCGGAATCAATTCCAATCACGCCACGAAGCGCACGTTTTGCGGCTGCAACATAGATATTGCCCGGCCCAGTAACTAAATCAGATCTTTCGCAGACCCCGGAAACTCCATATGCAAACATTGCTATTGCTTGTGCGCCACCTATTGCATAAACCTCTGTGATTCCTAGAAGTGCGCAAGTTGCCAAAATTGTTTTGTTCGGTAGCCCGTTGTTATCAATCTGGGGTGGGGATGCAATAGCAATGCTTGAAACCTTTGCAATTTGCGCTGGTACTACATTCATAATTACCGAACTTGGATAGACCGCTCGACCACCTGGTACATAAAGTCCAACTCGATCCACTGGAATCTGTTTGTGTGTGACTTCCCCACCATCAACTACTTGGGTAAGAATTTCACTGCGTAATTGATCTGTGTGCACCTTAGTAATTCGCTTTATCGCCTCTTCAAGAGCGCTCTTTACATTTACATCTAAATCCGCAAGTGCCGCCGTAATATCAGCGACCGGAACTCGAATTGAATTTGGTCTTACACCATCAAATTTCTCGCAAAGATCGAGTAAGTCACTTTCAGATCCACCTGCAACCTTTTCAAGAATCGGCTTAATACTAATAAGAGCTGTATCTATATCTAGTTCTGCGCGCAGAAGTTCACGGCGATAATCAGATTTACTTAGAGCGCGACCGCGAAAATCAACGGTTCTGATTGCGACGGGATTCACGCCGCAATTCTAATCTAAACCAGACAGTCGGGGCCGAGTATTGCTTTGAGGTCAGCGCTCAAACTTGGCGAGGCTGTAACTCTTAGATCATCGCCGATTTTCATAACTAAGCTCTTTTGGCCATCATCGAGTTTCAAATGAACTTCCCGCTTTCCGGGGTGAGAACGTAAAATCTCTTTAATACGATCAACAACTGGTGGAGTGCATCGCACCGTATCCATAGAAATTATCAGTGGCCCAGATGGTGCAAGTGAGATATCTGGAGTCGAGAGATCCAAGGCCATTAGTTTCACTTGCTCTTCACGCTTATCGATACGTCCACGAATAATTACAATTCGATCTTCCATCAAGTTCATTGAGTGCTGGGTATATGAATTCGCAAAGAACATAACATCAATTGCACCCTCTAAATCCTCAACTGTAACAATTGCCCAAGAGTCACCACGTCTTGAAACCTTACGCTGGATCTGAGTTATCAATCCGCCTATCGTGACAATTTGTTCGTGGCCAATCGAATCATCATTAATCTGGCTAATTGGCATATCTGTGGTCGAGCGCAATAATTGTTCAACACCTAAAAGCGGATGATCGGAAACATAGAGTCCGAGCATTTCGCGTTCATAACTAAGTAATAAAGCTTTATCCCACTCTTGATTAGGGATATCGATTTCAACGCCAGTAACAGCAGCTTCTCCGGACCCTGGTGAGCCGCCAAATAAATCGAATTGTCCGATTGATTCAGCTCGCTTCGCTTCCATTACTGAATCAATTGCTTCTAAGTAAATCAGGGTTAAGCCCTTACGTGGATGGTTTAGCGAATCAAAAGCGCCACCCTTAATCAAAGATTCGATGGTCTTCTTATTACATACATTGCCATCAACCTTAGTTAAGAAATCACCAAAAGATTCATAACGCCCGGCAACCGCGCGATTTGCGACGATTGACGCAACAACGTTCTCGCCCACATTTCGAATTGCGGTTAAGCCAAATCGAATATCGTTACCGAGCGGTGTGTAGTCAGATTGTGATTCATTTACATCTGGAGGAAGTACTTTAATCCCCATACGACGGCATTCATTTAAATAGAGTGCGCTCTTATCTTTATCATCGCGAACACTTGTCAATAACGCAGCCATATATTCCGTTGGATAATTCGCTTTGAGATATGCAGTCCAATAAGAAACCATGCCATAACCAGCGCTATGGGCTCGGTTAAATGCATAATCAGAGAAGGGAATAAGAGTTTCCCACAATTTATCAATCGCAGATTTAGAGAAACCGTTATCCGTCATTCCC
>CANNIM010000095.1 GCA_947505195.1 Actinomycetota bacterium
ATGAAGGATCTTGAAGGCCAATGGCCCGAGAAAGTTCTAATGATGCAGCGCAATTGGATTGGGCGCTCTATCGGAGCCGAAGTTAAATTTGTAATTGAAGGACGCGATGAACCAGTAACTATTTACACCACACGTCCCGATACTTTATATGGTGCAACCTTTATGGTGGTTGCAGTGGATTCTGCACTTGCTGCGGAATTGGTAGCTGGCTCTAAAGTCGAGGGCGATTTCAATAAATATTTTGAGGGCGTTAAGGCTGTAACAGATATCGATCGCCTTGCTACTGATCGTCCGAAGAGCGGTATTTTCTTAGAGCGGTATGCAATTAATCCAGTTAACGGTGAGAAGTTGCCAATCTGGGCCAGTGATTATGTTCTTGCTGATTACGGAACTGGCGCAATTATGGCGGTACCAGCGCATGATCAACGCGACTTGGATTTTGCAAAAGCCATGAAACTTCCTGTGCAAGTTGTGGTTTCAAGTGATGAGGAAGATCCAAACATTAGTGGCATTGCTACAACTGGTGATGGCAAATTAGTTAATTCTGGTTCGCTAAATGGTTTAAGCAAAGACGCTGCAATTACAAAAATTATCGAAGAACTTGCTGCGAAAGAATTGGGTAAGGCTGCAAAGAATTATCGTCTGCGTGATTGGTTGATTTCTCGTCAGCGTTTCTGGGGAACACCAATCCCAATCATTCACTGTGAAAAGTGCGGAGAAGTTCCAATCCCACAAGACCAACTTCCAGTTGAACTTCCATCTGCGACCGGCCTAGATCTAAAACCTAAGGGAACTTCACCACTAGGAGCCGCGCAAGATTGGGTAAATGTTGCCTGTCCTAAGTGTGGCGCCGCTGCAAAGCGCGATGCCGACACGATGGATACCTTCTTCGATTCATCTTGGTACTTCCTTCGCTACACAAGCACTGATCGCCACGATGTGGCATTTGATAAGAAGGCCGTGGAAACCTGGTTGCCGGTTGATCAATATGTTGGCGGTGTAACGCACGCGATTCTGCACTTGTTGTATTCACGCTTCTTCACAAAAGTTCTGCATGATCTCGGCCATTTAAACTTTATTGAACCATTTACCAGATTGCTAAATCAAGGAATGGTTTTGATGGATGGATCTGCGATGTCGAAATCGCGTGGCAATTTAGTTCGCCTCTCGGATGAACTTGCAAAACATGGGGTAGATGCAATTCGCCTCGCACTTGTCTTTGCTGGTCCACCTGAAGATGATGTGGATTGGGCTGATGTTTCACCATCTGGCTCCGTTAAATTCTTAAATCGGGCCTGGCGTATTTCTGGAGATGTAACAAGTAAGGCCGGTGTTGATTTCGCTAAAGGTGATGTGTCACTTCGCAAAGTAACTCACAAAGCGCTTCACGATATTGGTTTCGCAGTCGAATCATTTAGATTCAATGTTGCGGTGGCTCGAGTAATGGAACTTGTGAATGCAACTCGTAAAGCAATTGATTCTGGTTGTGGTCCCGCAGATCCCGCTGTTCGCGAAGCGGCCGAAGCAATAGCAATTTCACTATCGTTAGTTGCGCCATTTACCTCGGAGGAGATGTGGGAGATTCTCGGCCACAAACCTGGTGTTGCACTCGCAGGTTGGCCAGAAGTGGATCCAAAGCTATTGGAAGATGATGCCGTTACTGCGATCCTTCAGATAAATGGCAAGATCAAAGACCGCATAGAAGTCTCACCAAATATTTCTGATGGTGATCTAGAGAAGCTAGCAATGGCTAACACGGAGATTGCTGCGGCAATTGCCGGTCAAACAATTAGCAAGATTATTACGCGCGCACCAAAATTAGTTAACATCGTCCTTTAATTCACAGGGACTGTCCTAATAGAAACTCAGAACAGAAGGTCTGGTTAAGTTTCGCCTCATGCTAAATGAGATAAAAGATGCAATTCGAGATAAGTATTTAGATTTTGGTTTTACTGATGACCAACGCAAAGCAGTACTAATCCTCTTCGCAGGCTTCCTTGCAGTTGGTGGAATCTTCTTTGCGCTCTCGCAGGGTCGTGTCAGCGAACCCGCTCTCAATATAGTCCCGACAGTAATTACGCCTGCGATTCCAGAAATAACCGAACTCATAATCGTTGATGTTTCAGGTCGAGTTAGAAAACCGGGTGTTTATTCACTTGATAAGGGTTCACGTGCAATCGATGCGTTAGATCTTGCAGGCGGTGCGCTTCCTGGCGTTAGTTTGAGCGATATAAATCTGGCACATATTTTGTTCGATGGTGAACAGATAATTGTCGGGGCACCGAAAGTAAGTTATTCCTCAAATTCCAGAAGTGCACCAAAGGCCAAGGCACCGACAGCTTCATCGCCGCTAAGTTTGAATTCAGCAACTCTGGCGCAATTAGATACCTTGCCTGGCATCGGACCAGTTATGGCGAATCGAATCTTTGCTTACCGAAAGCTAAATGGCCCCTTTGCATTGATTGAGGATTTGAAGAAAGTTTCTGGAATTGGTGATGTCACATTCGCAGAGATATCCAAGTTGGTTCGAATTTAAAGAGTTATGACTATCGATTGTTGGCGCTCGGCCTAGCAATCTGGCTTGGTGCGGCAATTGCAGGGATTCTCGAAGCTCCGTGGAGCTTTATCGCAATTCTTATCGCGATTGCTCTAATCCGGATTAAGCGTTCGCTCGCTTTGATTTTAATTGCGGCAGTTTTAACTGGGGGCGCTGGAAGTGCGATTCGACAGATTGGCCTTACTCACAATTTTGTAGCGAGAGTTCTCATTGATAAACCTACGATTGAGATTGTTGGGGTTTTAAAGACTGATCCAACATGGAGCAAGCCGAAAGTAATTGGCTCAAGATTTCGAAGTAAATCTATGACGATGTTGGCTTCGATTTCGAGCGTAACAATTGCGGGGGAAACCAGGGCAATTAGATTGCCGGTTCGAATCACTTCTCCGAAATTCGTGAAATTAATTCCAGGTGAGAAATTTCGAGTAACTGGCGTGGCATTTCAAACTGAAGAGAAACGAGTTGCCGCGCTCATCGCAACCCAAGGAAGTTTTCTTAAATTAGCTAATGCAAATTTCCTGCAAAGGTTATCGGCCAAGATTCGCGATTCTTTCCGCAAAAGCGCCCAATCAATTGGTGGGGCAAGTGGCGCTTTAATACCGGGGCTCGTAATTGGAGATACCTCACTTGAAGAGCAGAGCTTTATAACAGATATGAGACGAGTAGGACTCTCGCACTTAACAGCAGTAAGTGGTGCGAATTTTGCGATCATTGCCGCCTTCTTGCTCTGGTTTTCGCAGTGGATATTTAAGCGAGTCAGATCGCGATTGATTTTAACGAGCGTTGTTTTGGTTGGCTTTATCTTTCTTGTAAGGCCATCACCATCAGTCTTGCGTGCAAGTGTTATGAGCGC
>CANNIM010000096.1 GCA_947505195.1 Actinomycetota bacterium
AGAGATAATTTCTCCAGAAGTTTTGTGGTCGTGTACAACATGTGGCGCATGTGTAGAGGAATGCCCAGTTGATATTGAGCATATTGATCACATTGTTAATATGCGACGCTTTCAGGTTTTGGTGGAATCAGAATTTCCATCTGAACTTGGTGGGACCTTTAGAAATCTTGAGAAAACCGGTAATCCTTGGGGCTCAAACCGTGTTGATCGAAATGCGTGGATTGCTGAATGTGAATTCCCGGTAACGGTTATCGAAGATGAAATTCCTGAAGATGTTGAGTACTTATTCTGGGTGGGCTGCGCTGGTGCCTTTGAAGAGCGCGCAAAGAAAACTACAAAGGCCGTGGCAGAACTTCTTTATATGTCTGGTACAAAATTTGGGGTCTTGGGCCAACGTGAAACCTGCAGCGGCGATCCAGCAAGGCGAGCAGGTAATGAATTCCTTTACCAAATACTTTCGAAAGAAAATATTGAAACTCTAAAGCAGACATTTGGTGCTCGCGGCATAAAGAAAGTTGTAGTTACCTGTCCACATTGTTTTACAACAATTGGCCGCGACTATAAGCAGCAAGGTTTTGAATTGCAGATGGTTCACCACACCCAACTCTTAAACCAATTAATTAAAGAGGGAAAGTTAAAAACTTCTCCACATAAGAGCGAAGCGACAATTACTTATCACGATCCATGTTATTTAGGTCGACACAATCAGATTTACCAACCACCACGAGAACTTTTAGAGTCGACTGGAGTTGAAATTACTGAAATGCCAAGAAATCAAGATCGTTCATTCTGTTGCGGCGCTGGCGGTGCTCGCATGTGGATGGAAGAAACTATTGGTACCCGAATTAATTTAAATCGCGTAGACGAAGCTATTGCCACTGAGGTTAAAGAGGTAGCGGTTGCATGCCCGTTCTGCCGAATTATGGTGAGCGACGGAATGACTGCAAGGGAATCAGATATTGGAGTTTTAGATGTTGCTCAAGTTCTTCTTCGAAACGTTAAAGGGTAAGAAATAACAACTCCTGCAACTAAACCGCCTAAATGTGCACGCCAATCAATACCGGGCACTACAAAGGTAATAAGTAAGTTAACGATTATGACGCCTGTTATGTTCTGGTAGTTAGCGCCAGACTTCTTGCCAATCACAAAGAGCGCCCCAAATAAGCCAAAGATTGCACCAGATGCGCCGACTGAGTAAATGTAATGTGGGCCAAAATAAAGTGATATTGCTGAAGCTGCTATTAACGAGCCTAGAAATATGATCGAGTAGCGAACTTTTCCTAAGTAGTTTTCTAAGGGATTTCCGATTGAAAAGAGCGCCAACATATTAAATATTAAGTGCAACCAACCTGCATGCGTTAGTGCAACAGTTGCTAGGCGATACCACTGGCCAGTTGATACGCCAGGGTAATAACCGTTTGCATAATTTCCACCATAGAAAAGTGCTAACTGAGATTGCAAGTCAGGAAAGACAAACTGCGTTAAGAGAAAAGTGCCAGAGATTATTACAATCAGCGATGTTGTTAGTGATTGCTTCTCTTGCATTTGGTTATTCAGAGATAGTTACAGAATTAATTTTTACAGCTTGTACTGGGCGATCTTGGCCACCAGTCTTAACTGCGCCAATTGCATCCACAATCTTCTTTGAGGCTTCGTCTTTAACTTCCCCGAAGATAGTGTGTTTGCGATTTAGCCAAGCGGTTTCAGCAACTGTAATAAAGAATTGTGAGCCATTAGTTCCTGGTCCAGCATTTGCCATTGCAAGTATGTAAGGTCGATCAAATGCTAATTCGCCGTGAAATTCATCTGCGAATTGATAGCCCGGGCCGCCAGTTCCATTACCAAGTGGATCGCCACCTTGAATCATAAAGTTCGCGATTACTCGGTGAAAAACTGTTCCGTCATAAAGATTCTTTGAAGTCTTCTCGCCAGTGATTGGATCTACCCATTCGCGCTTTCCAGTTGCAAGTTCAACAAAGTTAGCAACGGTCTTTGGTGCATGGTTTGGGAAAAGTTCGATTTTTACATCGCCCATACTTGTGTGAAGTGTTGCAGTTGACATGTTCTCCCTTTCGAAGGATTAATTACTTTCAGTTCTTGGCGAAATAAAACTATTGTGGAGACCAGGGGAATCGAACCCCTAACCCCCGCCTTGCAAAGGCGGTGCTCTACCAATTGAGCTAGGTCCCCGTATTTAGCGGGCAAGTGGCGCAACCTTATCTAAAGATTGCCTACTTATTAAATCTGTTTTTACCTTTAATTAACGCGATTGGTGGGCCTTAGTGGACTTGAACCACTGACCTCTTCCTTATCAGGGAAGCGCTCTAACCAAGCTGAGCTAAAGGCCCAAACGCGATAATTGAACTGGTGAAGGCTACCCGACTTTAAAGCCTGCGCCAAAAGCGGGGAAATCTGCGCGGAGTTCTTACTCTTTAACCTGCGTGATCGATACGACAGAAATACCTTCATCAAGATTCACTAAGCGAACACCAAGGGTGTCACGGCTGGTTTCACGAATTTCAGAACAGGCGGTTCTTATTACAACTCCGCCAGATGTAATTGCAAGAATTTCATCACTCGCTTCAACAATCATTGCTCCAACTAAAACTCCGCGAGAATCTTCATCAATCTTTGCCGCTTTAACACCGAGGCCGCCACGACCTTGTGGGCGATATTCATCTAGTGGTGTTCGTTTTGCATAGCCACCATCAGTTGCAGTTAAAACAAACTTTGGTGATGAAATATCAGTGATTGCGGCCATTGTTAAAAGTTGGTCTTTGCCACGGAATTTCATTCCTATGACGCCACTTGTAGATCTTCCCATTGAACGAATTGACTCTTCGTCTGCGCTAAACCGAAGTGACATTCCGTTCTTTGAAACCAGAAGGATTTCGTCCTTCTCGCTTACGAGCGCCGCTGAAACTAATTCGTCACCCTCTTTTAAGTTGATTGCGATTAAGCCACCAGATCGTGGAGAATCGAATTCGACAAGTGGCGACTTCTTAACAATTCCACCTCGCGTAGCAATTGCTAGATATGGATGTGACTTATAATCTGAAATTGCAATAACTTGAGCGATTGTTTCATCTGGTTTAAATGCCAGAAGATTAGCTACATGTTGGCCACGAGCATCCCGTCCCGCATCCGGTAATTCATGAACCTTTGCGCGATAAATTCGCCCCTTATTGGTGAAGAAGAGCAACCAATCATGGGTTGAGGCTACAAAGAAGTGTTCGACTAAGTCGTCTTGTTTTAAAGCCGCACCTTTAACGCCTTTGCCGCCACGACGTTGTGATCGGTATAAATCAGCCTTTGTGCGCTTGGAATACCCAGTTTTTGTAATTGTGACAACAACGCTTTGATCGGGAATTAAATCTTCTACTGAAAGATCTGAATCACCGGCAATAAT
>CANNIM010000097.1 GCA_947505195.1 Actinomycetota bacterium
CATGCAAATGATGTGAACCTGTTGCTGGGCTTGCAGTTGCGCGACGTGAAACGCGTCGTAGCGTGCGACCATCTAGGAATTCACTTGTAGTCAATGAAACAAATGGCCAAGGTCCCTGATTTGCAGGTTCATCTTGCACCCAGAGAAGATTTGCGTTCGGATGCTTTGCAGCAACGGCGCTAAATTGTTCAGCTGGGAATGGATAAAGTTGTTCGAGGCAAATAATTGCAGTCGAGTTTTCACCTAACTTTGTGCGCTCTGCTGCTAGATCGTGATAAACCTTGCCAGAACAGAAAATAACTCTTGTTGCGTTAACAACCGTTGGATCATCAATCAACGGCTTGAATGTTCCTGTGGTGAAATCTTTCAATCCAGATGCTGCAGCTTTTAGACGCAACATAGATTTCGGTTCGAAGACAATTAAAGGACGTCTAGCTGGATTCTTCATATGCCAGCGAAGTAAGTGGAAATAAGAAGCAGGTGATGATGGTTGAGCAACTGTCATGTTGAGCTCTGCGCAGAGCGCAAGGTAGCGTTCAATTCGGCCAGATGAATGATCTGGGCCTTGGCCTTCATAACCATGTGGAAGTAGAAGTACTAGCGATGAACGCTCGCCCCACTTTTGTAAGGCCGATGAAATGAACTCATCGATTATTGTCTGGGCGCCATTGGCAAAGTCACCGAATTGCGCTTCCCACATAACAAGTGCATTCTCACGTTCTACGGAGTAACCGTATTCAAAGCCCATTGCTGCATACTCTGAAAGCAATGAATCAAATACAAAGAATTGATTCTCATCAGAAATCAGTGAACGCAGTGGCGTCCAATCGGATCCGTTATTTTGATCAACAACAACTGCATGGCGATTACTAAATGTTCCGCGCTTAACATCTTGTCCGGCTAAGCGAATTGGATGGCCTTCAAGTAAGAGTGAACCCATTGCAAGCAATTCACCGGTAGACCAATCAACAGTTCCTTCATCCAACATATCTACGCGCTTTGCAAGTTGTGGAGTTAACTTTGCATGAGGTAAGAATCCTTCTGGAATAGCGTTCTGGGTAGCAACAATCTTTCGCAAAGTCGCTTCATCAACTGAAGTATCAACGCTCTCTGGGGGAGGTGCTATCGGAACAACAATACTTTCATCGTGTTCTGGTTCACTATTATGAACAGCGTTATAAACAGCATCTAGTTGTACTTGGTAATCGCGCAAGACTTCATCTGCCTCTTCAACAGTGATATCACCGCGGCCAATTAGCGCTTCGGTATATAAATTGCGAGTAGAACGCTTTGCTTCAACCAATTTATACATCATTGGTTGGGTGAAACTTGGTTCGTCGCCCTCGTTGTGACCGCGACGACGGTAGCAAATCATGTCTATGACAACATCTTTATTAAACTTTTCGCGGTAATCAAATGCAATTCGTGCAACTCTTACAACACTCTCTGGATCATCAGCATTTACATGGAAGACCGGTGCTTGAATCATCTTTGCAATATCTGTGGAATATCTCGAAGAGCGCGCAGCGTGTGGTGAAGTAGTGAAACCAACTTGGTTATTCACAACGATATGAATTGTTCCACCAACTCGGTAACCCTTTAGTTGCGAGAGGTTTAAAGTTTCAGAGACAACACCTTGGCCAGCAAATGCAGCGTCGCCGTGCATCAAGATTGGCAGAATTGAGAAGATCTCTTTTTGATTCAACTTATCTTGCTTGGCCCGCGTAATTCCCTCTAGAACTGGGTTCACAGCCTCAAGGTGTGAAGGATTTGCTGCTAAATAAATCTTTGTTGTTGCCCCAGATATTGCTGTGAAAGTTCCAGCGGTTCCAAGGTGATACTTAACATCGCCAGAACCATGTACTTGATTCTCGGCGTAATGTCCTTCAAATTCCTGGAAAATTTGGCCGTGAGACTTTCCTGCAATATTTGCTAGAACATTTAACCTTCCACGGTGCGGCATACCGACGCAAACTTCATCGAGACCGCGATCTGCTGCTGCTGAAATAATTGCATCTAGGAGCGGAATCAAAGTCTCGCCGCCTTCAAGTGAGAAACGTTTCTGTCCAACATATTTTGTCTGCAAGAAAGCTTCAAAAGATTCAGCGCTATTTAATTTGTAGAGGATTCGAAGTTGTTCTTCACGCGGCAATCTAGGTGATCCCACTTCAACATGCTCTTGAATCCATGCTCGTTCTGCTGGATTTTCGATATACATATACTCAACACCGATTGTGCGGCAATAAGAGTCACGCAAAGTTCCAAGAATCTTTCGCAACTTCATAACTGGCTTGCCACCAAATCCATCAGTAGCAAATTCGCGATCAAGATCCCAGAGTGAAAGCCCGTGAGTAACAACATCTAAATCTGGGTGTGAACGTTGAACATATTTAAGTGGATCGATATCTGCCATTAAGTGGCCCGTTGTGCGATAGGCGTTAATTAATTGTTGAACACGTGCTGCCTTTCCAACCTGATCAACGCTGCTAGAACGCATATCAACGACCCACCGAATTGGAACGTATGGAATACGAAGGGCAGCGAAAATCTCGTCATAAAAACCATTTTCGCCGAGAAGTAATTCATGAATTCGCTTTAGGAAATCACCTGATTGTGCACCTTGAATAATTCGGTGATCGTAAGTACTAGTAAGAGTAATAACTTTGCTGATTGCTAACTCAGCAAGAGTCTCTTCATTTGCACCATGGAATTCCGCTGGGTAATCCATCGCTCCAACACCAAGAATTAAGCCTTGACCTTGTACCAAACGTGGAACAGAGTGAACAGTTCCGATAGTTCCAGGATTAGTTAAGGAAACAGTTGTTCCAGCAAAATCTTCAACGGTTAGTGAACCACCGCGAGCCTTGCGGACGGTCTCTTCATAAGATGCCCAGAATTGCGCGAAATCTAAGGACTCACAACCCTTAATAGATGGGACTAATAATTGACGCGAACCATCTGGCTTCGCCAAGTCGATTGCGATTCCAAGATTGATATGTTCTGGTTTACCTATGGCTGGTTTGCCATCTATCTCACCGAAGAAAGCATTCATCTCGGGCATCTGGCGAATCGCGCTAATCATCGCGTAACCGATTAGGTGAGTAAATGAAACTTTGCCGCCACGGCTGCGCTTTAGATGATTGTTAATAACAGTTCGGTTGTCGATCATTAATTTTGCTGGAATTGCGCGCACACTTGTTGCAGTTGGAACAGTTAGTGAAGCTTCCATGCTTTGAACTACGCGAGCGCTCACACCGCGAATTGGTTCTAGCGTTGATGCACTTGGGCTTACCAAAGTTGGAATTGGTTTAACAATTGGATCCGCAGGAGTTGCTTGCTTCGCCGATGCAGGGGGCG
>CANNIM010000098.1 GCA_947505195.1 Actinomycetota bacterium
GTGGAACCGTTGGAGTTCTACATGGAACTCGTACTTATGTTCTTCAAGATGAGAACGGTCAAACCATCGAATCTCACTCAATTTCAGCCGGACTTGATTACCCAGGTGTTGGACCAGAACATGCGCATCTACATGACCTTGGCCGTGCGGAGTATCGCTCAGTTACTGATGCGGAAGCAATGGAAGCATTTGCTCTGCTTTCAAGAGAAGAAGGAATTATTCCTGCGATTGAAACTGCTCATGCGTTGTATGGCGCAATGGTGCTTGGCAAAGAGTTGGGCCGCGATGCAACCATATTAATTAATCTTTCGGGGCGTGGCGACAAAGATGTTCAGACCGCAGCTGCTTGGTTTGGCATTGAACTTTGATGTCTAGCCAATCAAAGCTTTCAGAGTTATTTGTTAAATGTAAGTCGGAGAATAGAGCAGCGCTAATTGGTTATCTTCCAGCTGGTTTTCCAAATCAAAGTGATTCAATAAAGATTATTAAAGCCATGATTGAAGGTGGCGTTGACGCGGTTGAAATTGGCTTTCCCTATAGCGACCCTGTTATGGACGGACCAGTAATTCAAGAGGCGGCAGAAGTAGCTCGCAATAATGGAATTACTATGGCGAAAACTCTCGATATTGTTAAGGAAATTTCTGGAACGGGTGTCCCAACTCTTTTAATGACGTACTGGAATCCAATCGAGAAATATGGTCCTGAAAAATTTGCACATGATTTCTCAATTGAGGGTATGGAGGGTGTGATTACTCCAGATTTGCCGATTGAAGAGGCTGGCGTGTGGCTTGCAACTGCAAAAGAGAATTCAATTCACTCCATTTTTGTAGTCGCACCAAGCACTGGTGACGGACGTTTAAAAGATGTAACTTTTAATTGCAGTGGTTTTATTTATGCTGCAAGTTCAATGGGTGTGACTGGAACTCAAACCAATGTTGCAAATACTGCGAGCACTCTCGTTGAAAGAATTCGCAAGATTTCAGGTACGCCAGTTGCAGTTGGACTAGGAGTATCAAACAGATCCCAGGCAAGTGAGGTTGCTAAGTTTGCAGATGGCGTAATCGTTGGATCTGCCTTTGTGAAAGCAGTTCTGCAGAATCCAAGTGATCCAGCCACCGCAGTCCGTAAGGTTGCCGAAGAGCTCGCTCTCGGAGTTCGAGAGCGTTAATTAACTTGAGAGTGCGCTCCCTAAAGTAACCGCGTAACTCTTACTTCCACCTGAAGGCAAAGTAACAACTACCGTAACTTTTGCTCCAGGAGCATATGATCTAATTCGAACAATTGCTGATACATAATCGGTAATCCGAACTCCATCAATCGAAGTAACAATCGCACCTTCTGGAATGCCTGCCTTCTCTGCCGCATCACCAGAAGTAACGCTTGAAATCTTTGCACCTTTACCTGCGGCAAAAGTTTGATCGAAGAAGACTCCAAGAACTGGTCTTGTGGCCTTACCTGTCTCAATAATTTCATTCATAACACGGAGCGCTTGGTTCATTGGAATTGCGAAACCAAGACCTATTGAACCGCCCTGACCTAGCTCTGACCCTAGTGTTGCAGTAGCTGCATTGATTCCAATCATGCGGCCAAGTGAATCTGTAAGTGGGCCACCAGAGTTGCCAGGATTTATCGCCGCATCGGTTTGAATAGCATCAACATATGAACCACTAGATGATTCACTATCACTGGTTACAACAGGTCGGTTTACTGATGAAACAATTCCACTTGTAACTGTGTGGTCTAGCCCTAGTGGCGAACCGAAGGCAATTACTTGATCGCCGATTTCGATTGAGGCTGAGTTACCAATTGCAATTATTGGAAGGTTTCCTTTAGAAATTTTAAGAACGGCTAAATCATAATTAGGCTCGCGGCCAACGATTGTTGCGTTGTATGAATCCCCATTATCTAACTCCACTTTTATTGTTCCAGTAGAGACAGCTGCAGACTCGATTACGTGATTATTTGTTACGATATAACTAGTTGTTGCCGATGTTTTGAAAATTGAACCAGATCCAGTTCCACCGCCATTAGCTGTTGTTACATTTATTGTCACGACTGTTGGGAATACTTTTTTAACAATTGAACTTATGCTTCCAGCAACAGAGCCAGCGTTACCTAAAGTCACTGCAGTTCTATTTTTGGGACATGAGTTGTCGACAGCCGCATAAATTACCTGGGTTTTTTTATCAACACATGCGCTCACAACCGAGGTGCTAAATACTCCAGCAGCAGTTGCAACACCACCAACCGTGGTAATCCCAATTAGAAATCCGGCTAATACTTTCGTCGTCGTGTGGCTCATGTAATTTTTCATAATCTGATTAAATCGCCTATTCCTTAGAGAATTTCGGGTTGAATCCGAGCGTTGGCTGAGAGTTTATTCTTCTCTAATCTCATCACGTATCTGCATATTTCTCATTGTTGGCGTGGCTAACATTCCCAAAATAAGTATCGCGCTAAAAATTGCCAGGGCGTAAAGGGTATTTGAAAGACCGATCGCCATAGAAAGTGGGCCAGCAATTGCTAGGCCAACTGGGCGTAACAACATCGTTCCCATTGCATCAAAAGATGACACCCTAGAGAGCGCTTCGCGTGGAACTTCGCGCGCCATCGCTGTCGCCCAAATAGTTGTCCATAAATCAATTGTGATTCCCCAAAGAAGGGCACAAAATGCAATAAACCAGATTGATTGCGGTCTCGCCATTGACCACATATACAGCGAGATTGAGAAACTAATTATTAGCAAGAAGCGAAGTGGATATTTGAATTTCATCCGGATTCCAATTATTGACCCAATTACTAAACCAATTCCTTCAAAAGTTAATACCAGTGACCAAGATTTGGCGCCATTAAATTCTTCAAGTGCGATAAGTGGCCCCAAAACATTTTCACCAGCTGCCCAGGCTAAAATTATGAATGAGAAGCCAAAGACCCCGATGACAATCCAACGGTATGAAATGAAAATCTTCCAGCCGTGAATTAAATCATCAAACATAGAGTTTTCGGTTGGCGCACTCTTGGCAGATACGTGACGGAAACTAAAGAGTAAAATTCCTCCTACAACAAATGTTGCTGCATCTATTGCGAGCGCCCAGGTACTTCCCCAACCTGCAACAATAATTCCACCTACAGCGGCGCCCAATATAATTGCCCCATTTGAGAATAAATTATTTACTGAATTTGTTTTCTGGAGGTCCTCATCCGGAACTAGGGCGGGCAAGACTCCGGACATTGCGGGCCAGAAGATCCCCCACATCAAACCAAAATTTATATTTACAATTAACAGA
>CANNIM010000099.1 GCA_947505195.1 Actinomycetota bacterium
CGAGATTTAGTTTCTGGTCTGCCCAAAGATCTAATGGTTACACCAAAAGAGATTCGTGAAGCGATTGAAGATCAGGTTGCCAAAATAGTTAGTGCAATCAAGGCGACACTCGATGAAACTCCACCAGACCTTGTTGCGGATTTATCTCGTACTGGAATTGTCTTGGCCGGCGGTGGGGCGCTTCTTAAAGGGCTCTCCGAACGTTTGATGAAAGAGACAGGAATGCCAGTTCGAGTTGCGGATGATCCGCTCTACTCAGTTGTTCATGGTGCTGGCCGTTGCGTTGAAAATATTGAAATGCTGAAACAAATTTTGGTGGCAGAAAGCCGCTAATAATTAGCGATTCCAGGTGATTGGTGTTTCATACTTTGCGCTTCTGCCATCGCCAGATGATTTTCCACGCAGGCGGCGCCAGATCCATGGAAGTACAAAAGCGATAATCCAGAGGGTTTTCTCAAGTTTTTTACGCGCTTTAGATTTTTCTGGGGCAGGTGGGAGTGGAATTTTCCATGATGGATCAGAGCTTCTGCCAAGTTTCTCTAAAACTGCTTGTGACAAACGCCAATGCCCGTCGCTATTTAAATGTAAGCGATCGGATGCGAGAAATCTTAAATCCGCCATCCACTTTGCACCATCTGCCTCAATAATTATTGCGCCATATTTATTGGCGACCTCTCGAACATTTACATTAAATGCACTAAAGCGTTCATGCCATAACTTCGCAGTCTTACCTTCGCCTTCAACGCGATCGATAACGGTGAAAACAATTAACGTGGCCCCAGTCTTTGTTAAATCGCTGACTCCTTTCTCATACTTTGCAAAGGCAACTTCTGCTTGGTAATTTGGTCGCAGCACATCATTTGCCCCAGCGTGAAATGAAATTAAAGTTTCTGGACCGGTAACTAACTTTGCAGCAGAAGGAATTTGGTCATCAATAACTTGATGCAACAACTTTCCACGGATAGCCAAATTTGCGTATGAGAAGTTGGGGCTCTCCTTCGCCAACGTGTCGGCTACTCGATCAGCCCACCCGCGATACTTGCCATCAATAATTTCATCACACATGCCCTCGGTCATTGAATCGCCGAGTGCAATAAAACGTGTGAAAGTTGCCATCGTTATTTTGCTCGCTTCTCGGCAATCCAATACATAACAATTGCAGTTGCAACGCTCGCATTTAGTGACTCGACATCTGATTGCATCGGAATCGAAAGAATTAAATCGCACTTCTCTTTAACAAGTCTTGATAACCCTTTGCCTTCGCTGCCAACAATTAAGTAAACAGATTCGGTTGCAAGTGAGAATCCAGGTAGCGCCTCTTGGCCTTCGGCATCCAGCCCGACAACGAAGAAACCAGCCTTTTTTGCATCTTCAATTGAGCGAACCATATTTGTAACTTGTGAAATTGGAAGACGTGCAGCCGCTCCAGCTGAAGATTTCCAGGCCGAACCAGTCATTGCAGCATTGCGACGTTCTGGAATTACAACACCGTCGGCACCAAATGCTGCAGCACTTCGAACAATTGCACCCAAGTTATGTGGATCGGTTACGCCATCGAGTCCAATTATTAAACCTGGCTTTTTTGCGCCAAGTAGAACTGCTTCTAACGCCTTGTATTGAAAGGGCTTGATGATTAAAGCGATGCCCTGATGATTTGTTGTTCCAGTAACGCCATCTAATTGTCCGCGTGGAACTTCTTTAATTCCTAAATCCTGATTCTTTGCTAAGCGAAGTGCCTCGGTCATGCGCTCATCTATTTCAGCGCGTTCTGCAATTAAAAGTTCTTTCGCAGGAATACGTGCACGCAACGCTTCGACAACGCTATTGCGACCAGCAACTGCATCGCTATTTGCGCGAGTCTCAAGCCTCGACTCTGGTTTGCGATTTGTTGGTCTGCGATCTGGTGCTGCTGCAGCTTCACGACGTTTTTTTCCGGGGCGCATTTACTTTTCGATTCTCTAGTTTTGGTTAGTTTTAGTTTACGGTCCAGCGCGAGCCGGTTGGGGTATCTTCGATTGTTATGCCAAGTGTGGTAAGTGAATCTCGAATTTCATCACTTGCTGCAAAATCTTTGCGGGCGCGAGCCGCAGTACGTTGTTCTAGCGCTAAGGAAATAAGTCCATCAAGTAAATCTTTCTTAGCACTTGTTCCACTTGCGAATACTGGATCAAATGGATCGCAGCCAAGGATTGAAAGTGCGCCACGAACTTGACTTGCACTCTTCGCTAAGGCAGTTAAATCGTTCTCAGTTATTGCGCTATTGCCAAGACGTACTTCTTCAGAAATATCAGCAAGTGCTTGGGGAACTGCTAAATCGTTATTCATCGCTGCGGTAAATTCAGCGGAAATACTAGGTTTGATCTCGCTCTTTAGAAGCTCTTGTGCACGTTGCAGGAAGCCTTCAATTCGACGGAAATTTACAGATGATTCTTCGAGCGCTTCGAAGGAGAACTCCAACATCGAACGGTAATGAGCGCTTCCTAAATACCAACGTAACTCAATTCCGCGAACCTTCTTTAAAATCTCCATTACCTGGAGCGAATTACCGAGTGACTTACTCATCTTCTCGCCAGATGTTGTCACCCATGCGTTATGCATCCAAATATTTGCAAAGTTCCAGCCTGCTGATTGTGATTGCGCAATCTCATTCTCATGATGGGGAAAAATTAAATCTAAGCCGCCGCCATGGATATCAAATGCTTCACCTAAATATGCGTGTGCCATCGCAGAACATTCCAAATGCCACCCAGGTCGACCATCGCCCCAAGGTGTGGGCCAAGATGGATCTCCTGCTTTCGCCGCCTTCCAGAGCGCAAAGTCACGTGGATCTTTCTTGAAAGTTAAATCAGCATCTTCGGCAGATTGGAGATCATCTAGCTTCTGATTTGAAAGCGTTAAATAAGATTTAAGTTTACGAACTTCAAGATAAACATCGCCATTACCGGGTGCATATGCACTGCCATTAGCGATCAAAGTTTCCATAAGTTGAATCATCTGAGTGATATGCCCAGTAGCTCTTGGTTCATATGTTGGGGGCAGAACATTTAACGCGGCATAAGCATCGCTAAATGCGCGCTCGTACTTCATAGCAACCGCCCACCAAGGAATCTCTTCATGAACGGCCTTGTGCAAAATCTTGTCATCTATGTCAGTTACATTTCTAACAAAAGTTACGTCATATCCAATTGAAGTAAGCCATCTGCGCAAAATATCGAAGTTAACACCGGAGCGAATATGGCCGATATGTGGTGGGGCTTGCACGGTTGCACCACACA
>CANNIM010000100.1 GCA_947505195.1 Actinomycetota bacterium
GCGCCAAACAATATTTAACTCTTCAGTTCCCATAAGGATTTCTTCCTTACGAGTACCAGAAGCAACAACATCAACAGCTGGAAAGATGCGCTTATCTGCAAATTTACGGTTCAAGATGAGTTCCATGTTTCCAGTTCCCTTGAACTCTTCGAAGATAACTTCATCCATCTTCGATCCAGTATCAATCAGGGCAGTTGCAAGAATAGTTAGTGAGCCACCGTTTTCAACGTTACGTGCTGCTCCGAAGAATTTCTTAGGTGGGTAAAGCGCTGCGGAATCCACACCACCGGACAAGATACGTCCTGATGCTGGAGCTGCGATGTTGTAAGCGCGGCCTAGTCGAGTGATTGAATCGAGAAGTACAACTACATCGTGACCGAGTTCAACAAGTCGCTTTGCGCGCTCGATTGCAAGTTCAGCAACTGAAGTGTGATCATCGGCGGGACGATCGAAAGTTGAAGCAATAACTTCACCCTTGATTGAACGCTGCATATCTGTGACTTCTTCTGGGCGCTCATCAACTAGAACTACCATCAAGTGACACTCAGGATTGTTCGTTGTGATTGCATTCGCAATTGATTGGAGAACCATTGTCTTACCAGCTTTTGGTGGAGAAACAATAAGTCCACGTTGGCCTTTACCAATTGGAGAAATTAGATCGATAACTCGAGTTGTCAGAATGTTTGGTTCGGTTTCTAAGCGCAGACGTTCCTGCGGATATAGCGGAACTAACTTTGCAAACTCAACGCGCTCTTTTGAACTTTCTGGATCTGCACCGTTAACAGTTTCAACTCGAACGAGTGCGTTGAACTTCTCTTTGCGCTCACCTTCGTGAGGTTGGCGAACTGAACCAGTAATTACATCGCCCTTGCGAAGTCCGTAACGACGAACTTGCTGCAAAGAAACATAAACGTCATTTGGGCTGGCTAAGTAGCCGCCAGTGCGAATAAAGGCATAATTTTCGAGAATATCTAAGAGTCCGCCAACTGGAAGTAGGACATCATCTTCTGAGATAACAATCTCGCGCTCTTCGCGGTTTCCGCGATCACGGAATCGGTTATTGCGATCTCCTCTATCCCCACGATCACCACGATCACCACGATCACGACGGTTGTTATGGCGATCATTACGGTTATTTCCGCCGCCAGTCCATTCCTTCTTATTCACATC
The DNA here is from genome assembly GCA_947505195.1 of Actinomycetota bacterium. Taxonomy (GTDB): domain Bacteria; phylum Actinomycetota; class Actinomycetes; order Nanopelagicales; family Nanopelagicaceae; genus AAA044-D11. The sequence continues at coordinate 1,171 of CANNIM010000100.1, forward strand.
AGCATCAGAAGCGTCATTTGGATTTGAACCTTGGTTCTCGCCATCATCGGAATCGTTCTGATTGTTGTTGTTCTGATTGGAGTTGTTATTTGAATTTTTATTTCCACCCTTGCGGCGGGCATCGCGTTCTGCTCGACGAGCTTCGCGTTCAGCCTTTGCGGCATCGCGATTTGCTGCTTGAAGATCACCAATTGCCTGAACCAAGTCAGGTTTCTTCATTGATGTGGCATCTTCGATGCCTAGTTGGCCTGCAACTTTCTTTAGCTCAGGAAGGAGCATCGCTGAAAGTTCGCCAGATTCTTTTGCAGTAGCTTTTGTAGTTGCCATATATTTTTTACTTTTTCATTTCTGTGTTTGCGCTAAAGGAAAGAGTTTTAATTTAGCGAATTTATTGATTATCTAGATTTACTTACCGACGATTTCTCGGCTACCAGATGAGGGAAAACTTAGCATATGCCCTCACCCTTGGGCAAAATTCTGGCTACTCGGCTCCGTGTGTTGAAATACCCAATTTTTGAGCGGTAAATGAGCCGGCCCCAACCTTTATAACTGCTTCTACCTCAAGGTCATCCAGTGTGTGAAGCACGAGAACAGATGGGCCCGCTCCCGAGATCATTGCAGGAACACCAGCGGCGCGAAGTTTAGTTACAAGTGCCATTGATTTTGGCATCGCTTCAGCGCGGTAATTTTGGTGCAACAAATCTTCAGTAGCCTCCAACAATAAATCCGGACGCGATTCAATCGCATGAACCAATAGCGCTGCTCTTGATGCATTTAGAACTGCATCTTGATGCGGAATATTTTCTGGTAACAATTTACGTGCTTTTGCAGTTGCAAGATGGCTTTCTGGGATAAAGAGCAGAGCCTTAATCTTTGGATTAACTTTGATGCTAACTCCACGACCCACGTTATTTTCAGTCCACGCAATAGTTGCGCTTCCTAAAACAGCCGCAGCAATATTATCTGGATGCCCTTCAAGTTCTGTTCCGAGTGCAATCATTTCATCTGTTGTCATCAACTGCTCGCCACCTAGAACTAAGGCGCGTGCAAGTGCCAAACCGCCAACGATTGCTGCAGCCGAAGAGCCAAGTCCACGACCATGAGGTATCACATTTAATTGACGAAGCGCGATTCCCTTTGGCTTCTGCCCCATATGTTCAAAGCCATGCAACATCGCCTTAATAACTAAATTGTTCTTATCTTTTTTAACTTCAGCGCTGCCTTCACCTGATACATCAACATCAAATGTGGCATCATCTAAAACTTGTGCGGCATAACGATCACGAAGATCTAGCGCAAGACCAAGTGTGTCAAAGCCGGGCCCAAGATTTGCACTTGTTGCAGGCACACTTACTTGTGCCATTGTGGCTTTAAAAGTTAGGCGAGCTTTAGCTGATGACATTATGCAAGTCCAATCGCTTCTGCTGCGCGTTTAACATCAACTGGAATAACAGTTGGCGCTTCAGCATGATCTAAAATCCAGCCAACATCTTTCAGGCCATTTCCTGTAACAGTAATAACAATTCGCTTATCTTTAGGTAACTTTCCTTGGCTCTGCTTCTTTATTAGCCCCGCAATTCCTGCTGCGCTAGAAGGTTCAACAAAGACTCCTTCTTTAGCAGCAACTAAACTATATGCCGCAAGGATCTCTTCATCAGTTACTGAATCAATCAAGCCACCAGATGATTCACGCGCTTCAATAGCTTGTTGCCATGATGCTGGATTTCCAATACGAATTGCAGTTGCAATAGTGTCTGGATTCTTTACTATTTCACCAAGAACTATTGGTGCTGAACCAGCTGCTTGAAAGCCCCACATCTGTGGCAACTGTTTAGCAATTCCATCTTTGAAATACTCTTTGTAGCCCATCCAATATGCAGTGATATTTCCAGCATTTCCTACTGGAAGTACGTGCAGATCTGGAGCATCTCCTAACATATCTACAACTTCAAAACTTGCAGTCTTCTGACCATCAATGCGATAAGGATTTACAGAGTTAACAAGTGCAACAGGGTATTTCTCAGATAATTCGCGGGCCA
>CANNIM010000101.1 GCA_947505195.1 Actinomycetota bacterium
ATATGAGAAAACAATGGCAACTGTGGCACCAATAAGCGTTGAAGAAAGTCTCGAGAGCGCAGTGCTCTCACTTAAGCCAGGTCCTATAACAATCAGTGCAGTAACAGGAACGTTTACCGATGCAACTTCTCCTAAATGAAGTGCGCGAGCAACCACAGAGCAGAAGAGAACGGTTAGTGCTACGGAAACAATTCCAAAATTAAATAGCGAAACACAAGCGAGTGCCACACCAGCGCCGAGTGCCGTTCCGACAATTTGGCCAAAACCTTCTCGAACTGATTTATACAGAGAAATTCGAATACTCAAGGCGCAGATAATTGCGGCTACTACGCCACCGTCTTTGATTAATAAGTCGCCAACCTGCCAGGCAACACCGGATGCAATTGCCGAAACCAAAATGAGGCGCACCCAAGTTCGGCGATCAGTAAAGAGCTTGATAACTCGTTTTAGCAATTTGCGCACGAGGTAATTCTATCTGTGGCAAGCCCAGCGAAGATTGCGTAATATGCGGACATGTCCAGTGAAATCAGCTCAAATAAGAACTATCCCGTGCAGATTGATGATGCCAAACTGGCTTCTGAAATCGATCAGATCTCATTTGAAGTTCTGCGTCACGGTGCAACTGAGCGACCATTCACAGGTGAGTACACAGATACCGACAAAGTTGGAAGTTATCGGTGCAAAGCATGCAACAACGAGCTATTTAGAAGTGAAACCAAGTTTCATTCCGGATGTGGTTGGCCCTCTTTCTATGCACCAACTACGGATGACGCTGTCGAATTAATTGAAGATCGCTCACTCGGAATGCGTGTTCGAATTGAAGTTCGTTGTGCAAATTGTGGATCGCATTTAGGACACGTCTTTGAAGGTGAAGGTTATGAAGTGCCAACTGATCAAAGATGGTGCATCAATTCCGTCTCGTTAATTCTCGAAGAGAAGTAGAACTACTTAGGGATGCGTAACCCTTGCATTCCACCATCGACATTTAACGATGTTCCAGTTGTTGATCCTTGAAGTGGACTCGCTAAGTAACAGATTGCACTAGCAACTTCTTCAGATGAAACAAGGCGACCGAGTGGTTGACGCGCTTCGAGTGCTTTTCTCTCGGCAACTGGATCTGCTGCTTGTGCAAGTAAACGTTGCACCCAAGGAGTATCAGCGGTTCCTGGATTAACACAGTTAACGCGAACACCATCAACAATATGGTCATTCGCCATTGCGAGTGTTAGCGAAAGAACCGCGCCTTTGGATGCGCTGTAAACCGCACGCTTTGGAATTCCCGCAGTTGCAGCAACAGAACAAGTGTTAACAATTGCTGCCGATTTACTCTTGCGAAGTAAAGGTAGCGCTGACTTAGAAGTGCGAACAATTCCAAGAACATTCACATTCATAACCTTTAGCCACTCTTCAGATGGATTGGCTTCAATAGTTCCAACCGCGCTGATTGCAGCGTTATTAATAAGGATGTCTAACTTAGTAATTCCTTCAAATGCTTTAGCCACTGATGCATCGTCACCGAGATCGCAATGTACCCAAGTTGCAACACCTGACATTCCACCTTCTGCAAGATCGAGGCCGTAAACCGTTGCGCCTCGATCTTTAAGAATCTTTGCTGTTGCAAGTCCAATACCTGAACCTGCTCCAGTTACAACTGCGGTTAATCCTGCGAACTCTGTATTCATGCTGTTATCCATTCTTTTCCGGTTGGGAATGTGAAGTCTGAAATTGTTTGGGCAAACATTTCGCCACCAGCACCTGGCTTTAGGGGCGGCATGTAATGTGCGTTTTTAATGATTGTTGGTACTACAAAATGTTCGTGCAAATGATCAACAAACTCAACAACTCGGTCAGCATGATGGCCAGTGACTGCAACCGCATCGAACATTGCAAGGTGCTGGACTAATTCGCATAAGCCAACTCCCCCAGCATGCGGACAGACTGGAACTCCAAATTTTGCAGCCATCAAAATATTTGCCAAGTTCTCGTTTATGCCTGCAACGCGAGTTGCATCTATCTGCATAAATGAAAATGATTTAGCCTGCAACATCTGTTTGAAAATAATGCGGTTCATGCCATGTTCGCCAGTTGCAACACGTACTGGGGCAATTGCCTTTGCAATTGCAGCGTGGCCAAGAACATCATCTGGATTTGTTGGTTCTTCAACCCAGTGCAGATTTACATCGCCAATTCCTTTAATCCATTCAATCGCTTGATTTACATCCCAAACTTGATTGGCATCAATTGCGATTTTGATATCTGGGCCTACTGCTTCACGAGCAAGGTGCAATCTGCGCTTGTCATCTTCAAGGCTTCCCCCACACTTTAATTTTATTAATTTATATCCAGAAGCAACTGCTTCTTTAGCAAGGCGAACCATTTTCTCGTCGGTATATCCGAGCCAACCTGGAGTTGTTGTGTAAGCAGGTAATCCAACTTCTAATAATTTTGCTTCATTCGCAGCGCGATTTGGTTCTGCCTTGCGCAAAATCTCTAACGCTTCATCAGGAGTCAGCGCATCGGTGATGTAACGGAAGTCAATAAGCTCGACAATCTCTTCGGGTGACATATCTGAAAGAAATTTCCAAAGTGGTTTCTTCGCATTTTTTGTTACAAGATCCCAGACTGCTGTTACAACGGCGCCCGCTGCCATTTGAGTCACGCCTTTTTCTGGTCCAAGCCAGCGAATTTGAGAATCTCTAACTAAACTCTTTGCGAATTCGCCCATGCTCTTTGCTAGGTCATCGATATCGCGACCAACAGCATATGGAGCTAATAATTCAATTGCAGCGCATTGCAAATCATTCCCTCGGCCGCAGGTAAATACAAAACCATGTCCTTGAAGTTTCGGGTCATCGGTCTCAAGAATTACCAGTGCTGCAGAATAATCTGGTTCTTTATTCATCGCATCAGATCCATCTAGCCCGCGGGAAGTTGGAAATCTGACATCTACGGTTTTAAAGCCGGTGATCTTTGGCATGCGATTCCTTTGCAATTTTGGACGTGAACTCTTCGCTTATTAGTAAAAATCCTATACGATAAATTTCATGCCGCGTCATAGCCAGAAAGTTAGGATGAAGCGCGTTCCTGTAGAAATTACCCGCTTAAGTCTTGGAACTGCTCCGCTTGCTGGGCTTTTTACAACAGTTGAAAACAATGAGAGTGACCTTC
>CANNIM010000102.1 GCA_947505195.1 Actinomycetota bacterium
GAGTCCGGAATATCGCAGCATGATTTCCTTGCATGCAGCGTTAAATGATGGCCGAATTGTTATCGTAAATGGAACTCTTATGGGTATCCGTAAAGTTGAAAAAATCATCGCTGTTGATGAATTTGATTTAGACCTTGCACCAACTGAGAATCTATTGTTCTTGCGTTACACCGATCGTCCAGGGATTGTTGGAATCGTAGGTAATGCACTTGGCAAGGCGAAGATAAATATTGCCGGAATGCAGGTAGCCCGCGATAGCGCTGGCGGCGATGCACTAATGGTCCTGACTGTTGATTCAGGCGTTGCGAGCGATGTTGTTACAGAACTTAAGAAAGAGACCGGCGCCAAGCAAGTCCAAGCAGTTAAACTGATCGGATAAGTTGGGAAATCATGAAGAGTTTTAATTTAGCTGTAATCGGTGGCGATGGCATCGGTCCTGAAGTTGTTGCTGAAGGACTTAAAGTTCTAGATGTCGTTGCCGCTAATTATGGTGTGGAATTTAAGAAGACCAATTACGAGCTTGGTGCAAAGTACTGGCACAAGACTGGTGAAACTCTTCCCGATTCTGTAATGGCAGAACTTGCTAAGGCCGATGTAATTCTTCTTGGCGCTGTCGGAGATCCAACTGTCCCAAGTGGCGTTCTAGAGCGTGGCCTATTATTAAAACTTCGTTTCGCCTTTGATCATTATGTAAATCTCCGTCCAGCGAAGTTACATCCTGGTGTTAAGTCACCACTTGTAAATTCAGATTCAATCGATTTCATAGTTGTTCGTGAAGGAACAGAAGGCCCATATGTTGGAGCCGGTGGAACCCTTGCGGCTGGAACTAAAGATGAAATCGCAACTGAGGAGAGCCTAAATACTCGTCGTGGCGCTGAACGCGTTATCCGTGATGCTTTTGCTCGCGCCCAATTACGTCCACGCAAGAAGTTAACACTTGTTCACAAGAACAATGTTTTAACTCGTGCCGGCGGCCTATGGACTCGCACCTTTAATGAAGTTGCAAAAGAGTTTCCAGATATAACAACTGATTACTTACATGTTGATGCCGCATCAATGTTCTTCGTTACAAACCCAGAGCGTTTCGATGTAGTTGTTACCGATAACCTCTTTGGGGATATCTTGACCGATATTGCTGCAGCAATCTGTGGTGGTATCGGACTAGCTGCATCTGGAAACATAAATCCAACAGGTGAATTTCCTTCTATGTTTGAACCAGTACATGGTTCTGCTCCGGATATTGCAGGTAAGTCACTTGCCGATCCAACCGCGACAGTAATGTCAGTTGCGATGATGCTTTCACATCTTGGTTTAACTGATGCCGCTGCAGATATCGAACGTGCGGTTGCAGCAGATCTTCTAACTCGTGGCGATGCAAAACGCAGCACTACACAAATTGGTGATGCGCTAGCAGCAGGTGTGTCTGGTGCAAAATGAGATTAAAACTAAACCCTAATCCAAGTCCAGTTAAAGATTCAGATCGCGATGCAAAAATAGCGGCTGGCGGTTTTGGAAAGTATTACACCGATAATATGGTTGTAATCAATTGGAGCGAGGCCGAAGGTTGGAGTGAAGCGGAACTTAAAGCTTATGGACCAATCTCATTAGATCCAGCAACCGCGGTCTTTCACTATGGCCAAGAAATCTTTGAAGGCATGAAGGCATATTCCCAACCTGATGGCAGCATCTCGTTATTTCGTCCAGATGCAAATGCCGGTCGCTTTGCAAGAAGTGCCGCGCGCTTAGCTCTTCCAGAACTTCCAGTTGAAGACTTTATTGAAACTATTTCAACGTTAGTTAAGCAAGACCGTAAGTGGGTTCCGAATAAAGTTGGTGAATCTTTATACATCCGCCCTTTTATGATTGCAACTGAAGTTGGCTTAGGTGTGCGCCCTTCAAATAAAGCGATGTACATGCTTATTGCAACTCCAGCTGGTGCATATTTCAATGCCGCCGTCGCGGTAACAGTTTGGATCTCAACTGAATATGTGCGCGCAGCAATTGGCGGCACAGGCGAAGCAAAATGTGGTGGAAACTATGCGGCATCACTCGTTGCCCAAAAACAAGCTGCAACTCAGGGCTGCGATCAAGTTGTCTGGCTAGATGCAATAGAGCGTCGTTGGGTTGAAGAGATGGGTGGAATGAATCTTTACTTCATTAAGGGTTCTGGAAAAGGTGCCACTGTTGTAACCCCTAAATTGACTGGAACTTTGCTTCCAGGAATCACTCGCGATTCAATTCTTACTGTTGCTAAAGATTTGGGTTATAAAGTTGAAGAAGCGATGATTTCAATTGATGATTGGCGCGATGGTGTGGCTAGTGGCGAGATAACTGAAATTTTTGCCTGCGGAACTGCAGCAGTTGTAAGTGCTATCGGTGCCGCAAAGAGTCAGTACGGAACTTGGACCACTGGTGATGGAACTCCTGGTCCAATCACAAAGCAGATTCGCGAAACACTTCTCGGCATCCAACATGGAGTTATCGAAGACAAGCATGGTTGGAATGTGAAGGTCTGCTAAATGAATGACAACTTTCATATATACGACACAACTCTTAGAGATGGCGCCCAACAAGAGGGGCTAAATCTCTCAGTTCATGACAAGTTGGCAATTGCTCGTCACCTTGATGATCTTGGTGTTGGTTTTATCGAAGGCGGTTGGCCCGGTGCTAATCCAAAGGACACTGAATTTTTCAAGCGCGCTCAGACTGAACTTAAATTAAAGAACGCAACTTTCATGGCATTCGGTGCTACCCGCAGGCCAAATGTAAAGGCAGCAGATGATGTTCTACTTCGTGCGCTCCAAGATTCTGGCGCCGCCGGTGTAACCCTTGTAGCAAAGAGCCATGATCGCCATGTCGATCTTGCGCTAAAAACAAATTTGGATGAGAACCTCGCGATGATAAAGGACTCAATTGAATTCTTACGTGCAGGTGGCCAACGGGTTTTTCTAGATGCCGAACATTTCTTTGACGGTTATAAATCTAATAAGGCCTATGCCCTTGAAGTTGTTCGCGTATCTGCAGAAGCAGGCGCAGATGTAATCGCGCTATGTGACACAAATGGTGGAATGTTGCCCGACGAGCTCTCTCAAGTTGTTCACGATGTATTAAC